>SLGK01000322.1 GCA_007123775.1 Anaerolineae bacterium | reverse complement strand
GATTTTGGTGGAGAGCGGGCCTTGCAGGGGGATGTCCAGACGGCAGTCGGCCCCGTGCTGCGGGTCGCGCAGGTCGCGTAGGGTGACGGGATGGGGATTGCGGGCAAACGGCCGTTTCTCATCCACCCTCACTTTGCCCTCATTGACCGCGTTTAGCCAGGCCCAATCCTTGTCATTGTTGGAGGCGTTGACCACCAGCATAAAGCGATCCTCGGCCAGCCGGTAAATGAGCAAATCATCCACCACGCTGCCGTCGGGGAAGAAGAAGTAGGTATAGTGGGACTGGCCTACGCTCAGGGTACTTACATCGTTGGTCGTGACCATGTTGAGGAAGTCCACGACGCGCGGGCCGCTGGCGTCAAATACGCCCATATGGGTGGCATCGAAGAGACCGGCGGCCTGGCGTACTGCCTGATGCTCCTCGCTGACCGAACTATACCAGACGGGCATGTCGTAACCGCCGAAGGGGACCATGCGCCCGCCCATCTCCACGTGGGTCTGGTGCAGGACTGTTTTGAGCAGGGGTGGGTCTTCCGGTTCGGTCCAGGTGAAGGTGGGCAGAGGGTCGCCGCCGCTGCGCTGCTCGTGGTCGCTGCGCTTATCGTGGCCGATGAAGAATGGTTTGTGGTCGGCAAAAGCGGCTTCGTTTTCCGTGGGTACAGGCAGGTCGGCCTCAGCCCCCGTCTGTACCACCACAGGACCAGACAACTTGGCGTGCAGGTCGCCAAAGTGGACGTAGCCATCGGAGAGGGCGCTGAGCCAGTCGGCCGCCTGTTGGGCGGTTTCTTTGTTGGGCAGGCGGAGGTGGAAGGAAACGGCCGTTTCCCGCCGCAGCGTGCCATATACCTCCAGACCAGGGCCAAAGAGAAAAGTCGGCTGGCTCTCACCCTCTGCCAGCGCCGCCACGTCACTGGTCAGGGCGTGGTTGAGTAAATCGGCCGCAGCCGCGCCGCGGATGTGCAGCGTGTCGCTGGTTGCTTCAGGAGCAGCCACGCCACGCAGTTCGCGTACCAACGCCCGTCCTTTTTGCAGGGCCGCAAAATCCACTTTGGCCCGTAGCTGCTGGCGGTTGCCCATGGCGGCATAGGTGAAGGGCGTACAGCCCTGCATGACGGTGGCCATCGCCTCAGCCAGCTTTTCGACTTCCGGCCGGTCAAAGCCAAGCTGGCTGATCCAGACGGTGCCCAGGCGCAGGCCGGTGGGGTTGAGCGCGCCTACGTCACCCGGGATGGTGTTGCGATTGACCACAATGCCGGCCACGTCCAGAATACGAGCAGCCATATCGCCCGACAGATGGACGCCGTCGTGGGTGACGCTTTTGGTGTCTACCAGCAGTAGGTGATTTTCGGAACCGCCGCCGACAATGCGGAAGCCGTGTTCGGCCAGCTTTTCGGCCAGATAGGCCGCATTTTCCACAATGCGCTGCTGTAGATTGCGGAACTGCTCGGTGCGGGCCAGCTTGAGGGCCACGGCCAGCGCGCCAATAGTGTTGAGGTGTGGCCCACCTTGTTCGCCGGGGAAAACGGCCCGATCCAGCAGGCGCGACAGGTCAGCGCGATGGGTCATGAGCATAGCCCCGCGCGGCCCGCACAGGCTCTTGTGGGTGGTGGTGGAGACGACGTCAGCGATGCCAATGGGGCTGGGGTGCATGCCGCTGGCCACCAGCCCGGAAATGTGGGCGATGTCGGCCAGCAGGTAGGCCCCTACTTTGTCGGCAATCTGGCGGAAGCGCTGCCAATCTATGATGAAAGGGTAGGCGGAGTAGCCGGCGACGATGATGCGCGGCTTATGCTCCAGAGCCAGCCGCTCGATTTCGTCATAGTTGAGCTTTTCCGTTTCCGAATCAACGAAGTAGGGGACGCCGTTGTAATGTTTGCCGGAGCGGTTGATGCGGGTGCCGTGGGTCAGGTGGCCGCCGTCGTTGAGGTTGAGCCCCAGAATGGTGTCGCCCGGCTGGAGCAGGGCGGTGTAGACGGCGCTGTTGGCCGGTGCGCCGCTGAGGGGCTGCACGTTGATGTAGAGGTCAGCGGCCGTTACGCCGTTGGCGGCAAATAGTTCGGCGGCGCGGCGGCGGGTCAGGGCTTCCACCACGTCGGCGTACTCGACCCCTTTGTAGTAGCGGGGGTCGCTGTAGCGGCGGTAGTGGGCCAGTTCCAGGTCCACGTCCAGGATTTCGGCCTCGGTCTGGCGGCGGCTTTCTTCGCGGGGGTAGCCCTCAGCGTAGATGTTGCCGAACGCACTGCTCATGGCCTCACGCACGGCCGCCGGGGCCTCGCTCTCGGAGGCAATGAGAACAATGGTTTCATTTTGACGCTGTTCTTCCAGTTCCAATAGACGGTGGAGATCGGGATCGGTTTCAGGGAGGGGGTGTGGGAAAATGAAGGTGTCGGACATAGTTTCTCCTAAATAACGAATTACGAATTACGAATTACGGCATGGTTCACTGCTCTCCGGCAGTCAGCTTTACAAATTTTGACGGAAGACCGAAGACGAAGGACGGAATTACGCTGGCCATCGGTCCTCCGTCCTCGGTCCTCGGTCAGTGATCTGTCAAGCTAACTTGAACCATGCTCGAATTACGAATAATTGTAGCAGGATTTTGTGAGGTTGCTAAACGGAAACGGCCGTTTTATACTTTAGCCATGAGCGACTACAAACAAATCCCCTTGCCCGATTACGTTGAATACGAGCCGGCCGAAATGAAGCGGCGGGCAGACGAATTTTATGCTGAGATCAAGCGGCGGCGAACGGTGCGTCACTTTTCTGATCGGCCGGTGTCGCGCGAGGTAATTGAGGCTTGTCTGCTGGCGGCCGGTACCGCGCCGAATGGGGCTAATTTGCAGCCCTGGCACTTTGTGGTTGTGGAAGATGCGGCCATCAAGCATAAGATTCGGGAAGCGGCCGAGATTGAGGAACGCGCCTTTTACGAAGGCCGCGCGCCGTCCGAATGGCTGGAAGCGTTGGCTCCGTTAGGCACCGATGCCCACAAACCATTTCTGGAGATTGCGCCTTTTCTCATCGTTATTTTTGCCCAGAGTTACAGTCTGGATGAGGTGGGGGAGAAGGTGAAGCATTATTATGTGCAGGAATCGGTGGGGATTGCCACGGGAATGCTGATCACGGCCTTGCACCATGCCGGTTTGGTGACGCTGACCCACACGCCCAGCCCCATGGGGTTTTTGAACGAGTTGTTAGAACGGCCGAAATGGGAACGGCCGTTTCTTATTCTCGTGGCGGGTTATCCGGCAGCAGATGCTACCGTACCCGACATCAGCAAAAAACCGCTTGAAGCCATAGCCACATTCCTATAGCCTGCGAACTTTTGTTGTTCTATAAATCTTGGGGTAGACGTACTGTAAACGTGGTGCGTATGCCCAATTCGCTCTCAACTGAGACCGTGCCATTGTGGGCTTCGACCATTGTCTTGACAATATAGAGTCCCAGCCCGCTGCCCAAAACCGTGCTGACTTTGGCTTCATGCGTACGGTAATGCAGATCAAACAGTCGTTCTAACTGATCAAAGGGTATGCCGCGGCCATTGTCGGAAACTTGCAAGACCGCTTCATCCGCATCTTGAAAGACGGTCAACGTGATCTGGCCTTGTTCGGCCGTATACTTAAAGGCATTGCTGACCAGGTTGTACAGAATCTGCCAGATGCGGGCCTCGTCACCATAAATCTGCAAGGGTGGATTGGGCAATTGAGCCACAATTTTCAGCCGTCTCATTTCGCACAGGGGCTTTAGCGATTCAACTACCTCATGAACTATCTTGTTCAGGTCGCAGTCAGCCGTTTTTAAGATCAGTTTGCCCTGTTCAATCCGCTCAATGTCTAACAAGTCGGCGATCAAGCGGTGTAGACGTTCAGATTGCGCCCGTATCACGCCCATGATGTCGCGTCGGGTCACCTGGTCTAACGCCAGGTCTCCGAGCAGCATGTCAGAAAAGCCGAATATGGTGGTAATTGGCGTGCGTAAATCATGAGCCGCCATTGACATAAACAGGCTCTTTAGCTGATTGACGCGATGCAGTTCAGCGTTGGCCTCGGCCAGTCGTTTGTGGGCCAGCAGCAGATCGGATTGATCCGCGAATTGCATATGCTGTAGATGGGAATGGTTTTCAACAATCAGCAGCAGGCCTGCTTGCGGGTGGGCCTTATCTATCAAATGTAGATGTAGCGTGTAGTGAGTGGTGGGCGTTGCGGGGCCGTTATCCTGCTTGCCGTAGTCAATACGATAATAATCCCTTTTGCCCTGGTACATTTCTTCGAGTTGAGAAACGGCCGTTCTCAGTGGCGGCAGTAGCTCGGTGATAGGTTGTTGCCTGAGGCGTGTTGGGGTTACGTGAACGGCCGAAGCAAAGTTGGGGGAAGGTTCATGGACCCAAAAGTCAGTATCAAGCCGGGCGTAGGCCAGGTGGTAAGATTGTGCAAAAATCTCCGCCACGCGAGCGGCCAGGCAATTATTGTCAGTGGCAGGCAAATATGCTTCCATAAAGTCTGTGGATCTACTTAAAATCTTGGTTCATGTCGTGGGTGCGTTGTTCAATTGGCTCGTTGATACACCCAATTGTATTCCGATTTTTGGATCCTGTAAACTTTATGGACAACGATGTTTAACGGCAATTACTCCACAAAAATCTCCACGCGCTCTTCTTCTTGCGTCACGTCGATAATCTTGCCTTGTTTGCCGCTGCGAATGGCCGTAACCATCTCCTCATATTGAGCGCTATCCACTTCCGGAACGAAGCGTGCGCCCATTTTGAGGCCAACGTGAACAAGGCCGAAAGGAATGTTGACGTTGACTTTGTTGCGGCCGCTTTTCAGGTCCGTTACACGCACGCGGAACCAACGGGGGTTGCTAACGCCGCGCAATGGTTCAGGATGGCCACGGTCGCCTTTGTCCAAAGCACGCAGCAGGTCAGCGCCTTCACTGGCGCTGATCTTGCCTTCCTCTATCATCTTTAGAATTTGTAATCTTTCTTCTGTGCTTGCCATGATATTCTCCAGAAGGACGAATTATGAATTACGAATTACGAAGAACATTCTCCACTCGCTACTCGCTACCTGCTCACAGACGCAGCCGCATGTGGGTCAGGGTGCGCTTGATGGTGAAGTTTGCTTCGCGTAGCAACTTGTTCATTGTTTCGTCATCATCCGGGTGGTCGATGCGAATGTTGCGCCGCGACAGATAGTCCAGGCGTCGAAGCAGTTTGGCCAGCAACGGCCGTTCTAGCTTGCCCTGCCAATCAGGATGCACCCGAATTTTTAAGTAATGGGGCTGGCCCAATTCGCCGTAGATAGCGGCCAACCCATTCACCTGCTGCTGTTGATTCTGTGTAGCCCATACTTCAACGTGACGGCCGTTTAGAAAATCAACCAATCGCTGCCACCAGGGTCGCTTATAGTTGTTGGCCGGCAGTACATCGGGCCAGTCGAAGGCGGCAGGTACGGCCAGACGGTCCAGGTCATATGCTTCTGACCAGAGATGGTTGGCCAACGGCCGTATCGACGGTGCCGGGTCGTCCCAGGTAGCAGCCGCGTCGTCGGCCTGAATGAGCCGCAAGCGTGTTGACGTAGTGCGCCAATGGGTCATATGCCCCAGGCTTTCAAAGCCAAGCTCACGGTATAGGGTAACGGCCGCTGTGTTGTCCTTATCGACCTGTAACAGCGCGGTTCGGCCGTTGCGCTGGCGAATGTCGGCCAGCACCTCGTTCATGAGCAGCCGGGCAATGCCGCGCCGCCGGTAGTCAGGATGGACAGCCACGTTGGCTACCAAAAAGCGGCTGGCCGGTCGACTGGGCAGCAGGGTCACGTTACCGACAATACGGCCGTTTTCTTCCCAGACAAAGCCCGGCGACAAACGATTCATATTAACGTTCAAACGCCACAAAAACGCAGGTGTGTCGGCCAGCCCGCCCGGACTAAAAATCTGCTGGCCGTCTCGTACCGATTCGCCAAAGACCCGCTCCAACAGACGCACAACCTGAGGCAGGTCTTTATTCATGTTGATCGGGCGTGCGCCTTTGGGCGAACTGCTGTTACTACGGGCGGTGATTACCATTTTTCATGAAGCGTGATACGTCTGGAGACTTTTGAAGTTTTAGTTGCTAAATGACGCGATTTCCAGTGGTATAAACTTCAAAAGTCTTAACGGATATGTGATTTCTACTTGGTGTTATCCCTATGATAACTCATTTTTGCAACCATGCAGAGAAAATCACGATAATTGCTAAACCATTACCGGTCTCTTAGATTTCGTGGGGTTTACCGTAAAACGTAAAACGTAATGCGTAGGGTCTCCCTGGTTACGTTTTACGCATTACGGTTTGTCAACCCCCTGAATTCCCAAAGAGCCACTTTTCACTCTTCCAGCGCATCCAACAAAATGGACGCTTCATCCGGCGAAATCAACCCTTTTTCGACCATTTGCAGGATTTTCAACTGCTCTTCGGGGCTGACTTCTTTGGCTTTGGGCGGGGGCGGGGCACTGGTACGCCGCCGCCGATCCATGTAGTCGGCGCCCATCTGCTGCTCGGCCCGCCGACGGGCTTTCTCAGCGGCCTTTTCAGCCCGTGCCGCGGCTTCTTCTACCTTCTGAGCAATTTTTTGGGCAAATGATGGCCCAAATTTCTCTTCAAAGTGAGCCGTGGCCTGGGCCACCTTTTCGGTGACTTCGGCCGAGATTTGCTCGCCGAGCGTCGCCAGATCAAGGTTGAAGTCAAAGTTAAAGTCGAACTCATCGTCCATACGCCACTGACTGTGGGCAGAGCCTTTGGTGCGTAGGATGGCTCGCCGTGCGGTCAGGGTCAGGTTGGTTTTGCCACTGTCGCCCAGTTGGCCGGTCAGCATACCCTCTTTCTCAACGAGATTTTCCAGGGGCAGATCGTTGGTAATCTCGTCGGCATGGACAATCAGGTTGAGATCGGCATTGGTGGGCCAGCGCAGCACAATATCACCTTGAGCCACTATGGTGTGGTCGCCGTGGGCCAGTCCGCCGAAAAGGCGTACGTCGCCATGCACCTGGGCCAGATTGACCTGACCACCCAGATTGCGTAGGTTGACGTCACGGTAGCAGGTGTTGATGGCCACACGGCCGTTTATTGTTCGCAGCCCCACATCACCCTGAGCGGTGTCGATATTGACGTCGCCATTGATGTTGCGCCCCGCCAGGTCGCCGTGAATGTGGGCTACATTAACCTGGCCGACATTCCGCAGATAGGCATCACCATGAACGTCACTGATACTCAGTGGACCGTCACCGTTCTTGATGGTGAGGCTGCCGTGAACGGCCGTAGCCTGGACGCTGCCAACCCCTTTCAAAACCGCATCGCCATGCACTTCGTCAAGCTGAATGGGGCCAGAGATGTTCTTGATCACCAGTTCACCAGCAATGTCGGCCGCCGTCACGGTACTGCCGTCGGGAATGTACATTTTTAAGGCCCCATTGCTGGTAATGGTGAACTGGTCGTCTTGGGGATCGACCGTATAGTCATCCCCTTTCAGGCGCAGGCTGCGGCCAATATTGCTGCGAATGACAACCGCGCCATGACACTGCTTCAAGATAATATGCGGGGCTTTTATGGTGTCGAATATTTCGTAGGACATGGTTTTTTCCTTTTAACGTGTTTCGTATTGCGTATTGCGTATTCCGTGTTTCGCTGGCGTTACGTACTACGCAATACGGAATACGATTAGTCAATGTAAATCTGCACGTGCTCATTGCTGTCATCATCTTGCACGTCAACCAGCAGGCCGGATTCCGCTTCGGCCATCATGCCTTGCAGCTCTTGCCAGTCTAACCCTTCCAGTTCGGGGGCAAAACGGTTGGCAATCTTGAAACCAATGTTGACCATGCCCATGGGGATGTTGATTGAAACTTTGTTCTTGCCGCTTTCCAGATTGCGAATGCGGATGCGGAACCACTTTTTCTTGCCGTTCTTGGTGGCAATCGGGTAGTCGGGCGGCTCAGGCGCGGTCAGTGCCTTGGGTGGCGTGGGGATCTCCGGAACAGCCGGTGGTTCCGGGGCAGCCGGGGGAGTGGGTGCTGTGACAGCACTCAGCATATCGGCTGCCTGGTCAGCATTGATCTTGCCTTTTGCCAATAAATCGAGTATATCTTGACGTGACGTTGTGTTGGACATGATTACCTCCATATTGTTGTGGAACGGCCGTCTGTGTGAATTGGACCTCGCGTAGACGGCCGTTCTGTTTTTTAATGGGACGCAGATGAACGCGGATTAACGCAGATATTCATCCGACGGTTGTTGCTCTTTTATTCTCCTCGTAACAGCTGCATCGCTTCTTGTGCGCTTAGATTACCTTTGTTAACATCATTCAATATCTGACGGCGCTTTTCTTGAGAAAGTGTTTCCTTACCGCTATCGCCCACTTCGTAGCCCATCGCTTCAATCACTTCCGTTAGCCGGGCACGCACGGCCGGATAAGAAAGACCCATTTCCTGCTCGACCCGGTTGATCTTGCCCTCGCAGCGCACGAACAGTTCCACAAAACCCAACTGCTCCGGCGACAACTGGTACAAACGCCCCAGGCTGAAGTGGCCTTCCAGGGCGGTGTCACAGTTGCGGCAGTGCAGCCGGGTGACGTGCAGCGTATCGTTACAGATCGGGCATTGGCCAATAACAGGATTCATAGGTTGCTCCCAAAATTAAGAAGGCAGATAGTGAAGCGTAAAACGTAAAGCGTAAAACGTAAAAAGTTGAAAGTGGGTGCTTATTGTATCTGCTTTGTTAACTATAATTAGATAATATAAGAAATATTTAGAAATGTCAAGGGTAATGTGAGGAAAATTTATATTTTTGTTGAGAAAATTTATCTCGCGGACGTAAAACCCTTCAACTGCGTTCAGGGCAGGCTGTAATGCGTAAAACGTAGTTAGGGGCTTTTACGCTTTACGCTTTACGTTTTACGCTTTACGCCGTCACTTCCCGCAGTCCCAGGTAGGCCACGTAGCCGAAGCCGATGAGGCAACTGGCCAGGAAGAAGATGGGGCCGTAGGTTTGCTGCCATAGGGCCAGGCCAATGCCCACGGCCGCATAGAGGGCCAGCAGGATTTCCACGGCGATGATCCAGTCGAAGGTGTAGCGGTAGTGGAAGCGGTGGGCCTGTTGGGGGGTCTGGCCGTTGGCATAGTGGCCGTTGGCAGAATGGCCGTTGATCGAGGGGCCATTGACGCCGGCTGTGTTGAGATGGGCGTTGGCTTGGGCAAAACGGCCGTTTACTTGGGCGAAACGACCGTTTACGCCCATCCCTTTCGGCGTCCGCACAAACACGTGGTGGCGCTGCCAGAAAATCTGCAAAATGGAGCGTGTGTTGTTGGGTCCCGTACCCAGGGCCACAATGAGCAGCGCCGGCAAATAATGCAGCCGTCGCCGCCAGTTGGGGTACAGTACGTATTGGCTCATCACAAAAAGCAGCGGTTGGGCCACGGCCGCCACGCTAAAGATTAGCATGTAGCGGGAAAAGGTGTAGCCGTTCAGGATGAGCGGAATTTGCAGCAGGAGGAGTATCAGGGCCAAAAACTGGGCCAGGTAGCCCGACATAGCCAGCACCGCATACAGCCGCGCCACCCAACTCTGCTCTTTGGCCGTTAGAATGGCACGGCCGTATTTAAACAGACATTGCAGCGACCCCTTAGACCAGCGGGCCTGCTGGCTCTTGTAGGCGGTAATGGTTGAGGGCAGTTCGGCCGGCGTAACCACGTCGTTCAAGAAGCGGAACTGCCAGCCGCGCAAGATGGCCCGTGTACTCAGGCACAAATCCTCACAAACGGTGTCATCCTGCCAGCCGCCGGCGTCTTCCAGGCAGCGCCGCCGCCAGACGCCGCCAGCCCCGTTAAACTTGGGAAAGAGGTGACCCCGGTGGCGCACCGTCTGCTCCATGGCAAAATGTTTGTCCAGGGCGATGGCCTGGGCAGCCGTCAACCAGGATTGGTCATGGTTGTAGTGGCCCCAGCGCGTTTGCACCATGCCCAACTGCCCATCGCGCAAAAAGTGGGGGACGGTGCGCTGTAAAAAGGAAGGGTCAGGGCAGAAGTCGGCGTCGAAGAGGGCCAGGAATTCGCCGGTGGCGTAGAGCATGGCGTCGGCCAGCGCGCCCGCTTTGTAACCCTGCCGGTTGGTGCGGTGGCGCAGTTCAATGTCGAAGCCTTGCGCCCGATACTGGTCAACCAGTTCGGCCGCTCGCTGTGTGGTGTCGTCGGTCGAGTCGTCGATGACCTGGATTTGCAGCCGGTCGCGCGGGTAGTCGAGACTGGTGGCCGCGTGCAGCAGCCGGTCAATGACGTAGCGCTCGTTGAAGATGGGTAGTTGAATGGTGACGGGGGGGAGATCGGCCGTTTCGACTACCGGTAAGGGATGGGTGACGTGCCGGTGTCGCCAGTAGAAGGCCAGGGTCAACAAACCCAAAAAGCCATATACCGACAGGAGGATCAACGTTAGCCAGTAAATTGTGATGAGGAGTTCAGTCATAGAGGGGGATCGTAGTGCGTAGTGCGTAAACAGGCTTCCCTACGCACTACGGACTACGCACTATCAGCCGCTTTACGCACAATCTGTTTCAGTCGTTTGTTGAACGTGCCGCGGGGCAGCAGGACGCGCCGCTGGCAGCCCTGGCAGGCCAGGCCGACGTCTACGCCAACGCGGACGATGGTCCATTCGTAGCTGCCGCAGGGATGTTTTTTTCGCAGGCGCACCACGTCGCCCAGGTGAATTTCGATGTATCCGGTCATAGCGGGCTGGATTATAACATAATTGGCTAAATTGGGGTGTGGGGATTGGGTTGACGTTAACGGCCGTTGCTCCAGTTGCAATGGCGGCTGGGAAAGAAATGCTCCACCGCCCCCCCTGCCTCAAAAGGTTACGGCCGTTCGCAGCAGCCAGTCCACCAACAGCCGGATAATCTTTTTGTGGTCGTTGTTTCTTCATTCATAGCAGGCTTGAATAAGGCTAATTTGGGTCTTTTGGATTTTGCGGGGTAGGGGCAGACCCACGTGTCTGCCCTCTCTGGGCGAACACGTGGGTTCGCCCCTACAGGACACGTGGGTTCGCCCCTACAGGACACGTGGGTTCGCCCCTACAGGACACGTGGGTTCGCCCCTACAGAACACGTGGGTTCGCCCCTAAAGGACACATGGGTTCGCCCCTGCATTGGATCATAACCCCTGAATTCCCAAAAAAGCCAGAAAAAATCCGTGTTTATCCGCTTAATCTGCGTTCATCCGTGTTCTATTTGGTCAAGGGATTGAACGACTACCTCTGTGTTACCAACCTCTACCCCTGCCGGCCGGTAATGTAGGCTTGTGTTAGTTCTTCGGCCGGAGAGGTAAACAAGGTAGCCGTCTCGTTGAACTCCACCAGCTTACCCAACCAGAAAAAGCCGGTCCAGTCCGAGGCGCGGGCCGCTTGCTGCATGTTGTGGGTGACGACCACAATGGTGTAGTCGGCGGCCAGGCGACGCATCAGTTCCTCCACGGCCAGCGTGGCGCTGGGGTCCAAGGCCGAGGCCGGCTCGTCCATCAGGATTACCTCCGGCTTGACGGCAATGGCGCGGGCGATGCACAAACGCTGCTGCTGGCCCGGATTCAGGTCAAAGGCGGAATCGGTCAGCCGATGCTTGACCTCGTGCCACAGAACCGCCCCGCGCAGGCTGTCGCGCACAATTTCGTCCAGGCTGTGCGTCCGGTGCATGCCCAGGACGCGGGGACCAAAGGCGACGTTTTCGTAGATGGATTGGGGGAAGGGATTCGGCCGTTGGAAGACCATGCCGATGCGCTGGCGCAGTTCCACCACGTCCACGTCCGGGCCGTAAATGTCCATGCCGTCCAGAAACGCTCCGCCTTCGGCTCGGCTGCCGGCAATGGTATCATTCATCCGGTTCAGCGAGCGCAAAAAGGTAGACTTGCCACAGCCGGAAGGACCAATCAAGGCCGTAATCTGCCGGGCGCGAATGTCGAGGTTCAGGTTATACAACGCCTGAAAACTGCCATAAAAAAAGCTAAAGTCACGTACTTCGATCTTGTTTCTCATCAGGAAATGCCATGATTTACCGCAAAGGCGCAAAGGGCGCAAAGATTTTTGTTTTTCTTGGCGATCTTCGCGTCTTGGCGGTGAAAAATTATCCAAATCGTCCCGTCACGTAATCCTCGGTGCGCTGGTCCTGTGGATGGACGAACATGCGGCTTTGATCGCCCACTTCGATTAGCTCCCCTTCTAGCAGGAAGGCGGCCCGATCGGCGACGCGGGCAGCCTGCTGCACGCTGTGGGGGACCATGATGATGGTATATTGCTTCTTTAGCTCAAACAGCGACGCCTCCACCGTGGCCGTGGAGAGCGGGTCCAGGCCGGATGTCGGGTTGTCCAGCAAAATGACGTCCGGTTCCAGGGCCAGACTGCGGGCCAGGCAGAGCCGCTGCTTTTGTCCACCAGAGAGGGCAAAGGCGGAGGTGTGCAGCCGGTCTTTGACCTCATCCCAAAGGGCCGCCTGGCGCAGTGATTTTTCGACGCGCTCTTCCAGTAGGGACGTATCCCGCTTACCCGCCATTTTGAGGCCGTAGGTCAGGTTGTCGTAAATGGAGCCGGGCAGGGGGGTGGGTACGGCAAAAACCATGCTGATCTGTCGTCGCAGTTGGGTCAGATCGATGGTCGGCCGGAAGATGCTGCGCTGGTTGAACAGAATTTCACCCTGATGGCGGCCGCCTTCGCTCAGGTCAGACAGCCGGTTGAGCAGGCGCAGCAGCGTCGTCTTGCCGCTGCGCGACGGTCCGAACAGAACCAGCAGTTCGCGGGGATAAATGTCGAGGTTGATATTCCGCAGCGCCTCGACGCCATCATCGTGGGTATAAAAAAGGTTCTGGATAGAGATGATCGGTTTCATAGATTATGCTACAGATTTTGACGGAGGACGGAGGACGAAGGACGGATTTGCGTTGACAGTCGTCGGTCCTCCGTCTTTAGTCCTCGGTCGCAAAGCCGTGCCAACCTGGCCTACCACTGCCGCCGACGGCGCATGACGGTGCGGATAATGGTGGCCACAATGGTCAGGGACATCACAATGAGCAGCAGCGTCAGGGCCGTGCCGTATTGTAGACTGAGCGGCATGCCCGGTACCTGGGTGGAGATGACGTACAGGTGGTAGGGCAGGGCCATCGTCTGGTCAAAGATAGAGCGGGGCATTTCGGGCAGGTAAAAGGCGGCCACGGTAAAGAGAATGGGGGCCGTCTCGCCGGCGGCGCGACCCAGACCGAGAATAACCCCGGTGATCATGCCGGGCAGGGCGTGGGGCAATACCTGGTGGCGAATGGTTTGCCAGCGGGTGGCCCCCAGGCTCAGGCTGACCAGGCGGAACTCGCGGGGCACGGCCGTTATCGCTTCTTCGGCCGTACTGATAACAATGGGCAGGGTGAGCAGCCCCAGCGTCAGCGATCCGGCCAGAATCGAGGTGCCAAAGTCCAGAAATAGAACAAACATGCCCAGCCCAAACAAGCCATAAACAATCGAGGGAATCCCGGCCAGGTTGATGATGGCCAGACGAATGGTGCGGGTCAGCTTGGTGTCGCTGGCGTATTCGGCCAGGTAGATGGCGGCCCCGATACCGATGGGAATGGCAGCCACGGCCGTTCCCAGCGTTAAAAATATCGTCCCCAAAATGGCGGGCAGGATGCCCCCTTCCGTCATGCCCCGGCGCGGCGGCTGCGTCAGAAACTCCCAGCTAATGGCGCCAATACCGTTGTAAATGATAAAGACAATCACCAAAAAGACAGGCACAATGACCAGCCCGGCAACGGCCGTTATCAACCAGCGAGCAATCAGATTGGTCCGTTGGCGGCTCATAACATGCCTCCCCGGCGACGACGGCCGACCCCGACCAGACGGGTGGCCAGGCTGTTGATGGTGAAGGTGATGAGAAACAGGACAATGCCGATGCCAAACAGGTTGTGGTAGTGCATACTGCCCTGGGCCACCTCACCCATTTCGGCGGCGATGGTGGCCGTCATGGTGCGTACCGGCTGGAAGAACATATCAGTGCCCAGGGCGGGGATATTGGCCGCGTTGCCCGTGACCATCATCACGGCCATCGTTTCGCCAATGGCCCGGCCAATGCCCAGCATGACGGCAATGACGATGCCCGAGCGAGCGGCGGGCAGGACTACGCGCCAGACCGTCTGCCAGTGGGTAGCGCCGAGGGCCAGCGCGCCGTCACGGTATTCGCGGGGCACAGCGTAGAGGGCGTCTTCGGTGATGGAGATGATGGTGGGCAGCGACATGTAGGCCAGCAGCAGCGAGCCGGTGAAGGCGGTCAGGCCGGTAGGTGCGCCCAACTGCTGAATCAGCGGGGCCAGCGTCACCCAGCCCAAAAAGCCGAGGACAATGGAGGGGATGCCGGCCAGCAGCTCAATCAACGGTTTAAACAGATCGCGCTGCCAGATAGGGGCAAATTCCCCCAGGTAGATGGCGGTGGTCAGGCCCAGAGGTACGGCGATGAAGGTGGCCCCAATTGTC
Organism: Anaerolineae bacterium; assembly: GCA_007123775.1. Classification (GTDB taxonomy): domain Bacteria; phylum Chloroflexota; class Anaerolineae; order Promineifilales; family Promineifilaceae; genus SLGK01. The sequence goes on along the minus strand of SLGK01000322.1, from coordinate 13,266 downwards.
ACCAGCAGCGAGCCGAACAGCAACGGCCGTAACCCCCACAACCCCTCAATCGGATACCAGCGTTCCCCCCCCAACTGGCGCAGCGGCACGTCCAAAAAGGCGGGCGACCCCTCGCGCAGCAGGAAGAAGAAGATGAGGCCGATAATCAAAACGGCCGATACGCCTGCCAATCGTATACTGTTTTCGATTAAAAATTCATCCCAACGGGTGGTGCGTAAGAGCCGCACCGTTTCACTCAGCCAATTCTGGCCGACCTCGCGGGGAGACGGCCGTTTCTCATTCTGCCAATCCATCGACAACTCCCTCAAGCACCGGCACAAAGCCCAACTCGGCCACAATTGTCTGCCCCGCCTCACTCAAAATCCAGTCCAGATAGCGGGCGATTTCACCGGTTGGCTCACCGGCCGTGTATATGTACAGTTCACGCGCAACGGGGTATTCACCGGCAGCGGCCGTTTCGACCGACGGAGCCACAAACGGCCCCGCCGCATCCACCGCCACGCGCACCACCTTCTCGTGGGCCAGGTCCACGTAGCCCAGCCCCTCATAGCCGATGGCGTTGGGATTGCGCCGCAGTTCGCTGGTAATGCCCACCGATGAGGGCATCAGCAGCGTTTGCGGTGCGAAAATGTCTTGATTATCCGGGTCGCCGCCGCGCACCACTTCCTCCAGAAAATAGACGTGGGTGCCGGAATTGATTTCCCGCGACAGGAGGATAATGGGCGCGTCCCAGCCGCCGACTTCCTGCCAGTTGGTGATACGGCCGGTGTAAATGTCAGCCAACTGGCTCAGCGTTAGCTCTTCAACCGGATTGTCCAGATGGACCACTACGGCCAGAGCGTCAATCGCCACCACGAATTCGCGCAGGTCGATACCCATTTCGGCCGCCGCCGCCAGCTCTCTGGGGCTGATGTCCCGCGAGGCGTTGGCCATATCGACCGTATTATTGAACAGGGAAGCAATGCCCGTGCCCGACCCGCCGCCGGTAACGGCAATGGAGACGTTGGGGGCCACTTCGCGGTAGGCTTCGGCCCAGGCCAGGGCCAGGTTGACCATCGTGTCTGAGCCTTTGTTTTGGATGGCGCGATCCAGGCCAATGCTGGCCGTTTCGGCCGTATCGGCCCGGCAGCCGGTGAGGGTGATAATAAGCAGGAGGAGGAGGAGAAATATAAGCCCTATGCGGGCTTTTTGGAGGCTGATAGGGCGTATTGCGTAGTGCGTAACCAGCGAGAACCACGCAATACGCACTACGCAATACGCACTACGTCTAAACGACCTTTCGGCAAGCTCAAGGCAAGTTACGAAATCCACAAGACCCTCTATTCGTTTGTTGCCCGGCAGGCATGAAAAACTGGCCCCGCCCACCTGGTCGGAAGTTGTCACAATGTTGCTCCCTTGAAAATTTACCTGAATAAACAGCGAGGCAGATTATAACACGAAGCGGAAAAAAGCGGCATCCTGCCCGCGACGATTTGTTTGCGACTGTGATCTGTTTTTTTGCGGCCGGCTTTGCCCTCTAACACCCATCAGCCTGGCAAACATAGCTGCGAAAGGGCAGCGGAATCGTCTGATTCTGGCTGGCTTTTTTACGTGAATTCTGGCTGATGGCTGGCATTACCCGTCACGATGAACCGCGATTACAACAAAGTCTCACGCACGAAAGCTGCGCTGTTCAAGGTCAGGTGCGTGCCGTTGTTAGGCACACGGGCAAGTGATAATTCAAGGTTCGACGTTCAACTCAACTACTTCACGTCTAAAATTTCTGAATAAGAAAATCCGGGCGAACTTGGATTCATAAGTTTCCTTTTTGATTTCATCCGAGATAAAGAAATAGCTAGACGGAGCGAAGCCATCTTCTACAATCAGCAGCCAAATCTTGGAACACTTGCCCAAATATCTACCGACTTTTGACTCTTTACCCTGAATACTTTCTCTGATTGAATCTGGGGCCAGGTCAGGAACAGCACCTCCTCTATCGACACCCCACAACACCTCACATGGATCACTGGGGCGGTCAATGAAGATCATCCTAATCGCAGGAGAAAATCCACGCGAAACAAACCTCCATCCCTCAAGGACAAAGTGCCCCCCAACATCAGGCACATATCTGCACACCAATCTGTTCAGGTTAGCCGCAATTGAATCTATATCTCTCACCCCAAGCCTGACTTTCGAGTCAAATAATACATTAACAACCAAAGGTGGGCCGCCGCTTACCTCATAAACCTTTCTTGCTCGATCAACAATCCGTTGCTCTAGGCTTTCTTGCTCCTTCAAATTGCCCCAGTAGAGGCGTGTATGTTCAATCCCCAACATACCTTCTGAGGTCTTAACAAGCACGTCAGGGTTATCATCGAAACATAGAATACCTTCAGGAAAGTCAGGGAAAGATTCTCTGAAGCGCAGAATATGTGAATATTGCTCCCTTTCGTTTGGAGTTAATGCTCTCATAGATTCAAGGTAGTGCGCCTAACGGCCGTTATCACCCACCGAACCGCAAAACCATATCACATCTTGCAGAAGGGCTGGCAGTTGAGCCAGCAAAGACTAACTACGCAAATTCTATCCTAAGTTGTTTACCAACGGCCTGGGCTAACCGGTTCAATGAATCCAGCGTGACGGCCGTATTTTCTGGGTCCAGTAAGCGGTCCAATTGTGACCGGCTGGTGTTCATCCTGGCGGCTAACTCTGTTTTAGTCAACCTCTTCTCAGCCATCAGGTCAGCAACCTGGTAAGCCAGCAACCGTTTTTGTGCTCTACTGGTCACTTCTTCCAGAATACCTTCTTCAGCCAAAAAATCATCGAAGTTGCTACCACTGTACCTATTCATTAGATTCCCATTCCTTCTGCCATTGATCTCGGCGAGTACGAGCCAGATTTAATTCATTGGCTGGTGTCTTCTGTGATTTCTTGATGAAACCGTGTAGGAGGGCCATTTCATTACCACGGACTGTAAAGAGAATCCGTGCTATCCGTCTATTACCCAAATGGGTGCGAACTTCCCAAAGAGCATTCTCCATCTTTCGTACCAACGGCATTCCCAACGGCCAGCGAAATTGTACCAGCTTTACATCTTCACCGATTGTCTTACGATCATCTTTATCCAAACGCTTAAGCCACTCTCGAACAGGTTCTCGGCCGGCTGCTGTCTGAAAGAAAATAACTTTGAGAATTGGCTCATCACTCATGGCATGATTGTACTATATGAGGTACATTTATCAAAGGGAAGTTTTTTAGCTATCAAAGCGACAACGGCCGTTTCTGCCAGCATCCGGGCATGGCTTATCCCGCCGCTTGTCGGCCAGCTTCTTAGACGCTTTCTTGACGTGGCGCGACACTTTACTGCCTTTGCCTTCCTGGTTGGCCAGCCATGCGGCCGCCAGCGCCAGCGTCAGATGGAAGCCATGTCAGGTGGCTACGCTACCGCCTGATACCATCTGATAGGGCTTGATCGTTGCCAACGAACCTGCTTCGGATTTCTGGGCATGATATAAATCCCAGCGTAGTTGCAGGTTCATCCAAAAGCCTGCTGACGTGCCAAAATACCTGGCTAAACGCAAGGCCGTACCTGGCGTTACGCCGCGACGGCCGTTGACAATTTCATTGATTCTCTGATAGGACACATGAATGCTGTCGGCCAGATCACGTTGACTTAACCCCATTGGCTTCAGGAATTCTTCTAACAACATCTCCCCCGGATGGGTAGGAACCCGGTTGGTTGGTATGCGAACCATCTTTCTCTCCAGTTTAGGTATTGTGCCTAATGGTAATCCGTAATTTCCACCTCATCTGGCTCGTTATCCCGCCAGACAAAGCAAATGCGGTACTGGCTTAATCATCGTCATCCTCATCCTCCCTGTCCGGCCCTTCGTACACCTCAGAGGCCAGGGCCACCCCCTCCTTCAGCGGGTCAACCAGATGATAGAGCATCCGCCAGCTATGGTAGCCAATGCGGTCCACCCAGCGCATCGACTCCAGATAATGCTGCACGGCGTCCGGCTCAATCCGGCCAACGGCCGTTTCTGCCAGCATCCGGGCATGGTTTATCCCGCCGCTTGTCGGCCAGCTTTTAAGATGCCTTCTTGACGTGGCGTGACACTTTGCTGCCTTTACCTTCCTGGTTGGCCAGCCAGTCGGCCGCCAGCGCCAGCGTCCGGGCCAGTGCGGCGGTGACTGAGCCGCCCACAACTGTTCGTAGCTGTGCCGGGTAAGGGGCGATTACAGTGGATCCCAACGAACAGGGATTCATGCAGTGCGAAGCTTGCGGAGCCGCGGCATAACCTGGGTATATGAAACGGCCGTTGCTCATAACGAACTTTCTGCTAACCGGCCGAAACTTCTTGTTCAGTCATGACGGCCGCTTCTGCATGGAGCCTCAAACCGAGGGCCTTTGTAACTTTGAGAATCGTATCGAAGCCAGGGATTCTTTCGCCTGATAGCGCTTTATAAAGGCTTTCGCGTGACACGCCAGCATCTCGCGCCACTTGTGTCATGCCTTTAGCGCGAGCAATATCACCCAGGGCTTTAGCGATAAAGGCGGCGTCGCCGTCTGCTTCTTCAAGGCAAGCCTCTAAATAAGCTGCCATCTCCTCTGGCGTACGCAAATGCTCAGCTACATCGTAACGAGTTGTGACAGTTTTAGTCATGATAGATTCCTATAGATTTCGCGCCAGGCGTTTAGCCGTTCTAATATCTCTTGCTTGTGTACTTTTATCGCCACCAGCCAACAAGACAATCACCGCCTGACCTCGTTTTACAAAATACACACGATAACCAGGACCATAATAGATTCGCAATTCTGAAACACCTTCACCAACCGGCTTGACGTCCCCTGGATTTCCGGCAGCCAACCTCTCGATTCGTACAAGAACACGCGATCTCGCCTTAATGTCGCGCAGGCCATCTAACCACTTAACGAAAGCCTCAGTTTTACGAATTTCGATCATGCGATAAGTGTAGCCTGTTGGCTACACCGTGTCAAGATATGCGTTTTTTCGCTTTGTCTGTGAAATCTACCCTTAATCGTCGTCATCATCCTCATCCTCCCTGTCCGGCCCTTCGTACACCTCAGACACCAGGGCCACCCCCTCCTTCAGCGGGTCGACCAGATGATAGAGCATGCGCCAGCTATGGTAGCCAATGCGATCCACCCAGCGCATCGACTCCAGATAGCGCTGCACAGCATCCGGCTCAATCCGGCCGGCGGCTGTTTCTTCCAGCATCCAGGCCCGGTTATCCCGCCGCTTGTCGGCCAGCTTCTTAGACGCTTTCTTGACGTGGCGTGACACTTTACTGCCTTTGCCTTCCTGATCGGCCAGCCATTCGGCCGCCAGTGCCAGCGTTGGGGCCAGTTCGGCGGCCGCTTTGGTGGCTTCAGCGCCAACCAGCGGCTCCTCTGATTCCAGGCAGGCTTCAATCAGGCGGCCGGCGTGGTCACTGGCGTGCAGCAGCGACAGCCGGTGGGCGTACAGCTTTTTGTCGTTGCTATCCGTCTGAATCTGGCCCAAAAAGTGGCGCGTTTCTTGCATGGCGGCCTCAGCCGCCCATAACTGTTCGTAGCTGTGCCGGGTATGACGGCCGTTTTCCAACAAACGCACCGTCTCTTGCAGCGTCAACCGCGTGATCTCTTGCAGAGCGCGGGCGGCTGCGCCAATAGCCACCGCTGGTATCTGAAACAGCGAATCGTCCAGGTGGCGCGTTAAGGGCGGACCTCGATCCGGAATGATTCGCACTACCATGCCGGCAAACGGCGTCAGGAAAGGCAAAAATAACAAGGCCCCCAGCAGATTAAAGATAGTATGGAACAAAGCCAGAATAAAGGCGGGGTCATCGTTGTTCAGCCAGTCGCCTAGCATGAGCGAAGCATCCAGCAGTTGGCGGGCGGCCACAAAGGCCAGCGCGGCCGCCGCCAGATTGAAGAGGATATGGGCCACAGCCGTGCGCTGTGCCGGCACCGATGCGCCCAGAGCAGCCAGAATCGCTTTGACGGTCGTGCCCAAATTCTGGCCGATGACCAGATAGGCGGCCTGCTCCAGATTGATGGCCCCGCTAAAGAGGGCGGTCAGCGTCAGGGCCACGGCCGCGCTGGAAGATTGCAGCAGGACGGTCATGACGGCCCCAATGGCCACCAGGGCCAGGCGACCGCCAAGGGTGCTGTCAGAAAAGCCGCTGAGATCAATATTTTGGGCCAGGCCGCCCATGCCCGTCTGCAAAAAGTCGATGCCGACAAAGATGAGGCCAAAGCCAACAATGGCCATACCCAAATGAGCGCGACGGCCGCTGCTCAGCAGCTTCATCAAGGCGCCCACACCGATAAAGGGCAGGGCAATGGCCCCCACGTTCAGCTTAAAGCCCAGCAGCGAGACAATCCAGCCGGTGCTGGTAGTGCCCACGTTGGCCCCCACAATCACGCCCAGCGCCGCCGGGAAAGAGAGCAGCCCGGCGCTGACAAAGCCGATGGTGGTAATGGTTGTGGCGCTGGATGACTGCACCAGCGCCGTTAGCCCCACGCCGGAGAGGAATGCGGCCGGCCTTGTGCCGGTAGCCCACTGTAATACACGCTCCAGCGAGCTGCCCGCCGCCGCCTTGAGGCTGTCGGACATCAGGATCATGCCGACCAGGAAAAGGCCGACGCCGCCTAAAAGGGTGGGGATGATGACAAATAGTTGGTCCATAAGTGGGTGATAGGCGAGGTCTCATAGACCGCGCTGGTTGGGTCTTCCCGATTTCGGGGGCGTAAAACGTAAAGCGTAATGCGTAAAGTCTCTCTGGTTACGTTTTACGTTTTACGCATTACGACTTGTCAACCCCCGGGATTCCTAAAGAGTCTGCTTATACTCGTTCAATAATCGTGGCGATGCCCATGCCGCCGCCGACGCAGAGGGTGATGAGCGCGGTGGTCTGGTCGGTTCGTTCCAGTTCGTCGAGGGCGGTGCCCAGGAGCATGGCCCCGGTGGCCCCCAGCGGGTGGCCCAGGGCGATGGCCCCGCCGTTGACGTTGATCTTTTCGCTGCTATCCAGCCCCATGTCGCGCATGAATTTGAGCGGCACGGCAGCGAAGGCTTCGTTGATCTCAATCAGGTCGATGTCGTCAATGCTCATGCCCGCCTGCTTGAGGGCTTTGCGCGAGGCCGGCGCCGGTCCCACCAGCATGATGGTCGGTTCTGTGCCCACCAGGGCGGCGGCGCGGATGCGGGCGCGGGGTTTGAGGCCCAGCGCTTCCCCTTTGGCCCGGTTGCCGATCAGGACCAGGGCGGCCCCGTCTACAATGCCGGAGGAGTTGCCGGCCGTATGCACATGCTCGATCTGCTCTACCTGCGGGTAACGCTGGCGGGCAATGTCGTCGAAGCCGTGGGCGCCCAGAGCGGCAAAGGCGGGCTTGAGACCGGCCAGCGATTCCAGTGTGGTGGCGGGGCGGATATGTTCGTCCTGGTCCAGGAGCAGCTTGCCGTCGTTGTCATATACGGGGATGAGGGAGGTGAAACGGCCGTTTTCCGTAGCCATTGTCGCCCGCTGTTGAGATTGCAGGGCGAATTCGTCCACGTCGCGGCGGCTAAAACCTTCCAGGGTGGCGATCAGGTCGGCGCTGATCCCTTGCGGCACAAAATGAATCTGGCGGCCGATTTCCGGGTCGAGCATCGCTCCGCCGTCGGACCCCATGGGTACGCGGGACATCGACTCGACGCCTCCGGCCACGACCAGCTCTTCCCAGCCGGAACGGACCTTCATGGCGGCCATATTGACCGTTTCCAGGCCGGAGGCGCAGAAGCGGTTGATCTGTATGGCGGGCACGTCGTCGTGCCAGCCGGCGTAAACGGCCGCTGCTTTGGGCAGGACCATCCCTTGCTCGCCGATGGGGGTGACGCAGCCCAGCACCAGGTCATCGACTTGAGAAGTATCTAGCTGGTTGCGCTGTTGCAGTTCGCGCAGCAGGCCGGCCAGCAGGTCGATTGGTTTGACGGGGTATAAACGGCCGTCTTTCTTGCCGCGGCCGCGGGGGGTACGAATGGCGTCAAAGATAAGGGCATCTGTAGTCATGGACGCTATTATAACGATGTTTCGCATAGAGGCTATTAAACGCCATAACCCATCAGGTTGACTCAAGGCACGCTGATGCTATTTTCGCGGTGACATTTGTCCGCGCCAACGGTGCGCTCTGTCACTAACCTGGCTTATGGGTTAGTCCTACAATAAGGGCATGATGGACACGAAAAACAGCTCCCAAATGATAACCCATGATCTAATTATAATCGGTGCCGGCCTGGCCGGTAGCTGGGCGGCTCTGGCTGCGGCTCGTGACGGAGCCAAAAACGTAGCCGTCCTTTCCAAGCTGCACCCGCTGCGTTCACACAGCGGTGCAGCCCAGGGTGGCATTGCCGCCGCCCTCAACAACGTGCGCCCGGCCGACAAAGACCCGCGCGGTCCGCTGGAGCCAATCCCGGAGACGGATGAACCCATCGACAGTTGGGAACTTCACATGTATGACACGGTTAAAGGCTCTGACTGGCTGGGTGACCACGACGCTATCGAAATCATGGTCAGAGATGCTATCGACATTATGTATGAATTTGAGCATCTGGGCTGTGTGTTTAGCCGCCTGCCCGACGGCCGTATCGCTCAGCGTCGTTTTGGCGGCCACTCGACCCCCCGCGCCAACTACGCCGCCGACTGGACCGGCCACGTGCTATTGCACACCATGCACGAGCAGTGCCTGCGCTACGGCGTCAACTTTTACAGCGAGTGGTACGCCCTCGATTTAATCGTGGAAGATAACGTCTGTCGCGGCATTGTGGCCCTGGAAATCTTGACGGGGCGCATTGTCACCATGCGGGCCAAAGCGGTAATGTTTGCTACGGGCGGCTACGGCCGTGCCTTCAAAATCACCTCCAACTGCACCGCCAACACGGGAGACGGGCTGGGCATGGCCTATCGCGCTGGCGTGCCCCTCATGGATATGGAATTTGTTCAGTTTCACCCGACCGGCCTCTACCGGCACGGCATCTTGATGAGCGAAGCCTGCCGCGGCGAGGGTGGTTATTTGCTCAATAACAAGGGTGAGCGGTTTATGTCTAACTACGCTCCCGACAAGATGGAGCTGGCCCCGCGGGACCTGGTCAGCCGTTCTGAGCAAAAAGAAATTCAAGAAGGGCGCGGCGTCGGCCCGGATGGCGAAGGCATTCACCTGGACTTGCGCCATTTAGGGGAGGAGAAAATCAAAAAGGTGCTGCCCCAGGTGCGCGAAATTGCCATCGACTTTTTGGGCCTGGACCCCATTACTGATTTGATTCCCATCCAGCCCACGGCCCACTATGGCATGGGCGGCATTCCCACGGATGTAGACGGCCGTGTTCTGGCCAACGCCGACGGAGACATTATTACCGGTCTTTATGCGGCGGGTGAATGTAGCTGCGTCAGCACCCACGGCGCCAACCGGCTCGGCTCTAATAGCCTGCTCGAAGCCTCCGTATTCGGCCGGCGGGCGGGCAAGGCCATCGCCCAATTTTTGCAGAATGGGGCCGAATTAGCTCCGCTGCCCGGCGATCCGGCCGGCCGCACCCAGCAGCACCTCCAGCGCTGGCTAGACAACGAGGGGCCGGAACTGGTGGAAGAGATTGTAGTGGAGTTGCAAGCCACCATGACCAACAAATGCGGCGTCTTCCGGGACGGTAAGCGCTTGCTAGAAGCGCAGCAGAAGATCAGTGAGCTGCAGCAGCGGCTTAAGACGGCGCGCGTGATGGACAAAAGCAGCCGCTTCAACACCGACCTGCTGGCGGCTCTGGAAGCGGAGCATCTGCTCAACTTTAGCGCGGTCATCGTGGCCTGCGCCATCAACCGGACCGAGAGCCGGGGCGCGCACAGCCGCCTCGATTTCCCCCAGCGAGACGACGAGCAGTGGCTCAAGCACACTGTAGCCCACCTGACAGAATCGGGCGAACCGGTCTTAAGCTACAAGACGGTCAATATCGACTGGGAACGCTACCCGCCGGAGCAAAGAAAGTATTAGCGTGAGACGTAAAACGTAAAACGTAAAACGTAAAACGTGAAACGTAAAACGTAATGCGTAATTGCAGCGTGTTTACGCACTACGCACTACGCACTACGCCCTACGCACTACGCACTACGCACTACGCACTACGCCCTACGGAGTTATTATGTTAAATTGGTTGAAAGGTAAACGAGAAACACCAGCAACGGCCGTTGTTCGCATTCAGCGCTTTAATCCCGACGTGGATGAGAAGCCCTACTTGCAGGAATTTGAGGTAGCCGTAACTGAGGACAAAACGCTGCTCAACGTGCTGCACGACATTAAAACGATGACAGACGGCAGCCTTTCCTATCGCCGCTCCTGCCGCCACGCTATTTGCGGTAGCTGCGCTATGAACGTCAACGGCATGAACAAGCTCATCTGCCACCAGCGGCTTAAGGATAATCTGGACTGGCAGGGGCGAGTGACGATACGGCCGTTGCCCTATCTGCCCATCATCAAAGACCTGGTAGTAGACCGCAGCAGTTTTTGGGAGCAATACCAACGGGCCAAGCCCTGGTTGGTTCCGCCCGATGACGTGCCCGAAAAAGAGTTTCGCATGACACCCGAAGAGGTGGAAGCATTGCGTAACGCCGAGACCTGCATCATGTGCGGCGCCTGCTACTCGGCCTGCCCGGTTGTTGCCCTGAACAAACAATACATCGGCCCTCACGCCCTGCTCAAATCATTCCAGCGGGTCATGGACCCCCGCGACACCATTCCCGGCGAGCGGCTGGCCGACGTGGGCACTGACGAAGGCGTCTACCGCTGCCACACCATTTTCAACTGCATCGACGCCTGCCCCAAAGGACTGGACCCGGCGGGAGCTATCGAAACCTTGCGCAAACTGGCTCAGAAGCGGGAGGCGTTTGAAGAGGCACGCGCCGAGAGGCAGCAGCAATGACGGAGGACCGAAGACCGAAGACGGAGGTAGATTGCTAATCCTTCGTCTTCCGTCATTCGTCCTCGGTCACAATAAGGAGTGACTATGTATACCAGCACCGGCTTTATCAGTTTTGTGCTACGGCGGTTTACCGGCGTGGCCCTGGTTATTTATTTGTTCATCCATATGTGGGTCATCGGTTCGGCCATCCAGGGACCGGAGGCATTTAACGCTCGCCTGGACCTGGTCCAGTCTACGTTTTTTAAGTTCGCCGAGATTGCCCTGTTAGCGGCCGTTGTTTACCATACCGTGGACGGCATCCGCATTATGATTGTCCACCAGTTCGGCGTGACCCAATACCGCAAGAGCCTCTTTTATGCCGCCATTGCCGTCAGTGCCCTGTTGGTCATTGCCGGTGGCATTCCGCTGCTGCTCTTTGCCCTGGAAAGCCTATAGAAATAAGGAAGAAGGCAGAAGGCAGAGGGAAGAATTCTGCCTTCTACCTTCTTCCTTCTGCCTTTTTTGAGGAGTTACCATGCGCGTTTTTCAACTACAACGAATAAGTGCCCTGGGTCTGATTGTCTTCTTGACCATTCACATGATTGTGACCCATTACCCGCCTTTCCACATTGAGTACAGCATCATCGCCGAGCGGATGAGCCAGCCCATCTGGAAGGCGATTGACATTGCCCTGCTTTTCTTTGTCCTGATCCATGCCTTGACCGGCAGCTATGCGGTGCTAATCGACTCAGAAAGGATAGCCATCTACAAACGAGCGCTGGCCGGTATTGCCATTGTTGTCGGTATTGTAGCCTTTATTTACGGCACTCAGACGATTTTAGCCTTCCAAAGCCCATATTGATTTCTGGTCCAGAAACCGAGTTTTGTCAAAAACTCGGTTTCTCGGATTCAGCCCCATTTCCAAAAGCCCAGGGCGATCAGGCCGCGAGCCACGGCGGTTATCCAGAGTGAGGTGATCAAGCCGACCTGATGGGCCAGCAGCGGTCCGCCCAGCGAGCCGAGCAGGATGGCCGCGTTGAGAACCAGGTTGTACCAGGCCAGATGCTCCGGCCGCTCCCCTTCCGGTATTCTTTCCAGAATGTAGTTGGCAATAGCCCCACCCACAATCGACCAGGAAAATCCCCCCACGGCCGACGTCAGCAAGTACATTTCAACGTTGTGGCTGACCGCCAGCAGCGCCGGGTAGAGGCTCATGGTGAAGGTGCCGATGACCATCAACCGCTTGTTGCCGTAGCGGTCGGTCAGTTGGGCCAGTTGGGTGGAACCAATAAGGACGGCCAACCAGAACACGGCCGTACCCCACCCGATCACCTGGTCATTCAACTGCAATACATCGACCCAGTGCAGCGGAAAAATGGGGATAGCCAGGAATTGGGCCAGGTGAAAACCAAAGAGCAGCCCCAGAATCGGTGCAAACGGGCCACGCCAGATGTGGCGGTTGGGCAGTAAAGACGGCCGTTTCTCGCCACTCGTCAAAAAGCGCAGCCCCACGCTCGTCTTGATACCATCGGCCCAACCCCGCCAGCCCGGTCGCGCCTGATCCCCCAGACTACGGCCGTTGCCCACCAGTTCGCCACTAAGCTGCGGCCGTACAAACCAGAGGTGCAGACTGCTCAGCATGGCTCCCACAAAGCCAATCGTGAAAACAATCTGATAGCCAAATTCACCCGGCCAGCGGGTCAAAATATAGCCGCTGAGCAACGACGTGATGATGAAGGTGATGGAGAGCAGCGCGTTGCGGATACCCACCACGTGACCGCGCCATTCCGGGGGAACGGCCGCGGCAAACAGGGCATTAAAGCCCACCGCCAGGCCCGTCCCCGGAACGCTCATCAGCAGCGTCAGCAAAATCAGGCCCCACACCTGTCCCGCCGGCGAAAAGAAAAGCGGGAGCAGCACCCAGGTCAGATAAAATAAGCGGTGGAAGATGGAGGTCCAAAAGACAGCCTTATCGACCGGCTGCTGCTTGAGCCACTGGCCAGCGGGCAGGGTAAAGAACAGGTTCATGACGGCTGGTCCAGCCGTCAACAGCCCGATTTGCAAGGCGGTGGCTCCCTGCCGCGCCGCAAAGACGGCGACAAAGGTGATGGCGCTGCCGCTCAAAACGCCATACCAGGCAATGTCGGCGTAGAGGTGGAGAAAGTTGAGGCGATGCTGGGCCGGTACGGGTCCGTGCGGCCGTTGCTGCGTGGCTGGTTTCATAGCCAGGGATTATATCTTTATCTAATTCCCCGGCTACAAAATGAGACGTAGATTGGTAGGGGCACACCCGTGTGTGTGCCCTCAATCGGGCAGACACAGGGCAGTAGGGGCACACCCGTGTGTGTGCCCTCAATCG
>SLGK01000219.1 GCA_007123775.1 Anaerolineae bacterium | reverse complement strand
TCACACACCTTCTTTGCCCCGGCTGCGGCTGGTCTGGCCGCCGGCAGCGGTTGGCAAAGCTACACCGCCACCCCTGATGCAACCGGCCCGCTGACCCTGACGCTGCACGATACGGTCGTGCAGATGAATGGGCAGAGCTACTTGGGCAGCTTTACGGCCGTTAGTCACAGCAGCCTGCATATTGAAGGCCAGATGAGTAGCCCCTTGCCCCAATTCCAGCCCGATACGGCCGTTACCCTGACAGACGGCCGTATCAATCTTGGCCCATTGGTAGGGGATGTGCTGGCCGACGGCCAACCATTCGCCGCCCCCAATGGCCTGGGCGTGGCCGGACACAGCGGTCTGGTATCGCTGGCCGAAAGTACACCTGATACCGATTTGGTCACTTTCAGCGGTCCTGTTGAATTCTTTACCCTCGATCTGGAACCGGCCCAGAGCCAGCTAAACCCCACCCAATCCGGCCAAACAACGCCCCTCATCAGTGCCAACTTTGATGAAGTCTATACGCTGCGAGCGTTTGCGCCTGATGGCTGGCAAGCTGTCATGGCCGACAACGCCGCTCTGACCATTACGCCACCGCTTGGCGCTGCCCCCGGCGACTATCAGATATTAGTCACGGCCCAATCTCAGCAGCGCCCCGACCTGTTTGTGGCCGCCATCCACACCGTTACCATCATTCCCCACGAGGGGGTGGAACTGGCTGTTGTACCCGACGAGTTGATTACCATGCCCATGGGTCCGGTACTGGATGACGCCGCTGCTATACCCGGCGTTAGTGGCCATGTGGTAGACGGCCGTCCCGAAATACCGGGGGCAGCCTATACCATTATCATTAGCAACACTTCCACCAGCGCCCACACCTTTGACCTGAGTGTCAGCGGCTTACCGGCCAATTGGCTTATTTTGAGTAACGCCGGTCGCACCACAGAAACCAGCCTGACGCTCGACCCCGGTGCGGTGGGGCAAATCGGCTTGTATATCGATCCGACAACGCCTGACCTGATGCCACCGGGCCAAAGTTATACCGTGAACGTTACGGCCGTTGCCCAGACCAATCCCACCTTAACGGCCGCCGACGACTTTACCTTTGTCATGCCCGGCCTGGCCTTCCCCTATCCCCAAATCGCGCCCGACCACCAGTTTGTGATGGTGGGCGAATTGGTTGCCATTGAACTAGCCATGACCAATGTGGGCAACGTAGCCGGTTCATTCCCGGTGACGTTGACCATGCCTACTTCTATCTTTAATGGTACGCCGCTGTCGCCCACGCTGATTGTTTCCAACCAGCAGTGGCAGACGGCCATTTTATCCCCCCAACAAGGCGAAACCCAAACGGCCGTTTTGGATACAACCAACACCATACCCGGCCAGACCTACTTCCTGAAAGCCCACAGCGTCGCCGGTGAGTACCAACCGGCCGTTTTTGCCAGCCTGACTGTTGTCAGCGAAATTGCCGGTCCCATTTTCATTGGGGCGCAAGAGGTGGCCGCAAGCTGCCCGCTCAACGAACCGGCTCTCTCAGCCGCACTTTACAACTTGGCCCTGGCCGTTACGGAATTAGAGATTGCCTGCGACAGTGGCGACTGCCCGCTGGCCTTGCGCGATCAGGTTGTGGCGGCGGCGGAGCAGGCGGCTAACTACAGCCGTCTCGCCTCCCCCCTTGTGCAGACCTACACCGAACTAGAAGCGGCCGCTTCTGAACTAGCCAACGCGACAACCAATACGGCCGTTTTGGACGCGCTGCCGGGAATCACAACGGCCGTTACCACCCTCACCACCGAAGTCTGCGCCATTAGCCAGCACCGGCCCAGCCTGCGCCTAACCCCCTGGATGGACGCCGCCCTACCCGGCCAGACCGCCAGCTATGACCTGGCCCTCACCAACCGGGGTACGGTAACGACGACTTACGCTGTCACCGTGAGCTTGCCGACCGAGACGCTAACTTTCCAGCAGACCATTACGCCGGGGGCCACCGAGAATACGGCCGTTCCCGTCGCCAGTGATGACCTGGGCCTCTACTTGCTGACAGCCGAAGTCAAGGCATTAGACGCGCCCATTGATTACCTGACCGCCAGCGCCGAAGCCCGCCTCAACGTGGTAGATCGCTTTGTGCAGGTGACGCAGGTCGCGGCTGACCCGCCCTTTGTGGAGACGGGCGAGAGCAGTACCACCCTGCAAATTGAAATTGCCAACATTGCCGGCATTGGGCTGAGCAGTGAGGTGGCAACGGCCGTTTACGCTCCCACTGGCACAGAAATGTGGAGCGACACCCTGCCCCTGCCAATTCTGGGCGGCGCGCCGCGACTCTATGATCTGGCTGAGGTCAATACCTCCGGCTGGACGGCCGGGATCTACACCATCACCGCCAACCTACTGCTGAACGGCCAGCCAACGGCCGGCGGCGATGGTTACGGCTATCTCAGCGTAGGCCAGGCCGTACTCCCCAGCCACGCCGTTGTGCCTGAACTGGTCGCCCCTGGCACGGTGACGGTAACGACGTTGATTACGACTGAGATCAACCAAAGCGCAGACCTGACAGGTTTGGAGCAATCGCAGATTGCCGACCTGTCAGGTCTCTCGTCGCGGCGGCACACGATTTATGATGCCCCCTATTGGCATGTGCAGGAGATGGCGGATCGGCCGTTTATCAATGTCGAAGAAACGGGTCTGTCTGAACCGGCTGTAGCCGGGCCGCCCCCGGCCCCGGCCGTAGTAATGGAGATGGTTGAGGCAACGGCCGCAACTGCCGAGGAGATCGGCCGGCCGTTGACCTTTACCCATCACGAATTGCCCGCCGCTGAAGAGGAGATCGAAGAAGAAACGGCCGTTGAGACAACAGTTGAAGGGGAGGAGGCCGTTGACTTAAGCGAAGCTGAAGCACAAGATGAAATCAGCGCCGACCACCTACCGGCCACCGTGATGAATTTCCCGCCCGCCTTTACCCGGCTGGAGCAGGATGATCCGGCCATTAGCTACAGCGGTTCCTGGAGCAATATCAACTTGAACCGGGCCAGCGGCGGCAGCTATTGGCGCAATGGCGTGGCGGGTAGCACGGCCGCCTTAACCTTTAACGGTGCCTGGGTCACGGTTGGCTTCATTGGCAACAGCATAAGCGGCTACGCTGAAATCTTCATCAATGGCGACAGCCAGGGTATTGTAGACTTGTACCGACGGGAGGAAACGGCCGTTAGCTTCACCTACGACGGCCTGCCCCCGGCCAGCCACACCATTAGCGTCACCGTAACCGGCGACCGCAACCCCTTTGCCAACAATCAGTTTGTCCAGCTTGACTACTTCGATTATGGCGACGGCAGCGATCTGCCGCACGGCCAGTTTGAGCAAGATGACGAGCGCGTTATCCTGAGCGGCGGCTGGACCAATGTGAATTATGCCGGAGCCAGCGGCGGTAGCTATGTCCGCGCTACGGCCGCCACCGCCTGGTTCCCCTTTGCCGGGGACTCTTTCACCCTGCAAGGCATCGCCTATAACCAGGGCGGGTATGCCCATCTCTTTGTAGACGGCCGTTATCTCGACAGTATCAATTTCTACCACCCCAACAGCGCGGCCAACGCCATCACCCGTACCTTTAGCTACGACAGCTTTGGCCCCGGCCCCCACCTCTTACAGATAACCACTTACCGCAACAACACGACCATTGACACCCTTGTCACGCCAGGCCAGCCTCCCTTTACCGATCCCAATCCGCCCCCCGGCAGCTTCAACCGGTACGAGGAAGACCACCCGGCCATCTTGTACAACGGCGTCCCCTACACCCAAACAGCCACAAGTTGGAGTCGCCTAACCGCGACGGCCGCCAGCGACAGCCAATATATGCGTTCAACAACGGCCAACGACGTCGTTAGCTTCGATTTCGACGGCGACTGGCTCAATGTCGGCTTTATTGGCAGTCGTTGGGGTGGTTACATTGACATCAGCATCAACGGCGACAGTCAGGGCATTTTCGATCTCTACCGGCGGGATGACAACACCCCCGTCAGCTTTACCTTCGCCGATTTGGGCGCGGGGCCGCATACCGTAACCATGACCGTCACCGGCGACAGCAACCCCTTTTCGCTGGGGGCGTGGGTGCAGCTCGATTACATTGATTATTGGGATGGCACGCCCTTGGGGGACGGCCTCTTTGAAGAAGACGACGAGCGCGTCTTGCGCAGCGGCGGCTGGGCCGACATAACCTATGCCAACGCCAGCGGCGGCAGCTATATGCGCGGCAACGGCCTCACCGCCTGGTTCCCTTTTGACGGCGACAGCTTCACCTACCATGCCCTGGCCTACAGCAACGCAGGCTATGTCTACCTGTTTGTGGACGGCCAATACCTGGATACCGTTGATCTGTACCACCCCAACGGTATTAGTAACCCGGTGACCCGCACCTTTAGCTATGAAGGCTTTGGCCCTGGCCCCCACATCCTGCAAATTCAGAGCTACCGCAACCAGACGGCGGTGGACGCGCTGCAAACCCCCGGCGTCGCCCCCTTCATTGATCCCAATCCCGCGCCGGGCAGCATCAACCGGTATGAGGAAGACCATCTGGCTATCCATTACAATGGCGCATCTTATACGCAGGCGCCCTCAAGCTGGAGCCGCCTGAGCGCCACAACCGCCAGTGACGGCCAATATATGCGTTCCCATACGGCCGGCGACACCATCGGCTTCGATTTTGCGGGTAGTTGGCTTAATCTTGGCTTTTACGGCGACCGCTTTAGCGGCTACGCTGAAATCTTCATTAACGGCGACAGCCAGGGGGTTGTAGACCTTTACCGGCGGGAAGATGGGCTGATTAGCTTCTTCTTCCCCGACTTGACGCCCGGCAACCATACTGTCACAGTGACAGTCTTGGGCGATAGTAATTCTTTTGCTGGCAACAACCACCGGGTCCAGTTGGATTATGTGGACTTTGGCGATGGCACAGGGTTGGATCAGGGGACGGTTGAGGAAGATAACGGCCGTATCCTGCGCGCCGGTAGTTGGGTTGATGTCACCAACGCTGACGCCAGCGGCGGCAGCTTTATCCGCAGTACGAACGGCAACATCTGGCTCTACTTTGAAGGAGACAGCTTTACCTATCAGGCGATGGCCTACAATCTGGCTAACCGGGCCAGACTCTACGTGGACGGCCACTATCTGGACACGGTAGAGCTGTTCCATCCCAACGCGCTGGGCCAGGCCATTACCCGCACCTTTAGCTATGAAGGCTTTGGCCCCGGCCCCCACCTGTTACAAATCAGCGCCTATCGCAGCAATGCCACGCTGGACGCCATTACCACGCCCGGCGTTGGCCCCTTCATTGACCCCAACCCGCCGGTCACCGGCATTACCCGCTTCGAGGAAGACCACCCCGCCATTCGCTATAATGGCGTTCCCTTTACCCAGACCGCTTTTAGCTGGTCGCGAGTAGACAACAACAACGCCAACCGCGCCAGCGACGGCCAATACATTCATTCGACTACGGCCGGCGATACGATCAGCTTCGACTTTGAAGGGGATTGGATCGGCGTCGGCTTTGCCACCAACCGCTTTAGCGGCCAGGCGGAGATTGCCGTTGACGGTAACGTGCTGGCCGTCGTGGACTTGTATACCCGCGAAGACGACACCGAGAGCTTCTACTTTAGCGATTTGGGCGCGGGAAGCCACACCATCACCATTACCGTGTTAAACACGCGCCATCCCAACGCTACGAACAATCAAGTTTATCTCGATTACTTTGATGTGTGGGATGGCCAGCCGTTGGCCGAAGGCGTTTTTGAAGAGACGGATGAGCGTATCTTCTACAGCGCTGGCTGGGGGCTGTTCACTGACGCTGAGGCCAGCGGCGGTGCGTTTGCCAGCGGCGGCGCCAGCAATAGCACCGCCTGGTTCCCCTTTACCGGCGATTCGATCACCTTTGCGGCCTGGGCGGCCGGTGGCTACCATTCGCTAGAAATAAAAATTGACGGCATATCGCAGGGGTATTTCAATACCTTTAACCGTCCCTCTGAAAGTCGCGCTTTCTCTTTCGATAATTTAGGCGATGGGCCGCATGTGCTGGAAGTGCGCCGCTATCGCGGCCCGGTGACGGTGGACGCCTTTACCACGCCGGCGACCGGTGAGCATTATGAATTGCCTGAACCGACCGGCGTTATTCGGCTGGAAGAGGATCATCCCGATCTGCGCTACAATGGCTACCGGTTCGACGAGATGCCACACAACTGGTCAATCAACAGCAGTTTGTTCCAAGCCAGTGGTCAATACCATGCTAACACGACGACGGCCGGTAATGTTGTCTCGTTAGACTTTGATGGCTCTTGGGTCGGTGTGGGCTTTATCAGTGGCGGCGTGGTGGAAATCTTCATTGACGGCGAGTCGCGGGGAACGTATACCACAACTGTCCCCAACACATCGGGCGGTATCAGCAACGTCTACTTCGACGACTTGATAACGGGTACGCATACGATCTCGATAACGGCCGTTTCTGGCGCTCTCCGTCTCGACTTTATAGACATCTGGGATGGCCAGACCATCGAAGACGGCTGGTATAACGCCGATGTGAACGATTACAGCGGCCGTTTCCACTACAGCAACAAAGCCTACTGGAGCAATTACGAGAATCAATATGCCTATCAAGGGGACTTTGTGCGCCAAAATCTAATTAACGCCAACCCCAATATCTGGTTTAACTTTGTGGGCAGTGATCTGACCTTGCTGACCCGCAACGGCAACAACGCCATTTTGCAAATAACCATAGATGGCGACTATAAGGGCGAGTTCAACCTGACGCCTGACTATTCCAACCAGCCCTACGCCCTCCACTTCCCCGACCTGGGCGACGGGCCGCATGTGGTGCAAATTCACACCCGTAACTTCGGCATCATTGACGCCTTTGAGGTCAACCCGGCCGACTTCTACAGCTACACGCCAGAAATTACCTGGCACGATAATTCGGCCAAAGAGCAGTTAGACCCTGCTTTTGGTACCGGCTTCTTGACTACGATTGGTATTGGCGACCTGAACGGGGATGGTAATGTGGAATTGGTGGCGCCGGGAGTAAACGGCCGTCTCTACGTCTATCGCGGCGACGGTCAAGACACGGGCGACGGCACCCCTATCCTTTGGACGAGCGACCTGGTTGGCCCGGCGGCCGAACCGGCCCTGGCCGACCTGACCGGCGACGGCCTGGCTGAGATTGTCGTCACTGGCTATCACGGCACCTTCGCCTTCCGCCACGACGGCACACTACTCTGGCAGGAAGAGAGCCTTAACTCTTATCATTCCGATATATGGGGCATCTTTGGCTGGGGCGGCCCGACCATTGGTAATCTGGACGACGATCCCCACCCGGAAATCGTCATTGCTACCAATAATGGCGCTCTGCATGTGCTAGACCACATGGGCAATACCCTGGACAGCGATCCGATGCCAGGCGCGTGGCCGACCATTCCCGTTCTGGCCGACATTACTGGCGATGGGACGCTGGATATTATCGCCGCCCAGGGTCACAGGATGCGGTTGTACAGTTACGACGCGCTGGACGGCCTGGAGATCGTTTGGACATATACCCTGACGCAAACCACTCTCCGCAGCGGCACATTCGGTGCCCCGGCCGTGGCCGACATAACCGGCGACGGCCAGCCGGAAATCATCATCAACTGGGGCCACCGGGTGGAAGTGATCAAAGCCGACGGCTCACTCCATTGGTCTTACTACACCGGCAGCGACCTCCATTACCGCCCCAGCCCCATCACGGTGGCCGACGTGACCGGCGACGGTCAGGTGAATATCGTCACCGCTTCGGCCATCAACGCTGGTTTCCTTGTCTTTGACCACAACCTGATGGTCCTTACCCGCGACGGCGAATTGGTTTGGGAACAAGCGGTGGCCGACAATACCGCTTCCGCTTCGGGCGTGGCCGCGCAAGACCTGACCGGCGACGGCGTTTGGGAGATTCTCTGGAACGGTGCGGTGGATGGTTTCCTGGTGATTCGCGGCCACGACGGTAAGCGGCTGTTTAACGAACCATTTACCGGCTCTGGCACGATTGTCGAATATCCGACGATGGGGGATGTGGACGGCGACGGCGTGGCCGATGTGGTCGTCGCCGGCCGTGAGGGTATCTTCGTCATCAGTCACGTAGGGCATTGGATCAATTCCCGGCCGCTGTGGAATCAGCACAACTACCACGTGACCAACATCAATGACGACTGGAGCATACCGCTGGTTCAGCCGAACAGTTGGGAACTGCACAACACTTACCGCACCCAAACGCCGGAGCAAAATCCCGCGCCTTCTTACCGGGTGGCAATTACCCACACAGTGGGCGTGAGTAACGTAATGGTTCTTACCGACACCTTCTCCGCGTCGCCGGCCGGGACGCCGCCGCAGTACGGCTGGCAGTACCAACTGGAATGGTACGCACCGGTTAACACCATTACCTTCACCAGCGAACTGGCCGATATGCAGCCGGGCGAAACGCGCCAGCTCAACCAGGGTACGGAAATCGCTTACCGGCTGCCCTCCGGCTGGAATTATCTGACGCTGCCGCCGCTTTACGTCACGGCCGCTCGGATTCTGGACGTGGCCCCGGTTGAGCAGATGGTAGGGGTGGGTAATACGGCCGTTTACACCCTCACCCTCCTCAACCCCGGCCTGAGCAATGACCTGTACAGCCTGGACATTGATGGCCTACCCGTTGACTGGCTCAGTTACCCGGCTCAAGTTAGTGTACCAGCTCAAAGCAGCGTTGAGGTTCTGCTTGAAGTGACTGCGCCTGTCGCTACGGAACTGACCGATTGGCCCTTCCTGGTAACGGCCGTTACCAGCAGCGGCGGCGAAGATATGGCTACGGCTTCTCTGAGCTTGTTCAACGGCCTGCAAATCGCTATTGACCCACCCGAACAAATGGCATCGACAGGAACGGCCGTTACCTACACCCTTACCCTGACCAACAACCAACAGTCAACTGTCAACTATCAACTGTCAACTGGCGGCCTGGCTCAGGTAGACTTGCCGGACGAGGTAGTGATTGGGGGCGAAACGGCCGTTTCTATCCCCGTCATTGTCACCAGCCAGACACACGGTCCACTGCCCTTTAGCGTGACGGCCCAGGGAGATGGGGGAAGTGGATCAGTAACGGCCGTTCTCAACGCCGTCGGCCATTACGCTGTTGGCCTGGTCCTCGATCCTGAAGAGAATGTGGCCGGTCCGGCTACCCCGGCTCTGTTTGACCTGACCGTAACCAACCTGGGCGATACGGCCGATAGCTATGACCTATCGCTGAACCTGCCCACTGGCTGGAGCGGTGCGCTGGACGCGAATGGCACACCTGTGGACAGCCTCAGCCTGCCACCCCACATCTTTAACAGTGCCGATCTGCGCCTGTTGATCACGCCGGACGTAACGGCCGTAGCTGGCAGTTATGAGTTCAGTGTAACGGCCGTTTCCCAAAACGGCCCCGGTGTGCAAACCACCATCACCGGCACGGTCGAGGTCCTGCCTATCGGCGTGCAGGTCGCCATTGAGCCACAGCAGACCAACATGAGTCCGCTGGACGACGGCCTGTGGCAGGTGACGATCACCAACACCGGCAGCGTGGCCGGCAGCTTTGACCTGACGGCGGCCGGCATCATCTCGCTCACCGCTTCCTTCAGCCAAAGCAGCGTCACGCTCGGCCCCGGCCAGGCGCAAACGGTGCAGCTAACCAGCG
>SLGK01000257.1 GCA_007123775.1 Anaerolineae bacterium | reverse complement strand
CCTACTAAGCCAGATCGATCAATTTCCATCTAACATTAGTAGATGATTAATTGTTGACTAACTTAGTCCAGTTTAATTGTTCGTGGAAAAATGTAACGTTGGGATTGTCATATGACTTATATGACATTGATCACTATTGCCGATCTATATTGAAAGGCCGCGTACGGATAAGCCCCCATAACGGCCGTTTTCTTATCCGTCGGCAGCATCGTGGCCCGGTCTACGGCCGTTTCGTCCAGCAGCATAGCCAGGTCCGCAGCGGCATTGAGGTAGCTGATCGGCTCGCCTGCCGGTCGGCTCAGGCCGTGACCGCGCAGGTCCCAAACGATGGCGCGGTAGCCAGCCGCCACCAGCGCCGGAATTTGCTCGTCAAATGTGCCGTGATCGATAGTTACGCCGTGGGTACAAACCACCGTCGGGCCATCCGGTTCGCCGGCCGTCCAGTAATGGATGGTGGTGCCGGCCCGCGTGAAAGCGCCTTTTTCTAATTCGATAGGGATAGGGTGGGAGGTAGTCACAAGTTTTCTCCTGCGTAAGTCGGACGGAGGACAAAGGACGGAAGACGGAAAGATAAACACCGCCCTCAGTCGTTGGTCGTCTGTCATTTTCATGTATCCCTATTGTAGTAAGTGTGAGAGCGAGAGAGATCGGGCAACCGGGTAGAATCAGGGCTGGTCGCCTGGCCGGTTTTTACCTTGGCCGGTTGACCAGGGTGATACGGCCGTTGCGGGGCGTACATTAGATTGAAGGAAGGAACAGATTCTTGAAGATACAACCAGCGAAACAGCGCAAAAACTGCCGTTTAGCAACAACCGATCGAACTTTTTCTGCCCGATTTGTGTATAGTTTAACAAAAGCAACCAATTATGCCCGAAGGATGACACTGATGAATTTGATTCAACGCAGCCAGGCCGGCGATGAACAAGCCTTTGCTGCCTTGTTTGAACAATACAAAAACCTGGTCTACAAGACGGCCTACCTGATGTTAGACCATACTCAGGAGGCCGAGGATGCCCTGCAGGAGGTCTTCATCCAGGTTCATGATGCGCTGCCCACTTATGACCCGGCCAAAGGTGCCTTTACCACCTGGCTCTACCGGGTTACGGTTAATTATTGTCACAACCGGCTGCGGCAGCGGCAGCCGGTACAGGCCATAACCGACCTGCCATCCGGTCTCTTAAGCGATGATGGACCACCATTGGAAAAGCAACTGGCGGAGCGGGCTATGATGCAGCAGGCAATGGAGCGGTTAAGCCCTAAATTGAGAATCACCGTCATTTTGCGCTATTATGCCGGCCTGTCCTACGCCGAAATTGCCGAGGTGCTGGCCATACCGGAGGGCACAGTCAAATCCCGGCTGCACCAGGCGATCAAACAGTTGAGAGAAGTGTTAGCGCCAGAAGTAACGGCCGTAACCAGTAATGAGGCAGCCTGATGAATTGTCAACACGTAAACCACGACCTGTTAGCTTATCTTGATAATGAACTGCCCGCCCCGAACAGGGAAGCGATCCAGTTGCATCTGCAAAGCTGCCCGGATTGTCAAAGAGAACTTAGCTTCTTAACAAATGCCGAACAACGCCTGACCCTATTTTTACAGGAGCAGGCTGCCCAGGCCGACCCTTCAGCCCAGGCCTGGCACAAGCTGCAAGCCAGGCTGGCAGCCAGACGAAGACCGGCCGCTCGCCTGGTCCTCCCCTGGCAAAATCGGTTATGGCAAAAGCTGTTGTCAAAACTCAACCACATTAAGTTGACTCTTCAAGGAGGTATGAACATGAAAAAAACATTGGCAGTAACTGGTATGTTGCTCTTGTTATTCCTGAGTACACTACTGTTTATGCCCCAGGCACGAGCGGTAGCCCAGGGGATAATTGACACCTTATTCAGACAGGCTGGCGTTAGCCAAACGACAGTCATTACTATTGAAGATGGCCGGATTGTTGAGAGGGAAGTGCGTACAGTAGGACGGTGGCAGCCCCTTAGCCTGGCGGAGGTGGAGGCAGAAGTAGATTTTCCCCTACAACTACCGACCTATCTACCGGCCGGTTATACCGGTGCCTGGTTTGATCTGAACTCCCCGCTGAATCAGGTTATTGTCAGCTTTCGCACGGATGCCAGCCCTGAGCGCCCGATTGAGAGCTTTGAACTGTATCAGGCCAGGGGTGACCTGGGCCAGTTCCTGGGGGGCGAACCGGTTGAAGAACTCCTGATAAACGGAAATGCGGCCCTTATGACCAGCGGTAAAGCGACGGTATATGACAGTGACGGCCGTCCCTCCCCGCTAATCGCCCACATTCTGTACTGGCAAGAAGGTGATATTTCATTCGTCATTCATTCTTACTTTCTCACGCCGGCAGAGATGGTTCGCATAGCCGAATCGATCAGGCCGGTAGAAATCAGTGAGTGAAACATTTCCCGTTGTCCTGAATAAAAAGCCACAGGTCAGATGCCTGTGGCTTTTTGGTTGTTTGTGGCAAACAAAATTAGTTGACGTAATACCACAATGAGGCTGGCCGCATCGAGCAACCGGCCAGTTTAGACACTGGTCAGGCAGTTAGGATTGATCCTGGTCGAATGGCCAGGCTCAGAACCCGCTAGTTGCCGGGTGGCTATAGCCGTACTGTGTGGCAAGCCACAGGCTATAGATTGTTCGTTACGGAAATGGTGAACACAGATGATCTACGAATCAAGCTGGGGGCCTGTTTATTATGACGTGAGTGGACCGCCTGATGGTCTGGTGGTGGCCTATACTCACGGCGTTTCGATATTAAGCATATTGCCAACTGGCACAAGCGAACGCCGGGTAGCCGGTATGCTGCCATTCCACAGGTCGGTCACCTGGCCAATCAGGACAATCCGGCGGCATTTAATCAGGTGTTGTTGGCTTTTTTGGAGACAGTAGCGACGTAAATAAGCAGGCCGGCCCGGCCAAAATGGGCGATCTGAAACCAGGTTACCTCCGATCCAATCCTCTTTGGGCCACTTATCTACTACCCAATGGGCAATATGTTCCAGTAATGCAAGGACCAGATGAAAGCCACTGAGGTCAGCGTAAACAGTGTGTAGGCCAGGCGCTGGCCGATCCCCCATTGCCACTGGCCGGATCTGAACCAGGCCAATATGGTGACGGCGACGAGAACGGCCGTCATCACCGCGGCAATCAGAGATAGGAATAAGACCAGCGGCAGGGCTGGGGGAAAGCCGGCCATCGTCGTGGCCGCAATAAGAACGAGAAAGCTGGCCAAAAAGACCAGGTTTAGCAAGCCAACCGCCATCGCCAGCCGCCAGGCTCCATGAACTTCGGTCACCGTACGGCCGGCAGCGCGCCGGACCAGGCGCACCAGAGGCCATAAGATACCTACAATCAAAGAGACCAGCGCGGCCAGGCCAATCACGAGCAAATGGATGACGCTTGTTTCGTACCAGGCCAGTTTGGCCATTGCCCCCGAATGTCCGGTTGTGCCCAACAGGAGATGGACTGGCTCATGGCCTTGTTCAGCCAGGCGAAATGCCAGATACTCCTCGTGCGCTTCTGCCCGGAACAGGAGGGGTGACACTTCGATCCAGCGGGTTGGCTCGCCCGCCGTGCCCGGCGGCGGATGCAGCAGCAAAACGTTGTCGTCGGTAAAACTCAAACGGCTTTCCCGGCCCAACTGTTGGATTTTCTCAAGCGACAGATGGGCGTGCCGGGTGTGGCGATAGCTGCCGGCTAACTGGCGGTAATAGTCTGGCGCTACCACCGGCGGCTCTAGTACATCCCTGGCCTCAACCGGCGGGAAGGCGGTGTCCAAAAAGGAATCGGCCAGCTCGTGCCACAACTGGCGGTCATTCTGGTTATCAACGTAGAACAGGCCCAGATCATGCTCCGGTACAAGCACCATATTGGCCATAAAGCCGTAATAATTGCCACCATGCTCAATGGTGCGCATGCCATTCCGAAAACGCTCGTAAAAGCCATAGGCATAACCAGGCAGTTGAGGGTGGTGGGTGAATTGCTGTGCGTGCATCATTGCGGCCGTGTCTGCCGTTAGAATGGTTGCGTCCTCGTAACGGCCGTTGTTGAGATGAGCAATCATAAACGGGGCCATATCCGCGGCCGTGGCCAGCATTGTTCCTGCCGGCGGCAGGTGCAGGTGATCGTGGGGCAGGGCCTGATAAGTGCCGTTGGTATAGATATAGCCAGTGGCCAGGTGAGTTAACAAGTGGGGCGCTTGGTCAAAGCTGCTATCGGTCATGCCCAAAGGAGCCAGAATGTTCTCCTCGACGTAATGGGCAAAAGGTATGCCCGCGACTTCCTCGACTAGCAGTCCCATCAGACCAAAACCATGATTGGAGTAGCTGTTGAGTACGCCAGGGGGTCTAATGCGCGGCACCATATGGTCTGTCAGGAAATCCGCCAGCGGAATGGCATCGGCCGGATCATCATAGGTCAGGCCAATCTCGCTTTCGTCAAAACCGCCGGTATGGGTGAGTAGATGGGCGGCCGTCACCGGCTGGGGATAGGTGTCAGGCAGTTGAAAGCGGCGTAGATAGCGGTTGACATCTTCATGGCGGTCAATTTGCCCTTGTTCAATCAACTGCATGAGTGCAGTGGCCGTGAACAACTTGGAGACGGAGCCGATGCGGAAAACGGTCTGGGCCGGATCGACAGCAATTTGCTGCTCCAAGTCAGCATAGCCGTAGCCGGCCAGAAACAGCACCTCGTTACCCTGAACCAGGACGACCGCCGCGCCGGGAACGTGATAGGCAGCCATCTTTTCTTGAAAAAAGCTGTCCAAAAAGGCGACCATATCTGCCTGAGCGGCGACGCTGGCAGGGGCAGCGCCAATATGGTCGGGCATAATAGTTGTCTCAGCGACGCTGCGCAAATGGTCGGACCGAGTCGCCTGAATCGACCCGGGCCACAACAGGCTGATGGTAATGCTCAGCAAAGTAATAATTGCCAGAGTTAGACATCGTTGACGACGGATAGGGCTGACTCGTTTGATCCGACTCATTTTGCTCTCCTTTACCTACAGGCTGCCTGGTGCGGTTTTCATCTTGTATGCCGTCAATAGTTACCATTGTAACGGGTTGCTTGGTCTACCGAACCGGGCAAACGGGCAGAATTGGGGCTGGTCAAATGACCGGTTTTTACCCTGGCCACCTGACCAGGTTCCATACTCACCAGTTGCCGGGTGTCGCCAGCGAGCCTTTTTGCTAGACTGGTAGCGTCAATCTGATGAGCGTACAGCGCCATCGTGCTACAATCTTCGGCATTACAGATCAGGAATATGCTTATGCCTATCAAAAAAGTCCTGCGTAAGTTAGCCGACCAGGAATCCCATTTTGAAGATGTCAACGTGGCCGTGGCGCGGGCCTCGGAACGGTTGATCAACACGGCTTTGCTGGGGCCGGAGGAGGTTCTGGCCCAACTGGAGGCCAACCGCGAAGGGCTGCCGGAAGCGGCGGTCGCCGACCGGCTGGCTCGCTTTGGCAAGAATGAGGTGGCCCATGAGACAATGCCGGCCTGGTATCGCCAGTTTGTCAAAGCCTGGATCAATCCTTTTGTCGGCATCCTGGTAGCGCTGGCTGTTACTTCCTATTTCACGGAGGTCGTATTTGCCCCGCCGGGGGAGCAGGAGTACGCCTCGCTAATCATCATCACCATTCTGGTCCTGATCAGCGTCTTGCTCACCTTTGCCCAGGAATACCAGGCCAGTAAAGCGGCCGACGAACTGCTGTCGCTGGTGCAGACAACGACCACGGTACAACGGCCGTTAACCGGTCGCCTCAAAGTAGCCACAAACCAAATTGTGCCGGGCGATATTGTCCACCTGGCCGCCGGCGACATCATCCCGGCCGACGTCTACCTGCTAACCACCAACAACCTGTCGGTCAACGAAGCCGCCCTGACCGGCGAATCGCTGCCGGTGGAAAAGAGCCATACGGCCGTTTCCCTGCCGGACGCCGCCGCTCAGGCCCAATTCCGGCAGACGGCCAACCCGCTCGATCTGGACAACATCGGCTTCATGGGCACCCACGTGGTCAGCGGTACGGCCGAGGTGGCCGTCATCGCCACCGGCCGCCAGACCTACTTTGGGGCCATGTCTCGCGAGCTGGTCGGCCACCATCCGCCCACCAGCTTTGACAAAGGCGTCAACCAGGTCAGCCTCCTGCTCATCCGCTTTATGCTGGTAATGGTGCCGATCATCTTCCTGATCAACGGCCTTACCAGAGGGGATTGGTTCCAGGCGCTGCTCTTTGGCCTGGCCGTGGCCGTGGGCCTGACGCCGGAAATGCTGCCCACCATCGTCACCGCCAACCTGGCCAAAGGCACGGTAGAGATGGCGCGGCAGAAAACCATTGTCAAGCGGCTGAGCGCCATTCAAAATTTGGGGGCCATCAACGTGCTGTGTACCGACAAAACGGGCACGCTGACCTACGACTCGGTGGGACTGGAGGCTTACCTGAATGTAGCCGGTGAGCCGGACGCCGAGGTGCTGCGCTACGCCTACCTCAACAGCTATCACCAGACCGGCCTGAGTAACCCGATGGATGAGGCGGTCCTGGCCCACGAAGATGCCCAGGGGCTGGACAGTCTGGCTCAGGCTTACCCCAAGGTGGCTGAAATCCCCTTTGAGACGGCGCGGCGGCGGATGTCGGTGGTGGTGGCTGATGAAAACGGCCGTCACCTGCTCATCTGCAAAGGGGCCACGGCCGAAATGCTCGCTATCTCCAGCGCCGTCAAAAGCGGGGATCAGATCGTGCCCCTGACCGACGAGATGCGGACCCAAATCGCCGCCAGGGCCGACGATCTGAATGAAGAGGGTCTGCGCGTTCTGCTCGTTGCCTACAAAGTTGACGAACCGCGCCAGCACGTTTACCGCGCTGCGGATGAGCAGGATTTGACCCTGGTGGGGTTTATTGGCTTTCTTGATCCGGAGAAAGAGTCGGCCGGACCGGCCATCGCCGCCCTGCAAGCGCGGGGGGTGGAGGTCAAGGTCATTACCGGCGACAACGAAATTGTCACCCGCCGCATTTGCCGCGAGATTGACCTGGCCGTGGAGGGGCTGCTGCAAGGCCATCAGGTGGACCAGATGTCGGACGAGGAACTGGGCCGGGCGGTAGAGGAGGTCAATATTTTTGTACGCATGGCCCCGCTGCAAAAGTCGCGCGTGGTTCAGGCCTTAAAAGCCAATGAACACACGGTCGGCTTTTTGGGCGACGGCATCAACGACGCGCCGGCTCTGCGCGACGCCGACGTGGGCATCTCGGTAGATAACGCCGTGGATATTGCCAAAGAATCGGCCGACATTATCCTGCTGGAAAAGGATTTGCTGGTGCTGTCGGAGGGGGTGGGGCGCGGCCGGCACGTCTTTGGCAACATCATGAAGTACATCAAGATTACGGCCAGCTCCAACTTCGGCAACGTCTTTAGCGTGCTGGTGGCCAGCGCCTTTCTGCCCTTTCCGCCAATGCTGCCTTTGCACCTGCTGATCCAGAATCTACTCTACGACATCTCCCAGATTTCTATTCCCTGGGACAATGTGGATGAGGAATATGTGCAAGCGCCGCGCAAATGGAATCCGGGCAGCATTGCCCGCTTCATGCTGGTACTGGGGCCGGTCAGCTCCATTTTTGATTTCAGCACCTTTGCCCTGATGTGGTACGTCTTTGGCGCTAACAGCCCGGCGGAGCAGTCGCTCTTCCATGCCGGCTGGTTTATCCTGGGCCTGCTGTCCCAGACGCTCATTTTCCACATGATCCGCACCAGCAAAGTGCCGTTTGTGCAGAGCATCGCCTCTAAGCCGGTGCTGCTGATGACCGGGCTGGTGATGGTGATTGGCCTGATTTTGCCCTTTACGGCGTACGGTACGGCCGTTGGTTTTGAGGCCCCGCCGGCCAGCTACTTCCCCTGGCTGCTGCTGACCCTGATTGCTTATTGTGTGGTCATCCAGTTTGTCAAGGTCTGGTACATTCGCCGCTTTAAGATGTGGTTGTAGGGAAACGGCCGTTGGCACATGCGCTTCTATTGCCAGGGCTGGCACCCATCGCTAAACTACAAACAGTAGGTGCAAACTATCATCATCACGGCCGTTTACCCGGCAGATATGCGATATAGTAATCTGCAGCATGAATATTCAAGAGCATGGAAATCAAGGAGTTTGTCGCATGGCTGACATCCCAGATCACGTTCGACGAATAATCTCGCAATATCTGGCTTTGCTCAAAGAACATGGATTTCAAATCCAGGATGCCATCTTGTTTGGTAGTCATGCGCGTGGCCAGGCAAATCAATGGAGCGATATTGATTTAGCCCTGGTCTCCCATGATTTTGAAGGCGTTCGCTTTATTGACAAGAACAAGATTCGCAAGATCACTTTTTCAGTTAGCACAGATTTGGAGATCTTGCCTTTCAATCCCAGGGATTTCACACCGAGCAATCCGTTAGTGAAAGAGATACTTGACACTGGTTTACGAGTTATCTGAGGTGTGCTGAAGCCAGTGTGCCCCACTATTTCTGCTTGTTGTCCACAATCTGCTCACCCCAACTCTTCTTCAGCAGCGACGCACTGCGCTTGATGGCTTCGATGGGGCCAACCTCTTCCATCACCAGCACCGGCACCGTCAGGTAGGTGGTCACGTTCCAGGCGATGCCGACCAATGAGACAACGATACGACCGAGTGTGCCGCTTCGTTCTGAAAGCCAGCGCAGAATCATACCCACCGTGGCGGCCACAAAGGCGTAGCCCAGGATTGGCCCCACATGTTTCAGGGCAATGCGAAAGCCGTCGTCCACGGTGGGATCGCCGCCGCGCAGCCGGATCATGGCCGTTCCAACCAGGCCTCTCGCCGTTAATCCTCGGCAGCCAGCGACGCTACGCTAAAAATCAGGCTAAACGGCTGGCAGTAGATCACCACACTACCTTGACCGGCAATGTCCACTCCGGCCGGTATCAGATAATTCTGGTTCCCCTGATTCCCTCTTAGCGGTTCCAGCTCAATCACGGCCTCGGCATGGAGGGCAGCACTTGTTTGCGGGTCAGAATGGGCAGCCAGCAAGACGCGCAAATCCGGCCCATTGGTCACGCTGAAATCTTCCAGGCGCAGCACATGGGAGCCATCGGGCAACTGGTAAATGGCGGCTCGGCCACTACCCTGGTATGACCGTTCACCATCCCGGAACATGCCTTCTTTAATCAACAATGGTTCCGCCTCATTTGCTGCGGCAGCGTCCCCGGCCATGTCATCAGCCTCATCTGACATCATTTTGTCATCGTCGTCCATGTTCCCCATGTCGTCCATTTTGTCCATCTCGCCGGCATCGTCCATGTCGTTGGCATCGTCCATCATTGTTTTGTCGTCCATCATGGTATCATCCATGTCGTCACCGTCAGCCATCATCTCTTCAGCAATAGCCATGCTGTCCTGGCCCATGCTGTCCTGGCCCATATCATCCATAACCATCTCTGTCATGCCGGGAAACGGATCGTCAACCACCTGGTTGATAAACAGGGGTGATAAAAGCCACCAGGCCAGCGCCAGTAGCGGCAGCAAGATGGCCAGACCCAAGCCGATTAGTAGTGGATTACGCTTTTTCATGTGTATAGTTCCAGAATTTATAGAAATCTATTCCATTTGTAAGATTTGCCATCTTACCGGGTGAACTACAACACCCTCTATCCCCTCAAATGAATTGGGGAATGCTTTCTTGATGATATTGTAT
>SLGK01000293.1 GCA_007123775.1 Anaerolineae bacterium | reverse complement strand
GCCAAAAAGAGCCGGGTTCCGCTGCTGGTCATAGCCGTTTTACTACTGGTCGGTTGCGGGGCGCTCATCTACTTCCTCACGGCAACCAGCGAGGCCACCGGTGAGGTGATCGAAACAACCTGGACCCGCACCATCAACGTCGAAGCTTTTGGTCCGGTCAGCCAGAGCGGCTGGCAGGATGAGATTCCGGCCGGAGCCAGCATTGGTAGCTGTGAAGACCGCTACCGCTTTACCCAGGACGAACCGGCCCCCAACGCCCAGCGCGTCTGCGGCACGCCCTACACCATCGACACCGGCACCGGACTGGGCGAAGTAGTGCAAGATTGCGAATATGAAGTCTACGATCCCTGGTGCGAGTATGAGGTAGACGAATGGTTTGTCTTTGATGAGGTTGTGGCAGAGGGAAGCGGGCTAACCGCCAGTTGGCCCACGCTGCAACTGGCCGACGACCAGCGCGAAGGGGAGCGCAGTGAGCGGTATGTGGTCGTTTTTGCCGGAGATGGGGAGACCTATCGCTATACGACCCGCGACTATGAGCGCTTTCAGCAGTACCAGCCGGGCAGCCGCTGGATTCTGGAAGTAAACAACCTGGGGGCCGTCGTCAGGACGGAGCCGCTGCGGTAGTTGCTCAGACCAGACCTGACAGGTTTTGGAAATCAGACCTGACAGGTTTTCAGAAACCTGTCAGGTCTCGTGATCTACCCACCACCGGAAGCGGCCGGGATGAAGGTCTGGAAGATAAAGGGGGCGTAGACGTAGGTATCGGCCGTTGCTTCCCCATCCAGCCGGCCACCCAGTGCGTATAGTCGGGACTCAACCACAGCCACACCCAGACCAGACCAGTTAGCCGCATTATCCAGAACAGGGGTGTTGACCACCTGCCAGCGATTGTTGCTGAGATCATACATCTCGCTGTAGGTGATAGGCGTGCCGCCCTGACCGCCCCCAATGACGTAGAGCCGGTTACGCAGCACGGCCGCCGCCGCCCCGGCGCGTGGTTGCAACATGGCCGGGCAATCAAACCATTGTCCATTTGCAGCGGCCGTTGTGTCCAGGTATTGGCAACCATCCAGTTCGGCCTGACCATCATAGCCACCGACCACGTACAGGCGGCCCGTCAACACATCCCCGGCGGCAAAGGCTCGTGGCTGGGCCATTGGCGCCAGCGGACGCCAACTATCGGAATTGGGATCGTAGACAAAGCTGGTGTCTAAATAATTGCTGCCATCCCAGCCGCCAAAAAGGTAGAGAAAACTGCCGTCGGCCAGAGCCAGACCGCCGCTGACCGGCTGCGGCAGGGGGGCAATGAGCCGCCAGGCGTTTTCAGAAGGGCTGTAGGCTTCAACGGCGCTGGTCGGCTGCCCATCAGCCAGCCGGCCGCCCACGACGTATATTTCGCCGAACAGAACGGCCGTTCCCGCATCGGCAACGGCCGTTGGTTTAGCCGACCTTTCTTTCCACTGCCGCTCACTCGTATCAAAAGCCAGCGTACTGTTGGTTATGCCTTCGGCCGTTTCACCCCCAATCTGGTATACCGTCAGCCCCACGGCCGCGACCGACATACCCGCCTGGGGCGCGGGCAAGGGGCGGCTCAACGACCAGCGCGTATCGCCAATGGCCGTTTCTGTGAAAGGGACGGGCGTGGGTTCGTTTGTAGTGATTGCCCAGGGGGAGCCGGGCCACAGCAGCCCCAGCATCAGCAGCAGCATCAGCCCCATGAGTACCCCACCTAACAAAAACGGCCGCATCAACCGGTTGTGCCTGGCTGGGGCTTCTGCCAGGGCAGGATCGGACGCAGGCGCTACGGTCGTTTCCGCCATCGCCTCAATTTCAGGCACAACCGGCTCTGGTTCTGGCGCAGCCACTTCCAGGCCGGGAATCGTGACCAATCCCTGCTGAATGGCAATCGTTGCCGCCTCGGTACGGGATGAAACGCCCAGCTTGGCGTAGATGTTACGCAGATGGACCTTGACCGTATGATGGCTGATTGACAGTTCTGAAGCGATTTCCTTATTCGACGCGCCGCTGGCTACCACACAACGCAGCACGTCCAACTCTCTATCGCTCAGTTCTTCAAAATCACTCATAACTAATATCTGCCACCAGAGTGCGACTCACTTTATCGAATTGGGTCGCGCCTGAAGCAAAACCTATCCCTATGGGGTAGGCGTGGGCGGGGACCAGGGCATAACATCAAACGGCTCCGTCTGTGTTATAGGCCTCGTATCGGTTATCGGTACCGACGGCGTGGGCGTCGCCAGCAGGCAGTTCTCACGAGCTTCAGTCAGCTTGCGTCCCAATTCAGGCGAATTGTCATGAAGTCGGGCTTCCTCATACAATACCTGCGCCGGGCAATAATCTTGCACAAAGGCATAACTGTCCCCATGCTGGGTAAGGATTTGGCCCAAACGCTGGCAGGCATTTTGATAAAACGGCGCTGCCAGGCACAGATCGCGGAAATAGAACGCGGCCGCGCCCCAATTTACGCCGTAGAAAGAGATGCCCTGCGTGTATAACTCGGCCCATATGCGATAATCATCAACAGCTTCGGGTAAGTCACCCAGCCGTTCGGCCTGGTTCAGATAGAAGAGGCCCAATTCAGCCCGCTCTCCCTCAATATACAACATACCTAACTCGATGTAAGTATCATACAACAGGCGGTCCGTTTTGGCCCGTTCGTGGTCGGGAAATTGGCGCTGGAAGGATTGGAGGGCAGTAACGGCAACGGCCCATTCTTCACCGGCGATCAGGCGCTCAATGCGGGCCAGTTCGCCGGACGGGTCTTCAATAACGCCAGGGGTAGGTGAGGGCAACGGTGTGCTGGTGGGCGTAGTAGCATTCTCAAGCGGCGGCGCGGACTGTTGGTTGTTGCTCGCCTGACGTGCGGTTTGAGCCGTTTCACGAAGCTGCCGGGCCGTGCTGTGCTGGGGATCGCGGGCCAGTACCCATTCCAGGCGACGCAGGGCCAGTTCATAATTGTTGGAAGCTATATCAGCCTCAGCCAACTCAACCTGACGGGCTATCTGCGCGGTGAACTGCTGCTCCTGGCGCTGGCTGAGCAACTGCTGCCCGCTTTGCCAGCCTAAATAGACAATTAGCAGGTAGTAGGCCAGTAGTGCGGCCACAATGAGCAGCAACAGACCCGCCAGCCGGGAACGGCCGTGTCGTTTGGTGGGGGTTGTCTGGTGTTCAAGCGATCGATTGCTCATAGATTTCACGGTATACCGCTACCGTTTGGGCCGCTATTTGAGCCTGCGTATAATGCTTTAAGACCCGCTGCCGCCCAGTCTGACCTAATTTTACCCGCAAAACAGGGTTTTGTTGTAGTTGTTCTAAGCATTTTCGTAAGGCGGCTACATCGTCTTCGGGAAAGATGAGGCCCGACTGCCCAATTACGTGAGGAATCTCGCCGCTGTCAGAGCCAACAACGGCCGTTTCACACGCCATCGCCTCGATCAACACCCGCCCAAACTGCTCTTTCCAATTGGGCCGCGTGCGCGAGGGCAGCACCAGCACATCGAGCCAGCGCAGATAGTCGGCCACTTCATGCGAGGGAATGGCACCATCAAAACGCACCCGGTCGGCGATGCCCAATTCACGGGCCAATTTTTGCAATAACGGCCGTTCCGGGCCATCCCCCGCCACTCTCACCTGCCAATTGCCGGGCAGTTCCGCCGCCGCCCGCAGCAGTAGATCGGTCCCCTTTTCCGGGACCAGCCGCCGGTTAGCCGCGCCTATTACAAACAGATCGCGTTCGGCATGAGACCGGGGCTGGTAGAGGACCGGGTCTACGCCAAACTGGGGAATGACGCGGTAAGGACCAGTGTAGCCTTTGGCCTGCCACACACCGACCGCATCCCGATTGCCCATCAGGGCGTAATCGACCCCGTTCAACACCTGCCGCTCCATCTGGCTAAAGGGCCAGGGGTAGGGGCGGTGCAAGTTTTGCCAGCTAAAAAAGAGCGTTTTGGCCCCAACGGCGCGTGCCTGTCGCCAGGCCAGCCAGGTTGCCAGGTTGTACGGCTCTTCGTCTATGTGAACCAAATCGGGTTTTAGCTCACCCAGTCGCCGGCGCAGGGTGGGGTAGTAGTGTAGATGAAAACGGCCGTTAAAGCGAATCGGCTCCACTAGCAGTTGGTAGCCGCTGGTATAGGTTCGCTCCAGAGGCACCGGTCCGGCCGGCTCGGCCCACACAGGCGGCACA
Source organism: Anaerolineae bacterium (assembly GCA_007123775.1). Taxonomy (GTDB): domain Bacteria; phylum Chloroflexota; class Anaerolineae; order Promineifilales; family Promineifilaceae; genus SLGK01. The sequence continues at coordinate 5,516 of SLGK01000293.1, read as the reverse complement.
ATCACCGTCAGATCAACGTCGGCAAAAGCGGCGATCTCTTCCAGTTTGCGTTGGTAAGCCCCCACCAGGCAGGCTTTGGATAACATCAATACTTTCATAAGTAACAGAGTTGCGAAGTGGCGGGGTGGCGAAGTGGTCCCTTTGCCACCCCGCCCCTTTGCCACCCCGCTCTATTTTGCTATACTCACCCTGCTTTGACAAATTCAGCCCGACCCGTAACCAATGCACCTGGCAGGTTTCGTAATCTCCTTCCCTTACACTGGCTGCTCTTGGGTGGGGCGGTCTTAACGGCCGTTTTGCTCCGCTTTTACCAGTTAGGGGATTGGCCACCCGGTCTCTATCGGGACGAAGCCTACAATGGCCTGGACGCGCTCAACGTCCTTGACGGCCAACATGCCCTCTTTTTTGCCGCCAATAACGGTCGTGAACCGGCCTACATCTATCTCAGCGCCGTGATGGTTGGTCTGTTTGGTCCTTCAGTCTGGGCCTTGCGGCTGGGGGCAGCCGTTGTAGGCAGCCTGACCACCATTCCCGTTTTTCTGCTGGGGCGAAGCTGGTTTGGGCTGCGCGTGGGGCTACTGGTCGCCTGGCTGTGGGCCATTACCCTCTGGCCAGTTCACCTCAGCCGCATTGGGCTGCGAGCGGTGCTGCTGGTTCCCTGCCTGGCGCTGGCTTTCTGGTTGGGGACGCGGGCTTACCGGCACAGCCGTCGCCGCGACTGGCTACTGGCCGGGCTGGTGTATGGGCTGGCCTTTTACACCTATCTGGCCGTGCGCCTGACGCCGCTCGTTTTGGCCGGATTGGGCCTCTATTTGCTGCTGACCCGACGCGAGCAGATCGGCCGTTTGCTGCGGGGCTGGGGCTGGTTTGGGCTGGGAACGGCCGTTACCCTCGCTCCCCTGTTTCTCCTCTTTCTACAGCAGCCAGACCTGGTGCTGGGGCGCACCGGCCAGGTTTCCATTCTGAATGAGGCGGTCCGCCGGGGCGACCTGCTGGCGACGCTCTGGCAGCATCTTTGGCTGGGGCTGGGGCTGTTTATCTGGGAAGGGGACACCATTTTGCGACACAATCCGGCCGGGCGGCCCTTGTTCGACTGGCTGCTGGCGATTCCGTTTTTGCTGGGCGTGGGCTGGGCCATCCGGGCCGCCTGGCACAAACAAACCGCCGCGCTGACGCTGCTGCTGTGGACGGCCGTTATGCTGCTGCCCACCATTTTGGCTGAGGACACACCCCACTTTTTGCGGGCGGTAGGTATCCTGCCGGCCGCGCTCTTCTTCCCGGCGCTGGGCTTGGATAGATTGCTGTATTATTTACCGCAAAGACGCGAAGAACGCCAAGAGAAGAAGATGCCTTTTCTACGCACTACGCCCTACGCCCTACTCCCCCTTCTTATCCTCGGCAGCCTGACCCTCACCGTCCGCGATTATGCCCGCTATGCCCAGGCTGCGGAGACGGGCTATCTGTTTGAGGCGGCAGCTAGAACGCTGGCTGAGGAGATCAATGGAACCGGAGCGGAAACGGCCGTTTACCTCGATGAGCGCTATTGGCAAGGGTGGCCGTCGGTGCGGTTTTTGGCGGAACGGCCGTTGCTGCTGTTCAATCCCGACGAGGGTCTGCCAGACGCACCTATGCCCCCTTTCTACCTCTACGCCTGGCCTTACGGACCGCTCGACTATGTGCCCGCGACCCTGACGCCGCCACTGCTGGTCGATGTGGCTGCCGGGCCACTGGCACGCGGTGATTTGGAACCGGCAGCCTATTCTCTCTACACCCGCTACGGCGTGGAGACAGCTCCAGCCACCTGGCCGTTGGCCGTTGATTTTGAGCAGACGCTCTGGCTGCGCCAGGCCGACGCTAAGGTTGTGGGAGATGAATTGGTTGTTACTTTGGTATGGGAGGCAGAAACGGCGGTTGGGCAACCCCTGGTCGCCTTCGTCCATCTCATTGGCCCAGACGGACTGATTGCCCAATTAGACGCCCCACCCGGCCGGCAGATGTGGTCATCTGCCTGGTGGCAGCCTGACCTGTTTTTGCGTGAGCAGCGCAGCTTGCCTTCACCGCCAGCGATTGACTCTGGCCAGGCTTACGCCATCCACATAGGGGTTTACGATGAAACCACCGGCGAGCAGTTGTTGCGTCAGGGTGGACCAGACACAGCTTTTATTCTGCCGTTGGATTAGCCAACAGCCAGCGCAACCGTTCCACAATTTCGCTCAGGATAGAGGCCGTTGCCCCCCAAACCTTGTAATGCTCTATCGCAAAATAGGGGATCGTGATTGGCTGGTCCTCAAACAGGCGTGGCTCTTCCTGGCGAATCGTCTCATCCAGTAGCGTACAAACTGGTATCTCGATAATCTGAGCTACTTCATCCAAATTGCGCCGAAATACAGGGCCGCCATTGACCGGATTTTCCGGCTCATACCACCCTACAAATGGGTGTACCACAAAATTAGAGGGCGGAATGTAGGCCGGCCTCAACTTACCCAGTATGTTGACCGCGGTGGCCGGTATGCCTATCTCCTCTTCCGTCTCGCGTAGCGCCGTCGTGACCAGTCTTTCCTTGCCTTCACGACCACCGCCAGGAAAGGAAATCTGGCCCGCGTGCGTGCGTAAATCTGGCTGCCGTCGCGTCAGCACCAGGTGGCAGTTTGTTTGCCTCAGATAAAACAGAACTAAAACGCTGCCCACGCGTGCCCCTTCTTCCGGTGGCGTCCACCGGTCTACCAGGTCAGGTGCGGGCAGCATTAACTCACGTGCTTCTTTTATGCGCCGCTCATCAAAGTCGTCCAGAGCCAGGGCTGCCTCTATCGTATTGAGCGAAACCGCCATTAAATCAACTCGCTCTCAAAACGACTGGCGCCGACCGTTTTACGAAAGATATAGCCCTCCCCACGTCGGGACTCGATGTATTGGGGAAAAGTCTTATCACCTTTCGCTTCGATTTTGCGCCGCAGCCGGTGCATGTGAACGTGGAGCCGGTCTTCATAGGCTGGCTCCAGTGGCCATAAACGACGAATGATAAAGTCGGTATTGACTACTTGCCCGGCCTCTCGCATAAGAATATAGAGCAAGCGGGTTTCTGTTGGCGTTAGAGAGCTTTCTTTGTCGTCAACGTAGGCTGTGCGCCGGCCAAAGTCAATCGCCAACCGCTCATCGACCTGCACACGTGCCGCTGGTAAAAAGGGGAAAAGCCCTATTCGAGCCAGAACGCGCTGGGCACGCGCTACCAGGGCTTGCGGGCTAAATGGCTTGGGAATGTAGTCTTCAGTGTGGTGTTCCAGACTGGCGATGATGGTGTCTTCCTCGTTAATAGCAGTTAACATAATCGCGGGCAAATCACTGTAGTCATGGATGGCTTCGCAGAATTCAAAGCCATTCATACCGGGATTCATATTGTAATCAACGATTGCCAAATCGGGCAGTCCTTCAGCCAGAATATATTCCAGTGCCTCCTCACCCGACTCGGCACAGATGGCCAGCTTATTGGCTTTGGTGAAGGCATCTCGAACAATGCGCAGGTGAAATACGTTGTCGTCGACAATCAATACTCTCGCTTTAGCAGCTTCTTCACTCATTATCTATCTCTCGCCGGTGTTGGGTCACGTGACTCTTGTGAACATATACCCGATGCCTCGTTCGGAATGAATGTAATGGGGCTGGGTAGATTCCTTCTCGATTTTTTTGCGAAGACGATGAACGTAGACCCGCAGTCGTTCTTCCTGACCCCCATCAAGCGGCCATAGGCGGCGGTTAATGAAGCTGGTGGTAACAATTTGACCGGCGTTACGCATCAGGATGTAGAGCAGTTTGGCTTCGGTAGGCGTCAGGGATACTTCGTTGCCATCCAATATCGCCTGGCGGGCGGCAAAGTCAACGTTCAGACGGTTATCAACCTGGACCTGTCGCCCCAGCGCGTAGGCAAAGTCGCCGACGCGGCGCAACACCCGCCCAACACGCGCCACTAATTCGCCCGGTCGGAACGGTTTCGTGATATAATCTTCGGCGTGCTGTTCAATCGCTTCAATAACTACTTCTTCATCATCAATAGCGGTAAGCATGATGATAGGCAGATCGCAGAATTCATGGATAGCCTCGCAAAGCTCAAAGCCGTCCATGCCTGGCGGCATGTTGATGTCTACCAGTGCTAAATGGGGCAAACCGTAGCGTTGTATGTGGATCAAGGCCAGTTCACCCGAAGCGACCGCTGACACCTCATAACCGGCCTGCTCCAAACTGATAGTGACCATGCGTAGAATTGAATAATTGTCATCAACCACTAAGATTTTGTAATTGTCGGTACCATTTAACATTTTTATCCCTGGAAAATCTGTTAAAAAAGTTCTGCACTTGCCAGAACAACCCGCTAACCAATAGTGGTAGCTACTGAGTGGTAGCTACTGATTGTAGCAAACCAATAACCGTAACTCAAACAGTTGGTGAAGATTCATGCTCGTTGTCTATCTAGTACTTAGCTGGCTGGTAGGTATCTGGCTGGGATCGCAAACGGCCGTTTTGCCCACGCCCTGGATACAAACAGCCGCCGCAGCCGGTCTGCTGGCCGGTTTACTGCTGCACCGGCGCTGGCCGCAGGCGGCTTTGCTGCTGGCCTGTATAGGCATGATAGCCTTGGGAAGCTGGCGGTATGATACGGCCGTACCCACCCTCGACGACAACCACATCACTACCTATAACGACAGTGGCCCGGTCACTGTTACAGGATTGGTCATAGACGAACCCGACATCCGCGACCGCTTTATCAATCTGCGGGTTGAGGTGGAGACCATCACCCTGCCAGACGGGACCGTGCGGCCCGTGACCGGCCTGATTCTGGTGCGGACCTTCCGCTTTCCGGTGATTGAATATGGCAGCCAGGTGGTGTTAAACGGCCGTTTGGAAACCCCACCCAGCCACGAGGAATTCAGCTACCAGGAATTCCTGGCCCGCCAGAACATCCACAGCCTGATGAGCCTGCCCACCCTGACCGTCATGGCCGAGGGGCAGGGCAACTGGTTTTATGCGGCCATGTTCCGCTTCAAGCAGCGGGCCTTTGACACCATCATTCAACTGATTCCCGAACCGCAAGCGGGGCTGCTGGCGGGCGTGCTGTTGGGCTACAACCGGGCCATGCCCGCCGACCTGATCGCCAATTTTCGCACCACCGGCATGGCCCACATCATCGCCATTTCCGGCTTCAACGTGGCCGTCCTGATCGCCGTCTTGCTGGGGCTGGCCGGCACTTTTTTGGATAAACGAACGGCCGTTTTGGTGGCTATCGGCGGCGTGATATTTTACGCGCTGCTGGTGGGGGCACGGCCGTCCGTGGTGCGGGCGGCCATCATGGGTAGCCTTTATCTCATGACGCGCACCTGGCTCGGCCGTTCTACCCTTTCTTACGCCTCCCTCTGCCTGGCCGCCTTTTTGATGACGCTGCTGCACCCGCTGGCCCTCTGGGACGTGGGCTTTCAGATGAGCTTTATGGCTACGCTGGGGCTGATGCTGTACGTCGGCCCGGCCGT
>SLGK01000284.1 GCA_007123775.1 Anaerolineae bacterium | reverse complement strand
GGCTATATGGGGATTTTGTGGGAAACGGCCGTTATCTGGCCTTCGCCAGCCGCCAGGGTCTCTACCTGCTGGATACGACCGACCTGAGCGTGACCCAGTTGTTGGATGTGGTGGCGGGAACGGCACTTTCCTATGAGAGATGAAGGGTAAAGATTCGGAATATTTTTGAGCCAACGCTATAATATATTACAGTGGAGGTGTATAAAATGATTCAAACATTCACAGTTGAAGTAGAGCAGGAAGAGGATGGCCGTTGGTTGGCTGAAGTGATGGATATGCCAGGTGTTATGGTTTATGGACAGACACCTGATCAGGCGGTGGCAAAAGTAAAAGCACTCGCTTTGCGAGTCATTGCTGACCGTCTGGAGCATGATGAAGAACTGATAACAATTGACACTATTGCCTTTGCTACAGCATGAGTCAGTGGCCATCTACTAAAGCTCGACGGGTCCTCAAGGCCTTACAACGCATAGGTTGGACCATTAAAAGACAACGCGGCTCTCATCGAATCCTGTCCCGCCCTGGCTGGCCGGATTATGTCTTTGCTTTTCATGATAGAGATGAGGTAGGTCCCCGCATGTTGGCTCGTATTGCCCGACATACCGGTTTGACACCAGCAGATTTATAACTGGCCATTCCTACAATTCGGCCGTTGTCGGAATACGCTGAATGGCCAGCAGCACAATTGTTGTCACCCCAATCGTCACCAGCGCCATGGCCATCCCCAGCGAGGCGTTGCCCTGCTCAAACTGATTGAAGATATAGGTAGCCGTCGTTTCTGTGCCCGGCGGCCGTATCATCAGCGATCCCACCAGTTCTCGTACACCAATGATAAAGGTCATGATAAAACCGGCCACCATGCCGCTGCGAATCAGAGGCAGCAGAATACGGCGGAAAGTATAGGCCGGCGTGCCCCCCGTCACGCGGGCAGCGTCAAACAAGCTCGTGCCTAGCTGGGATAAATTGGCCTTGACATACTGCACCGTAAAGGGCAAAAACAGAACCGTATAAGTCAGCACCAGAATATACTCTGTGTTATAAATCCGCAGTGGCACCCAACGGGCGTTCCACAGCAAAATCAGCCCCACAATCACCACAATCGCCGGAATCGTGTTCGAGAGCAGGCTGGATACGTCCGTTAGGCGTGCAAAAAAGCCGCGCGTGCGCGAGACCACAATAGCAAAGAAGGTCCCTAACAGCAGCGACAAAATAGCCGCGCCAAAGGCTAACCGCAGACTGGTCCACAGCGCCCGGTTGGCCAAACTACCGCTGCGGAAAATTTCCCCATAATGGCTCAAAGTCAGATTATCGAGCACCAGCCCCGTGCCCCGTATCTGCATTACCGATGTGCCCACAATGGCAAAGTAGGGCACGCCAATGGAGACTGCCAGCGTCAGAATGACATAGCCCCAGGCCACGATTTTCCAGCGTCCGAGCGATTCTAGTCGGGAAGGGGCGCCCGATACGCCAATCACCGAATATTGGTACCGGTCGGCCAGTACCGACTGCACGTACCAGACGATCATGCTCGTCACCAGCAGTACCGAGGATAGGGCGGCCGCGCTGGCAAAATCAATGGGCCAGTTGGAGGTAAAACGGTAAATCTCGGTAGTTAGCACATAAAAGCCCACGCGCCGGCCGAGTGTGGCCGGGGTACCGAATTCGCTGATCGTTTTGACAAAAACCAGCAGCGCACCCATGGTGTAGCTGGAAAAGATAAGCGGCAGGGTAATGCGGCGCAGCCGGTAGAAAAAGGTGCCGCCACAGATCGCCCCAGCATCATCCAGCGAGCCACCAATTTCGCGTAGGGCGTTCTTGAGGATGAGGTAGAGGAAAGGGTAAAGGTGGAGCGACATAACCAGCACCACCCCCCACATAGAGAAGAAAGTGGAGCGGGTGAAGCCAAAAATGGGGAAGAATTGATCCATCAGCCCCCGATTTTGCATGAACAAAATCCAGCCCATAGAGCCGATGTAGGGGGGTGTCATGAAGGGGATGAGCAGCACCAGGTCTAGCCAGCGTGCCCGGCCGATTTCCGTGCGCGCCGCCAGAAAAGCGAGCGGCAGCGCAATCAGGGTGGTGCCCAGTACCACCAGTACACCCAGCAGCAGTGAATTGATCAGCACTTCGAGCAAATTGCGCTGGGTGACGACGGTCAGCGGCCCCAGCAGCTCAAAATCGCCATGCGGCGTAAAGCTGCGCCACATCACCAGGGCCAGGGGGATAAGGACCAGGATGGTCAGCAGTATGACCGATAGGCCGAGGGCGAAACGTTGGGTGAGTTTGGTGGGGTCGTTGGTCATCGGGGGTGGTGCGTAGTACGTAGTGCGTATGGCCGTAAGGCTACGCACTACGTACTACGCAATATAGTTATTTAACGATTAATTTCCTGGAATTGCGCGTTAATCGCTTCCTGATTTTCCATCATCCAGTTCCAATCGATCTCAAATTGAGGAATACCGTCCAGGCCAACGCGGTCGGGGTGGGCGGCGACATCGGTGCGGCCCGGCAGGATATAGGCATCCACGACCATTTGCTGTGCCTCGTCCGAGAGCAGGTAGTCGATGAAGGCGCGAGCGTTGTTAGGGCTGTTGGTGCTGGCCATAATCATCGCCGGGCGCGGGTTGATGACCGTGCCGCTGGCCGGATAGAAGATGCCCAACGGTTCGCCGCGAGCCATGTCAGCGTAAGCCATATAGTCCACGCCGGCCAGAACCAGACCGCGTGAGCCGCTGACCACGCTGTCGAGCGCGGGCCGGTTGGCGCCGGCCACTTCGATGCCGTTGGCGGCCAGGTCAGTGAACAGGCTCCAACCTTCAGGATTGTTGCTGATGTAGCCAGCCAAAAAGTCAAGCGCGGAACCAGAGAGGCTGGGATCGGGCATAGCCACCAAATCCTGGAACTGGGAATCGGTGAAGGAGTCCCAGTCGGTGCCGGGCTGGTCGGGGAAGACGTTAGTGTTGTAGGTGATGCCCAGGGCTGACGCACTGTAGCCAAACAGATAGCCGTCCAGATTCCATTCGGGGACCAGCAGATTGGCGTTGGCGGCGTCGCTGTATTGCAGCAGCAACCCTTCTTCATACAGGCCCATACCGGCCGGCCAGGAGGCCAGGACAACTACGTCGGCGTTGGGGTTGTTACTTTCGGCTTCTAAACGGCCGAGTACAGCGCCGGTTGTGCCTTGGAACAGATCAACCTGGATGCCGGTAGCGGCCGTAAAGCCTTCGGCAATATTGTTAGCCAAGCCACCCGGCCCGGCGGAGTAGACGACCAGGACGTTCGATTCTTCTTCGGCCGTGTCGCCACCACAGGCTACCAGGGCCATTGTTAGCATGACAGCGGCAAGCATAACGGTTAACCAGGTCAGGGTTTTGCGGGTAAATTTCATAGTTCTTCTCCTTATGTAGTGGACCGAGGACGAAGGACCGATGACGGAAGTGGTCCTTCGTCCTCCGTCCTTCGTCTTCGGTCAGGGTTTATTACTTCGTTACTTGATGGACATCATCCGGACTCACATACAGCGTCAATTCCTGTCCCAGGTCCGGTTTCTGGGGCAGGTAGCTGGTCCATAGCTGTTCTTCTTCATGGCTGCTGACGGATAGAACGACTTCGTAGCGTTCGCCGAGGAAGGCGGTCTGGCGTACGGTGCCGGTAAAAGCCAGGTCGGCCGCGCTAACCTGATTGAGTCGCAGGCGTTCGGGGCGGACGATGGTGTAACGGCCGTTAAGTGACACCACATTAGAACGGCCGATAAAGGTAGCCACAAAGGGGTCGGCTGGCCGGTTGTAAAGATCCTCCGGCGTGCCCGTCTGCAAAATCTGGCCTTCATTCATCACCGCAATGCGGTCTGACATAGCCATTGCTTCGGACTGGTCATGGGTAACATAGAGGGCGGTAATGCCGATTTCACGAACCAGGGCACTCAATTCCACCCGCATTTCCTCGCGCAGAATGGCGTCCAGGGCCGAGAGCGGCTCATCTAGCAGTAGCAGCTTGGGGCCGGTAGCAATGGCGCGGGCAAACGAGACGCGCTGCTTTTGCCCACCGGACAGCTGGCCGGGATAGCGTTGGGCATAGCCCGCCAGACGCACTTTTTGCAGCGCCCAATCGACCCGGTTGGCAATATCTTTTTCCGTTTGGCCGGGGGTTGGCTGGCGGAAGCGGAGTAGTTCGGGTAGGCCGCGCTGCTGCCGCGCTCGCAGGCCAAAGGCGACGTTCTCAAAAACGGTCATATGGGGCCACAAGGCAAAGTCCTGGAAGACCATGCCCACCCCTCGCTTCTCGGGGGCTGTGTTGATTCGTTTGTTGTGGTCAAAGACGACTTGATCACCCAACGTAATACGGCCGTTATCCGGCCGTGCCAGACCCGCAATTGAACGTAGCAGGGTTGTCTTACCACAACCGGATGGTCCTAACAGCGAAACAAACTCACCGGCTCTAACCGCCAGGCTGGTTGGAGCCAGGGCAACGGTTTCGCCATACCGTTTTTCAATTCCCTCAGTGCGTATTTCCACCTATCTTCTCCCGTATCGAATTACGAATCATGAATGACGACTTATGAAGGCTGAAACCAGGGTGCTGACAATCAAAGAGGCGGAAAGATGAAACGTTCACCCTTCCGCCTCTGCACATTACCTTGACAGCACTAACTTTCCGAAATTCATTCTATTCGTTTAGCCAGTTTTTACGTCACCAACCAAAAGAATAGCACAATTCGCTTAAGAAGAAGCCAATTTTTTGTTAAGGATTGGCTATTGTCTTGTTAACAACTTGTTAACAGGTCAGCCTAGCTCGGTTAACTCACCCGTGACCATGTAAACTACCCGCTCACAGATGTTAATCACCCGATCGGCCGTACGCTCTAAATTGTGAGCTACCCATAACAAATTGTTCGCCTGATCAACGGCCGTTTTATCATCAATCACCTTCGCCATCAACTCCTGGTAAACAGCTATATACAGCGCATCTACCTCGTCGTCCTCAGCCGGAATAGTACGGGCCAATTGTTCATTGCGGGTGGCAAACGCAGTCAAACTGCGCTCTAACATGCTACGTGCTTTTTCGGCCATAATGGGAATATCAATCAGTGGCTTGATTAGCGGATCGCTGCCCAAGGCCAGCGTTATTTTGCCAATACTCTTGGCATAATCATTGATCCGCTCCAATTCGCCGATAATGGCAAACATCGAAGTAATGGCTCGCATATCGCCGGCCATTGGTTGTTGGGTAGCCAGCAGAGTCATACAATCCATTTCCAGTTTGATGCGCTGCTCGTTAATGTAGCGGTCGGCCGTGATCAAGGCCTGGGCCTTTTCTAAATCTCGTCGTTTCAAATGGGTAACAGCAGCAACAATATTGTTTGCTACATTATCGCCCATAGCCAATACGGCATCTTGCAAACGTTGCAGTTCGCCTAAAAAATTCGATCTGATCATAATGGTTGTTTTTTAGCCAAAACGGCCGGTAATGTAATCTTCCGTGCGTTGATCATGCGGGTTAGTGAAAATTTGATTGGTATCACCAAACTCAACCAGGCGGCCGGAAGGATTCTCTTCGCTCATCAAAAAAAAGGCGGTGTAGTCAGAGACACGGCTGGCCTGCTGCATATTGTGCGTGACGATGACAATCGTCACCTGATCGACCAGTTCACGCATCAGCTCTTCGATACGCAGCGTGGCGATGGGATCCAGGGCGGAACAAGGCTCATCCATCAGCAAGATTTCCGGCTCAATGGCCAGGGAGCGGGCGATGCACAGTCGCTGCTGCTGCCCACCGGAAAGGGCGGTGCCCGGCTGCTCCAGCTTATCTTTTACCTCATCCCATAAGGCCGCCCCGCGCAACGCCTTTTCGACCCGTTCTTCAATATCGGCGCGTTTGAGGCGGCGATTGAGCCGCAACCCGGCAGCCACATTGTCAAAGACAGACATGGTGGGAAAAGGGTTGGGCTTTTGGAACACCATACCCACCCGCCGGCGCACATGGACGGGGTCCACGCCGGGCGCGTAAATGTCTTCACCGTCTAGCAAAATCTGGCCGTTGGCCCAGGCGCTGCGTACCTCTTCGTGCATACGGTTCAGGCAGCGCAGAAAGGTGGATTTACCACAGCCAGAAGGACCTATTATAGCCGTAATCTTCTTTGGTTCAATCGTCACGCTCACTTCTTGAACCGCTCTAAAGCTGCCAAAGCCGGCATTTAAGCTGGTTATGGACATGCGCTTGGTAGCAACGTTTTCTATATTTCCTGTATGAACGCCCATTTGGGTGCCTACCTTAGTCTGTACAAATTCACTCATAGTTGTTTACCCTTCCTTCTGCTAAATATTCCGCTGCCGGTGCCCCAGACTACGTACCAGAATACTGGCGACCAGCACCAGTGATACCAGCACCAGCCCCGTGCCCCACGCTTTGGCCTGCCAATCATCAAAGGGGGAGATGGCATACACATAGAGCGTATGCGGCATGGTGGCCATCGGCTCCGAGATGTCGGTGTTTAAGAATGGGCTGCCAAAAGCGGTAAAGAGCAGCGGGGCCGTCTCACCGGCCACGCGAGCAATAGCCAGCACAATGCCGGTCAGAACGCCGCGTAGGGCCGTGGGCATCACCACCGTTAACGTCACGCGCCAGCGGGGATAGCCCAACGCCAACGCCCCTTCGCGCAGCGAGTTAGGCACCAGGTTGAGCATCTCTTCCGTGATGCGGGTGATGGCCGGCAGCATCATCACGCCCAGCGCAAAACCGCCGGAAAGGGCTGAAAAGTGGCCCTGCTGCGCCACAATTAAGGCATAGGCAAAGATGCCCATGACAATGGAGGGCACCCCGGCCAGTACGTCTGCCAGGTAGCGCACCAGGTCGCCAAACCGGTTATCACCATATTCGCTCAGGTAAATGCCCGCCCCCAGACCAATGGGCAGCGAAAACATACTGGCCAGCCCTACCACGATTACCGAGCCGACAATGGCATTGGCAATACCGCCCCCGGGAATACCTACCGGCGTTGGCTCACGAATAAAGAAATCGATGTTGATGGCCGCAATGCCGTTGACAGCCACATGGTACAATACCAGAAACAGAGCGAAAATGGCTGCGCTGGCGGAAATGCCCGTGATCGTCAGCATTAAGTAGTTAGAGAGCTTGCGTCGGACAAAACGAGACTCACTCTGTGAATAGCTCACTGCACTCATAATTCTCTCCCGCGCATACCGCGTGCCATGCGCCACACCAGCAGGCGGGCAATGGCATTCATAACTAAGGTGATGCCAAACAGCACCAGCCCCAGTTCAATCAAAACCGACACATGCAAGGCGAAAGCGGCCTCAGCGAATTCATTGGCAATCATGCTGGCCAGGGTGACGCCGGGGTCAAACAGACAGGCGGACATCTCGCGCCGATTGCCGATCACCATGGTCACGGCCATTGTTTCGCCCAGTGCCCGCCCCAGACCCAGCATCATGCCGCCCACGATACCGGAGCGAGCATACGGCACGACCGCTTTCCAGATCGTTTCCCAACGAGTGGCGCCCAGGGCCAGCATGGCTTCTCGCTGTTGGTTGGGCACGGCCCGCAGCACGTCGCGGGCTACGGCGATAACGTAGGGCAAGATCATGATAGCCAGAATAATACCGGCCGTTAACATGCCGAGGCCGATGGGGTTGCAGGAAAAGAAGGGCAGGAAACCAAGCGAATTCTGCAACGTACTTCCTATCGGGTCACGCATGACGCGGGAGAGGACAAAGATACCCCACAGACCGTAAACCACACTGGGAATAGAAGCCAGCAGCTCCACCAGAAAGGAAATCGGGCTGGCCAGCCAGCGCGGGGCCAGTTCGGACAGAAAGATGGCTGCTAACAGGCCAATAGGGCCGGCGATGAGCAAGGCCAGCAGCGAAGAAACGACGGTGCCGTAAATGGCCGGCAGCGCGCCATATCTGTGGAAAACGGGGTCCCATTCCTGCTGGTAGAGAAAGCTGATGCCGTATTCACGTATGCCTAGCCATGCTCCATCAACCAACTGCCACACCAGCATAAGGATAAGCAAAACGATTGTGGCGGCCATGAGCATTGTGCCACCCTGAAATAGGATGTCGCCCTTGTTGGCTGGCAGCGAAATGAATCTACGACCAGGGGGAGGGCCAGACGATGTGGAGGATGCCATACTGTCTCCTTGTGTCTCCGTGAAACGTGAAACGTGAAACGTAAGGTAGGCTCACGTTTCACGTTTCACGTCATTCTCAAAGTCTATTTTTGATCAACGTTTAGTTGCCAAAGATGGGTTGGCCGCCCTCGCAGGTCATGTTATCTAGTTGCTCTTCGACCTGGGCCTGGACGCCGGGGCCAAGCGGCGCGTAGACCAGATCAAAGGCATACTCGCTGCCTTCATCGCTCATGGCCCAGCGCACAAACTCGAGGAATTTGCGGGCTTTGAGGCAGTCGGGCATGTCTTCATAGACCAGCAGGAAGGTGTAGCCGGCGATGGGCCAGGAGTCAGCGCCGGGGGCGTTGGTCAGCAGTTGGCCGAAATCTTCGGGCATGTCGGCGGCCAGAGCGTCAGAAGCGGCCACAACGCTTTCGAGTGTGGGCTCAATGAAGTTACCGGCCTGGTTTTCTACGTGGGCAAAAGAAAGGTTATTCTGTTTGGCGTAAGCAAATTCCACGTAGCCAATGCTGTTTGGCTGCTCGCGGACAATACCGGCCACGCCTTCGTTGCCGCGACCGCCGAGACCAACGGGCCAGGAGACGGAGGTGCCAACACCTACGTTTTCGCGCCACTCGTCGCTGATGGCAGCCAGGTAGCTGACCCAGAGGAAGGTGGTGCCGGAGCCGTCGGAGCGATGGGCTACGGTGATAGCCGCGTCAGGCAGGGCAATATCGGGGTTGAGTTCTTGCAGCCGCTCGTCATCCCAGCGGGTGATATTGTTCAGGTAGATGTCGGCCAGAATGTCGCCGGTCAACAGCATACCAGGGGGAATGGGGTCGCCGTTGGCATCGTTGAGGTTGTAGATAGGTACTACGGCACCGGCGACGATGGGTAGCTGAATGATGCCGGGGGCATCCGCTTTCATTTCATTGGTAAGCAGGGCGTCAGAACCGCCGAAGTCTACGGTGCGTGCCGTAATCTGGCGAATACCACCGCCGGAACCGATAGATTGGTAGTTGAAGCGCACGGCCGGGTCTACGAAAGCGTATTCGTAAAACCAGCGGGAGTAGAGGGGGAAGGGGAAGGTAGCGCCTGCACCCAAAATGTTCACGGAACCCGGGGCTAAAACTTCAGCTTGGGCCATCATGGCGTCGGGGTCAGGTGTGGCCGTGACAACGACAGTTTCTGTACGGCTTTCGCCCTCTACGATGCGAGTGACTTCCATGGTGATTGACTCGCCTTCCACAACACGTGTAACTTCGACTTCGACGACAGCCGGCTCGGTTTGGCCGCCACAGGCGACCATAACCAACAGTAAGGACAATAAAGCGGTTAGTAAAGCAATCTTCTTTAACATCAAGTCTCCTCCTAAGAGATTGAATTAGGGACTATCGCCTTACACTAAGAAACCGAGTTTTTGTCAAAAACTCGGTTTCTGTCTTTTGCCAAAACTTGGTTTCTGTGCGGCAGCAATAGTCAACTGATAATTGTGCTTCCATCAGGCGTGACAAGCGTTTAGAACGAGCCACGTCTATGCACGATCAGGAGAATACCTGTGTCTGGTTAACGAAGATTGAATTGTGTGTTAAGGTGTTG
>SLGK01000103.1 GCA_007123775.1 Anaerolineae bacterium | reverse complement strand
AATCCGCGTGTCGTCAAGCGAAAAATGTCTAAATTCTTGAAGAAAAGGCCAGAGCATTATCATTGGCCCCAACCAAAGCTCCCATTCAAGGAGGCTGTGGCTCTTATTTGAAAGGTATTGGGAGTAAAACGTAATGCCTGGTGGGTCGGGTCGGTTACGTTTTACGAACTACGCACTACGCACTACGCACTACGCACTACGCACTACGAACTACGCACTACGCACTACGCACTACGGCTTGTGAATCGTCGTATTGTGGCCACAGTGTAACCAATCGCCGGTCGGAACACATCCGCCAATAGGTTAGGTTTGGGGCTGGTTGGTTGAACAGGCTTAGACCTGGCCAACAGGCCAGGTCCAAAACTGGTCAGTTGCCCGATGTGTCCCAGAGCCGTCTTCTTTAAGCTTTATTATAGATTTGCCAATAGTGCGGGCAAACAAAAACGTTGCCGGGACAGTGCTGTCCGGGCAGTCACGGGGCCGCAAGCCCCGATCTACAATAGGAGATTCAAGATGAACGGCTCTAAAACAATTCTAACCCTTATTCTAACTGTTGCCTTGTTAGTGGGCATTATTGGCTGTGGTGGCCAGGCAGATGAACCCATTGTAGCCCCGCCAGACCCTACGGCCGTTCCCGCTCCTGAAACGACAGAAGAACCCGAAGCAGTTGTCCAACTATTCTATGACTGGTACCTGGCCTACGCCGAGACCGGCAACCCGTTGGTAGACAAAGCCTACCACGACAGCCCCTACCTGACGGCCGATCTGGTCAGCCAGGTGGACCAAATCATCGCCAGCTTCGAGGGCGGCGGCTATGATCCCTTCCTCTGCGCTCAGGATATTCCCGGCGCGATGGAAGCGGCCGTCTCCTGGGAAGCCTGGCAGGAGGAGGGTGGTGGCGAAGCTGCCGTCAATGTCAGCGAGATTTGGAATCCGGGCAGTGACTTTGAAAGCGTGCGTGATATGATGGTCTATTTGGTGACGGTAAACGGCCGTTGGCTTATCAATGAAATCGTCTGCCCCGTGCCCGAAGAAGCCTATCCCCAGACGCCCGACGCCGTCGTCATGGCCTTTTACAACTGGTATCTGGACTATGCCGCCGCCAGTAACCCGCTGGTAGACAAAGCCTACCATGACAGCCCTTACCTGACGGCCGATTTTGCCAACCATGTAGACGAAATCATCGCCGGGTTTGACCGGGGTGGCTACGATCCCTTCCTCTGCGCCCAGGACATCCCTGACTACATCATGCCCCAAAGCTTCATCATGAACGGGCCAACGCCCAGCATCCTGGTGCAGACCAGCTTTGACCATCACTTTTTCACCGTTGACCTGCGGCAGATGGACGGCGACATCTGGCAGATTAGCAATGTCACCTGCGGCGGCAATCCGGTCGGCAATGCCAAAGCGTTCTACACCTGGTATCTGGCCTATGCCGAGACGGGCAATCCCCTGGTAGACGGCGCCTACCGCGACAGCGACTTCCTGACGGCCGCTTTCGTCGCCAAAGTAGACGAAACCATCGCCGGTTTTGACCGGGGCGGTTATGACCCCTTCCTGCTGGCGCAAGATGTGCCCACTGCCTTTGCCGTGGATCCCGGCTACATAGAGGATACAGCGCTGGTTGACCTCAGCTTTGGGCCGGAATCGGTCAAGCTGATACAGGTCAACTTCGTCCGGGAAAACGGCCGTTGGCTTATTGACGACGTCGTGGAAGCCGTGCCGCCAGGGGCTATGGAACCCGGGCTGGATACGACCGGCTGGGCAGTTTATGCTGACGCGGAACATGGCTTTACCTTCCGCTACCCGCCCGATTGGGTACTGGACCCGTTGCCTCAGGACGGCCCTGGTGTGCCCGATGATTGGCCCGTCGTCGGCGCGTTTCTGCTGATGCCGCCGGAGATTGCGGCCGAACTGGCCGACCGTTCCGGCCCGCCCGACCCGAACGCCCCGGTGGTGGTGGCCCCGTTTAGCCTGGAACTGGTTGTGGGCGACCGGGCTGCCTTTGACCGCACCAACCCGACGGCTGATGAAGAAGAAACGGCCGTTATCAACGACCAGACCGTCCTCATCCGGCGCAGCCAGCCGGGCGTGGTCCAGGTTGTCTGGCAGCCGCCCGGCAACGACCAGCTCTGGCTCGTCTTCAATGACGTCGTGACCGAGTTCCCTGGTCGCGCAGAGATCGCTACCGCTGCTGCAGGCGTCTTCTGGGCCATGATGGAGACGGTGGGGTTTGAGTAAAATGTGGTACACTCACGTCAAGAACTCGGCTGGCGTCCAGTAGGGCGTGGCCGCACAGGTATGGCCTGATGGCGAGCGCTTGATTGGCCCGTAAATCCTCATGTGGGATTATGGTCCAAGCCATCAGGTCATGGTACTATCAGGTCTATAGTGAGACTATATGAACGATAGGGAAACAACCACAGAATCTAGCCGCCGACCAGGCCGCGAGGAGCAGGCGTGGCACGCCCTGTCTGAGGAAGAGGTTCTGCAGGGAGTTCAGTCTTCTTCTGAGGGGCTTACCAGCGCTGAAGCCAGCCAACGATTGGAGGAATTCGGTCCCAATACGCTGCCTGCCCCCGAACCACCCACGTTATTAGACGTCATCATACACCAGTTCACCAATCCCCTTATCTACATTTTGCTAATTGCCGGCGCTGTTGCCATTCTAATCAGCGAATATGCTGACGCCACCTTCATCTTTATCGTTATTCTTCTCAACGCCAGCATTGGTGCTTTTCAAGAGTGGCGTGCCGAACAGAGTGCCGCTGCTCTAAAGAGCCTGCTGAAAATAAAGGCGCGTGTGCGTCGCGCAGGTGCAGAAGAATCCATAGCAGCCGAGGAACTTGTGCCGGGTGATATCGTCCTATTGGAATCGGGTGACCGCGTTCCGGCCGATTTACGCCTGCTGCATACAAAGAACCTGGAAATAGACGAGTCATTCTTAACGGGTGAATCGGTAGCCGTTAGCAAGAATGTCGAACCGGTTGCGGCGGATGCGCCCGTAAGTGAACGTGCCAGCCTCACCTTCGCCGGCTCCACCGTCACCGCAGGTCGCGGTGTCGGTGTTGTCGTTGCGACTGCCACGGAGACCGAGATGGGCCTCATCGCCGATACGGTTGCCGAAGCGGAAACGGCCAAACCGCCCCTGGTCATCCGCATGGAGCAATTCACGCGCAATATTGGCTTCATTGTCGTCTTTGCCAGTATCTTGCTGGCTTTCATTGGCTATCTGCAGGGTATGGAGATCACCGAAATCTTCTTTCTGGCCGTCGCCCTGGCCGTGTCGGCCATTCCCGAAGGATTACCCGTTGCTCTCACGGTTGCCCTGGCCCTGGCCACCAGCCGGATGGCCCAGCGCAACGTCATCGTGCGGCGTCTGGCGGCCGTGGAAAGCCTGGGAAGCTGCACGGCCATTGCCAGCGATAAAACCGGCACCCTTACCGTCAATAGACAGACCGCCAGACACATTTACCTACCCGGTGACGAGCTGCTGGCCGTTTCCGGTGAAGGTTACGTCCCCGAAGGCGAAGTCACAACCGAAAATGGCGAGGCTTTGTCCGCGGCAACTGCGTCACACCTGGAGCGATTCGCTAAAGCGGCCATTCTGGTCAACGAAGCCAACCTGAGAAGCGAAGATGACGACTGGACCTACCACGGTGATGCTGTGGACGTAGCCCTGTTAACGCTAGGCTACAAGTTGGACCTGGACCCCGAAGTTATTCGCCGCGAAGTGGAAACGATTAGCGAAATACCGTTTGAATCAGACCGGCGCTATGCTGCCAAAGCATATCATAACGATAACGGGCCGCAAGTGGCGGCGAAGGGTGCTACCGAAGCGATTCTCCCCTTTTGCCAGGATATGCTAACGCTGGACGGAGCGGTAGCCATTGATACCGAAGCGGTTGAGCAGGAGGCACTCAACCTGACCGCCAAAGGTTTCCGCGTGCTGGCCGTGGCCCACGCAGAGCTAGACGGGGAGGTGCCGGCCGAGCTTGACGAAGCAGAAATGCCGCCCCTGACGTTGGTCGGGCTGGTTGCCTTTATTGACCCGCTGCGACCGGAAGCGACTGAGTCGGTAGACCGGTGCCGGGCGGCTGGCGTTGAAGTGATGATGATTACCGGCGATCATCCGGCTACGGCTTTGGCGATTGCCCGCGACCTGCATATTGCCGATAGTGAGGACGACATCATTACCGGTTCTGATCTGGACAAACTCGGCTCACCGGACAGCAAAGCATACCGCGAGGCGATCAATTCGGCTCACGTCTTCGCCAGGGTGACGCCACTGCAAAAGCTGCACATTGTAGAAAACTTGATTGAAGGCGGCCATTTTGTCGCTGTGACCGGTGATGGCGTGAATGATGCACCGGCCCTGCGCCGGGCCAATATCGGCGTGGCCATGGGGTCGGGCACCGACATTGCCAAGGACACGGCCTCTATGATTGTGGCTAACGACAATTTCGCTTCCATCGTGGCCGGCATCGAAGAGGGTCGCTATGCCTATGACAACGTACGCAAGGTTACTTATCTTCTCATTTCTACCGGCGCGGCTGAGGTGCTGCTGATCACGTTGGCGCTACTCTTCGGTCTCCCGCTGCCGCTGCTGGCGGTACAAATCCTCTGGCTGAACCTGGTGACAAACGGCATTCAGGACGTTGCCCTGGCCTTTGAGGGTGGCGAGCCAGGGGCCATGAAACGCCGGCCCCGCGACCCCGGTGAGGGTATCTTCAACCGGCTGATGGTGGCGCAAACGGTCACTTCCGGTGCGGTTATGGGTCTGGTTGTTTTTGGCGTTTGGTACTGGTTGTTGAGCAATGGTTGGGAAGAAACGGCCGCTCGCAACCTGGTCTTACTCCTGATGGTCCTATTCCAGAACTTCCACGCCTTTAACTGCCGCTCCGAACACGAGTCGGCTTTTAGAGTGCCCTTCCGGCGCAATCCGGTGCTGGTTATTGGCGTGTTAGCGGCTCAGGGTATTCATCTGCTGGCGATGCAGTTGCCGTTTATGCAGGTGGTCCTCGACGTGGCCCCGGTTTCGATTCAGGAATGGCTCGTTCTGCTACCGTTCGCCGCTACCATCTTAGTAGCGATGGAGCTTTTCAAGTTCTTCAAGAGAAATCTGGAGACATAATATGTTGTTTGCTTAATCTGTTACTCTTCAACCAGGGCAGTGAAGCGAATCATTACAACTGCCTGCTCCGGATCATTGGTGGCAACAAAAACATGCCGGTCAAGCAGGCCTATGTCGGCCTCGTGAGCGCCGGAATCGTAGCTTACTACCAGCGTTGCTTCTTCCTGGGGGGCCAGGGACATGGTAGAGAGCGTCGCCGTGGTGCAGCCACATGACGTGCTGATGTTCTCAACGACCAGCGTTGCCTGACCCGCATTGCGTAAGGGTAATACGGCCGTAACCGTCTCCCCCTTAGTCACCACACCAAAGTCATAATTCCCCACTACCTCAACAACCGGCGAACCGGAACCACCACAGGCGGTGAGCAAAAAGGCCAGCAAGATAAAAAACAGGTGTTTCATGCTTAATTCCACCCCACTGCCGCCTGTGTCCAGATTTCTACCTGCGGCCGGGTAGGGTCATTGTTCTCGATAATCAGACCGCGCCGCACCGTCTGGCCCCGCGAGTCATGGAAACCGGCGTCAAAAATGAGCGTCACCTCAGCCACTTTGCCCGGCGGAATTGCGCTGGCCGTAAAATCGGCTACCGTACAGCCGCACGTGGTATAGGCTCGGCTAATGGTCAACGGCGCATCCCCATCATTGCGGATGGCAAAAGTCTGCTGCACAATGTCCCTGGCGCCAATACGGCCGAAATCGTAGAAATGTTCCGACACCACTATCTTTGGTTGGGGGCCATCAGCGGCCAGGAAGGGAATTTCCGGCCCTTGACCCATCTCGTGAACGGCCGTAAACGGTTGTTCTTCAACCACATCTTCAGCCGCATAGGCAAAAAGCGGCGCAGCCTGTGAGTTACCGCTCCAGGTGATGTAGGCAGCGGCCAGTGCAAGAACCACCACACTGATAATGCCAATCATCACCATAAGCTTCGTTTCCGGTCGTGCCCGGCGTTGGCTGCGTACCTGTCGCTTTTGGAATCTTTTCTTCATTTTTCCCTCTATCGGTGCAAGGCACTGGCTACAAAAGTTGGGTTGACTAAAACCGTTCAGCCAGTGCCTCGCACCACTCTGAGGCCAACGGTAACGATTGTTGACAAAAAATAAGCCTGGCCCGAGTAACCGGGCCAGGCTTTCATCGGGAAACGTGCGCTTCTTGGCACATAATGTGCCAAAAAGTCGCTGCTAGGCCGTCTCTGGATGTGCCTCTGTCGGTGTATCCATATCGGATTTAGACACCCAGCCCCAGGGTGTGCCGATCCAGCGCAGCAGGTAGTAATCGGCCCCAATATACCCGGCGACTTTCCAGGCCATTATCAGACCAACAGCCACCACGAAAAGCATGGGATTGGTACTGGCGCTGCCGGCCATCATAAAGTTCCAATTCATAAAAGCGCCAAAGAAAGCGGCGATACCGGTAAATGCGCCGACGATCAGGGCAATGCCTACCAAAACCTCACCGTAAGTCACCAGTGGCGCAAACCAGGTGTAAGCCTCGGCATCCAGCATAGATTGTAAGAAGCTCCGGTACCAATCGAAGGCCACAGTCGGACGGCCGCCGTCAGGAATAATCACGGCTCGTTCCCAAAAGCCTTTCAACGCTTCGCCACTCTGCACCCAGGCCGGGTTGCCTACTTTGCCCCAGCCAGAACTGAGCCACTGCCAGCCCAACCAGACGCGCAGGACCAGCCACAGCCAGCCAGCACGCGGGTCGTTCAACAATTTATCCACTAATTGTGGCTCACGAACCACTTCACCACGGCGAGTCACTATGTTACTCATTTTCTTGCTTCTCCTTGTTGCTAAAGCTGGCGGATTCAGTCAAATCCCAGCCGAATGTTGTATCTGTCTATAGCATACACTTGCCACCGGCTGCCCAATAGGGCCAAATGGCGCGTCATACGAGAATAGTGACATTTGTCATGGCTGGTCAAGCATCCAGCGGAACTGCCGGCTGGATATACGCCGAATTGCGCGTCATAGAAAGAGGGGTGACATTTGTCACTATCGTGACTTTTCTGGCCTTGTTTGCGCCCGCAGAAAAGCTACAGACACAGGGTCAGACATCATCGGGGACCGCGAACACATCGTCCGCAATCGCCTCCTGCACGCTGTGGATAGTGACGTGTACGGCCGTTCCCCCCCAGGGGATATGATGTTCGCCGACGCCGTACTGAACCGCCCAGATACCGGGCCCCGTGGCTATTGACGACAGCTCAATCTCTTCTGGGGCTACATTCTCAACCTTCGACCAAACAAGCGCTGCGTCAGCGCCCCGTTCCGCACCGTACAAGGTCCGCTCACCGTAGCGGTAGATACGGTGAAAGACCGGCGCTCCCGCGATTTCCACCGTCTGGCGAAAATAGGGTTCACTGTCAAGGTTCTGCGCCCAAAGGTGGATGTCTTGTTCTACATCATGGATGACCATATAGAAGGTTTGTGCGTAATTTTGCACAGGTTGCGGCTGCTGCACCTGGGTGATGTGTTCGTTGACAACGCGGCTGTCGAAATAGGCCACTACGCCTGTCATGAGTGCCAGGGGCATGACGAACAACGCGGCTATGCCAACGACAGCGGCAACCTGAGGTGCGCCATTTTTCTGGCCGCGACGCTTTCTACGCTCAAACACGCTTTTGGCAAAAGCGGCCGCTTGCAGCAAAATAACAATAAGCCCCATGCCCAGAAAGAGGTATAAAAACCAGATGTTCGGATATAGTCTCCAGTCAGGAGGCGCAGCTTGAAAGAAAAAGAAGAAGTAGAGTATGCCGCGCAGCATGAGGATATAGAAAATAGTGTTGACTAAAAAAGTGTGCAGCCATTTCCAGGCAGAGCTGCCGAGGAACTTCACCGCGCCATCGAAGGAAGTCACCGCGAGCAAGATAGCCATCGGCGCGGCGACGACCATCATCATGTTCATGATGCCCACTTTGGGCCTGGCCAGAACATAGGCGCCCAACTCCTCCACATACGCGCCACCAAAAAGCCCGGCGAAGTCCCCACGCGCCCGGCGTTCCCAGATGGCGTAGGCGTGTCCTGCGGCGAATACCACAAACCAAATCCCAAGCTCTCGCCGCCAGGGAAGAAAGGGTACGAAGACACGCCAGAGCCGGGACGCAGGACCTAATATGAGGGAAAGGAAGAGAAGAACGAAGGCGGCATGTGCCCAGGCTCGCCAATAGGGATGGTCTTCGCCCCAATCAGGCCACAGCGCCGGCTCAACTCCCCAAGCCTCATAGGAAAGGTAGAACAAGTACACCAGCAGCAAGCCAAACGATGCCACGTACAAATGGCGCAGGAAACTTGCTTTTGTGCGTTTGATTTTCGATGGCATTGGTCAGGTCAGTTTAACGAACAGCCAGGTCAAAATCTTCTAAAGCCACATTGGCTCCATCCTGGTTTACCTGTACCGTGACACGCCAGTTGCCGCCGTGGACGAACTCGGCGGTGATGGCGTAACGGCCGTTGCCCTGTGCCGTGGCCGGTCCGCTCATCGTCATTCCCCGCATATCCACGTGATCGGCAATCATGGATACGTCGTGTGCTTCCTATTCCACAACCACCAGCCGGCCGACCATTCCCGCCTCTTTATGACCGGCGACCGTGCAGGTAATCTCATAAGTTCCCGGTTCGGTGGGCGTAAATTCCAAAACGCCTTGCTCACCAGCCATAGCGGCTATGTGCAAATCCGGATCATGCCCAGCCATATGGTGGACGTGGTCATCTGAATGAACCGAATCTTCATGGACGGCCGTTACAGCAATATGGTCAATACTCCAATCATGTTCCAGCGCGCCTGTGTTGTTCAAGATAAGGCGAACGGGTTGACCGGCAACAACCTCAATTTCAGCCGGGCTAAAGTATAGGTCACCGGCCTCTATCGTTATTTCTCTAACAGTGTGTGCTTCTGCTGCACTGTGCCCGTCGTCTGAACCAGGGGTATGGGCGGGTGTTGCCGGGGCTGAACAGCCGGCCGCAAAAAACAGCAGCAGAATTAAGGCAAACCAGATTGTTTTTGACATATGTTTATGCTCCTTTGCAGATAGGTTGGAGGACGAAGGACTGAAGACGGAAAGGTATGCTCCGTCATCCGTCTTCGGTCATCCGTCAATTAGACTCATGGATTTACACGCTGCATGGCCTGGCGCAGCGTTTCGGCCGTTTGCGGACCGAAAAAACGGTCGGTTAATTGGCCTTCTGCATCAATAACGGCAAAGAAGGGGTGGCCGCGTCCGCCGTACCGCTCTTGCAGGGGAATGGTGGCCGCGGTGTCGGCTTTCAGACGCATGACGGCTACGTCTCCTTCAAATTCTTCAGCCAGCCTATGCACGATAGGCTCCATTTGCTGTCAAGGCACTCAACCGTCGGTGTAGAACATGACCAGGGCCGGACCTTCTGGCTCAACGGCCGTTACGTTTTGGTCGTCACGTTCGCGGGCACAGGCGGTCGTTCCTGCAAACAGGAACAGCGCCAGCAAGAGAAAGAAGCCCCATTGACCTGTTATAGATTTACTTTAGTTTTCCCTAAATTTGGTCAATATCAGGCCAGAAAAGCAGGCTTTTATGCCTGCGAAAGCCTGATTGCTTCGTATCCGACAGGCAAATGGGCCGTAACCGAAGCCTTCTT
>SLGK01000063.1 GCA_007123775.1 Anaerolineae bacterium | reverse complement strand
TGGCGCAGCGTAGAACGCATTGCCGGCCCGCTGGGGCAGCGCGTGCGCCTGTTGCTAAAGCACGGCATCAACCTGTATGCCGCCCATCTGCCGCTCGACGCCCACCCCGAAGTGGGCAACAATGCCCAACTGGCCCAGATGTTGGGCATCGAAATCGCGGAGTGGTGGTGCGTACCCAAAGATACCCCTGTTGGCGTGTATGGGTCGGTGAAAACGGCCGTTTCCCTATCCCAATTTGTGGACCGGATCGACAGCCAGCTTGACACCAAAGCCCGCGTTCTGGCTTACGGGCCAGAACAAGTCAACAACGTGGCCATCGTTTCCGGCTTTGGTGCCGATCAAGCAGCCGCGGCCCAGGCGATGGGTGCCGATACTTTTGTGACCGGCGAAACCTCGCACGCCAGCTACTGGTCGGCGGCCGACCACGGCCTCAACATTATCTATGCCGGTCACTACGCTACCGAGACCGTGGGCGTCAAAGCCCTGGGCCAGCACCTGGCCGACAAATTCGGCCTCTCGGTCAACTTTTTCGATTTTCCCACCAACATGTAACGCGTAGCGAGTGGTGGCTGAACCACAGATACCCATCCCCCGCCACCCGTGACGCCTACCGACAAGGAGTGTTTTCCCATGAAAGAGACACAAGCGGCACACAACCTGACCTGGATTCAGGAAGAGATTGACGCGCTTAAGCAAGCGGGCCTGTACAATCACATTCGGACCATTGACTCCCCAATTGATGGCTGGGTGACAATAGACGGCCGTTCCCTGCTCAACTTCTGCGCCAACAACTACCTGGGATTGGCCAACCACCCCCGTATTCGCCAGGCTGCCCAGCAGGCTATCGACCAATATGGTGTGGGACCAGCCGCGGTACGCTCTATTGCCGGCACCATGACCCCCCACGTTCAGCTAGAAGAAAAACTGGCCGAATTCAAAGGGGCCGAAGCCTGCATCACTTTCCAGAGCGGTTTCACGGCCAATCTGGCCACCATCCCGGCGCTGGTAGGGCGGGGGGACCTTATATTTTCAGACGAGTTAAATCATGCCAGTATTATCGACGGCTGTCGCCTCAGCCGGGCCACGGTGGTTCGCTATGCCCATAACGATGTGGACGATTTGCGCCAGCAAATAGCCAGCCACACCGATTACGGCCGTCGCCTGATAATTACCGATGGCGTTTTCAGCATGGATGGTGACATTGCCCCGCTAGACAAAATTTGCGCTCTGGCCAATGAAGAGGGGATCATGCTCATGGTTGATGACGCCCACGGTGAAGGCGTTCTGGGACGCAGCGGGCGCGGTATTGTTGACCATTTTGGGCTACATGGCCAGGTCGATATTGAAGTAGGCACGCTCAGCAAGGCATTTGGCGTAGTAGGCGGCCTGGTGGCCGGTAAACGGTCGATTATTGAATGGCTGCGGCAGCGCGGACGGCCGTTCCTCTTTTCCAGCGCCATGACCGTACCCGATACGGCCGCGTGCCTGGAAGCCGTCACCATCCTGGAAGAATCCAGCGAGCTAATCGACCGCTTGTGGTCTAATGCTGCCCTTTTTCAAGAAGGCATGAAAACCATGGGCTTCGACACCGGCCACAGCCAGACACCTATCGTGCCCGTGATGCTGGGCGACGCCAAGTTGGCCCAGCGCTTCAGCCGCCGCCTGTTTGAGGAAGGGGTTTTTGCCATGGCGATCAGCTATCCCACCGTGCCCCAGGGCAAGGCCCGCATCCGGGTGATGAACAGCGCCGCCCACAGCCACAGCGATATTGAGCTGGCGCTAGATACCTTTGGCCGTGTCGGTCGGGAACTGGACGTAGTCGGTTAAGCAGTTGCACAATCAAAACTGGCATTAGAGAACTGGATATTCTGAGCAATCTGGCTCCTTGGGAATTCAGAGCTTGCTTTGAGCTTGCCGAAAAGGAGTTGACAATGTTGCGGGTGGCGGGTGGCGCGTGTGCGCTCTGGCAATTCGCCACCCGCAACTCGCCACACGCAACAAAGCTGCACAAAACCGCACGAAATCATATTCTATTCCCACCCCATCCCCCGTTTTATGCTACAATTGCGCCACCATGAGTAGAACATATGTTGTCGTAGACGTAGAAACCACCGGCCTGGACCCGGACCGGGATGCGATTATTGAAGTAGCGGCCGTTTCCCTGCAAAACGGCCGTATCATTGACGAATTCAGCTCCCTGGTCCAGCCCCACCAGGAGATCCCCCCTTACATCAGCCAGATGACCGGCATCACCGACGCCATGGTGGCCGACGCGCCCACCATGTACGCCCTGCGCGCCCGCCTCAAGCAGGTGTTGGGCGACCATATCCTGGTCGGCCACAACGTCGGCTTCGACATGGGCTTTTTGCAGGCGGAACGGCTCGGTTATGGCCAGCACCGGTTGGATACGGTCACGCTGGCCTCCATTCTGCTGCCCCACGCCGGCCGCTACAACCTGGAATCACTCGTCTACCAACTGCAACTGCCGGGCAACGAGAGCCGCCAGGACCACCGCGCCCTGGCCGATGCCCACCAGACGGCCGCTTTGTTCCTGACCCTGTTTGAGCGGGCTGTCGAACTGGAAGTGGCCGTGCTGGAAGAGATCATCCAGGCCGGCCGCACCATCACCTGGCCCGAAACCCTCTTCTTCGAGGAAGCAATGGCCATCAAAATCCAGGCCGGGGCCGGCCGCAAGCCGGGCAGCCGTCTGGCCCGCCTCTTTAACCCACCCCGCTTGCAGGGACGGCCGTTAGCCCCCAAAGAAAAAACCGAGCCGCTAGATGTAACCGTTGTGGCCGGTATGATCAAACCCGGCGGCAACCTCAGCCAATCCTTCCCCGGCTTTGAGTACCGGCCGCAGCAGGTCGAGATGCTGCGGGCCGTGGCCCAGGCGTTCAACCAGGGCGAACATCTGCTGGTCGAGGCCGGCACAGGCACGGGCAAGAGCATCGGCTACCTGCTGCCTGCCGCTTTTTGGGCCTACAACAACGACCGCTGCGTTGTGGTGTCTACCAACACCATTAACCTGCAAGACCAGCTCCTCAACCACGATTTGCCCGAACTGCGCCGCATTTTGCCCTTTGAGCTGCAAGCCTCGGTCCGCAAGGGGCGCAGCAACTACCTCTGCACCCGCCTCTTCCAGCAGATGCGCCACAGCGGACCCAACAACGCTGACGAGATGGTCCTTTACGCCCGTATTCTCAACTGGCTGCCCGGCTCCGAAAGCGGTGACGTCAACGAAATTAGCCTGCGGGCGCCTGGCGAGCAGATGGCCTGGGCCAAACTGAGCGGCGACAACGGCTGCACGGCCGAACATTGCGCCACCGAAAATTGCCCCCTGCATATGGCCCGGCAGCGGGCCGAACGCGCCCACATTCTCATTGTCAACCACGCCCTGCTGCTTTCCGACGTGGCCAATGAGAACCACATCTTGCCCGCCTTCCACGACCTGGTGATTGATGAGGGGCATCATCTGGAAGCGGCCGTTACCGATGGCCTCAGCTTCAAAGCCGACCGCCGCTACTTTGAGAACATCCTGGAAGAAGTGACCCGCCCCCGTGCCGGGCTGCTGGCCGACATGCAGAATCGGGTGGTGGCTGGCTCGCCCCAGGCCGAAAGTGTCATTGTGCCTCTGATCGAGGCGATGCGGCGCGAGGCGCAGGCGGCCGACATGCGCCTGGACGACTTTTTCACCAGGCTGGGCTACTTTGTCCAGGGGCAAATTCGCGGGCGCAGCCAGTTTGCCCAGCAAATTCGACTGGTTGAGAAGCTGCGTGAAAACCCCGACTTTGGGCTGGTGCAGGATGCCTGGAAAGATAACGTAGCCCCTCACCTGAAACCGGTGGTCAAAGGGTTTGAGAAATTAGCCAGTACCGTGGCCGACATCATGGCCACGGCCGATATTGAGAATGGGGAAGATTTACGGTTGGCACTGGCCAGCAACGGCCGTTCCCTGCGTGATCTCTGTCTGCAACTGGACGAGCTTTTGCTCACCCCGTCCGAGAAGATGATCTACTGGATCGAATCCTTCAAAGATCGGCTGTCGCTGCACGCCGCGCCGCTGCATGTGGGGCCGCTGGTCGAAACCCACATCTTCGAGGGCAAAGAGAGCGTGGTCATCACCTCGGCTACCTTACGCACCGTCAACCCCGGCAGCGACAAGCCCAGTTTCGACTACGTGCGCGGCCGGCTCCACGCCCACGAGGTCAACGAACTGGCCGTCGGCTCTCCTTTCGACTACAAAAACGCCACCCTGCTCTACCTGCCCACCGACATGCCCGAACCCAACCAGCCCGGCTACCAACGCTATTTGGAAGAGGCGATTGTGGACGTGGCCACGGCCCTGGGCGGGCGCACGCTGGTCCTCTTTACCGCCTACGGCCAGTTGAACCAGACCGCCCGCGCCATCGAGAGCCAGTTGGCCGCTGCCGACATCGTGACGCTGGCCCAGGGGGGCGGGGCCTCGCGCCAGCAGTTGCTCAACCAGTTCCGCCAGCCCGACAGCCGCGCCGTTCTGCTGGGAACCCGTTCCTTTTGGGAAGGGGTAGACGTGCCCGGTCCTGCCTTGCAGGCGGTTCTGATCGCCAAGCTGCCCTTTGACGTGCCCTCAGACCCCATTTTTGCCGCCCGTTCGGAGACGTTTGACAATTCCTTTTACGACTATTCGATTCCGGAGGCGATTTTGCGTTTTCGGCAGGGATTCGGCCGTCTTATCCGGCGCAAGGATGATGAAGGGGTGGTGGCGGTTCTGGACAAGCGGGTGCTGTCCAAGCGGTATGGCTACGCGTTTGTTGAAGCCTTGCCGGAATGTATGGTGCTGCGGCAGCGCATCGGCCGTTTAGGGGAATTGACGTTGCGCTGGCTTAATCGGGAAAAGCAGTGAGGTAGTCTTGTGGTCAAATAGTCTTGTAGTCTTGTAGTCAAATAGTCTTGTAGTCTTGTAGTCTTGTAGTCAAATAGTCATGTGGTCATATGTAGCCGACTACCCGACTACCCGACTACCCGACTACTCGACTACCCTTTTGAGGATTTCAATGGCAATGATCAACACATCAATGACGCGCATGGGCTGGCTTTGGCTGTTGCCTTTGTTGCTGCTGGCTTGTAGGGGAGCTTTTGAACCAGAGCCGACGGCAACGCCAACGGCCGTTCCCATTCTCATCACCAATACGCCCATTCCGCAACCCACCCTGACCCCCCTGCCCGATCCCACGGCAACGGCCACGCCCGACCCCAACCAGGCCATCGACCCGGACAGCGTGGTGGGCAATGTCGAGCGCGCTCGCTGGCTGGTGGGCGAATTGACTGCCCAAACCAGCGACATCTGGCAAATAACGGCCGATCACGACTACCTCGACATTGTGGTCATCCCCGAAGCCGGGCTAGACGTTATGGTCGATGTGCGTGACCAATGGCAACGCTCGCTGCTGCCCGATGGCCCGGTAGACAACTCCTTTGGCCGCGAATATGTGCGGCAGGCCCCCGTGCCTGTCGTGGGCGAAACCTATCTGGTGGTAACGGCCGTCGGCGGCACAACCGGCAGCTATGAACTGTATGTCACGCCAGCGGGCACGGTTAGCGGACCGACGGCCGGGGATATTGCCTATGGCGAATTGGGGCGCGGCCGGCTGGAAACGGAAGACAGCTTTGACCTGTGGCGTTTTAGCGGTCAGGCGGGGGATTTGATCGACGTGACGATACGGCCGTTACCCGACGAACTGGATGTGGTAGTCAACGTCATGGACCCCATCGGCCGTTCCATTTTACCCAACGGCATTGTTGATGAATCATACGGCACCGAGTATATTCGCGGCGTTGTCTTGCCCTACACCGGCGAATTTTTGATCGCCGTTTGGGGCTTTCGCGGCACGGTCGGTCCTTACGAAGTCGAGTTAGACTTAAGCCATGCCGGTCAGCCCAGCCACGCCCGCTTTACCAGCCGCCCCTTGCCCGCCCAGGCAACCGAAGCCCATCCTTTTTGGGCCGAGGCGGGCAACCGAATTAGCCTGTTTGTAGACCCCGATTTTGAGTTTGACGTAGTGGTCAGCCTCTTCAACGAGGCGGATGAGCAACTACTGGAGGTTGATGACTTTTCGGGCCTGGAAATGATCAGTTGGACAGCGCCGGCCACCGGTCAGTATCGGGCCGAGGTTCGAGGATATGATGCTAACATAGCGGGCGGCTATGGATTGGTGCTGGTGGCTGACCCAACGGTACGGCCAACGGTCTGGGTGGGGGATTGGTTGGTGGTTGATCTGGCGGCGGGTGAAACGGCCGTTTACACCCTCACCCCCACCGCCCGCCAGCGACTCCACATCCATACCCAAGCGATAGACGGCACAGACCCGCCCTTCTTGCGCCTGCGTACCCCCGACGGCAACCTCATCACCGAAGGGCCGGCCAGGCTAACCTACACCCCCAGCCACGAGGCTTATTTACTAGAGTTAGGCCCGGTCAACGGCCGTTTTTACCTGTATGTTGATCGGGAGTAACGGCCGTATCTTGAGGGGTGTTGTTGGGTTATAAGGACCAAATAGTGCGTAATGCGTAGTACGTAACAAGCAATCTCCTACGCACTACGCACCACGCACTACGAGACAAATGGAGAACCCAATGACACAATCCCCCCCCCGCATCGTCATCACCGGTCTGGGCACCTACAACCCGCTAGGCCATGACCCCGACACCACCTGGACGGCCGTCAGCCGCGGCGAAAGCGGCATCGGTCCCATCACCCATTTCGACGCCAGCGACTACAAAACCCAAATCGCCGGTGAAGTGAAAGCGTTTGACCCGGTAGCCCTGTTCGGCCGTAAAGAGTCCCGCCGCATGTCCCGCGTGACCCAATTGGCGCTGGCCGCCGCTGGCCAGGCCATCGAGGATGCCAATCTCAACGGCGTAGACCGTGAGCGAGTCGGCGTCATTATTGGCAGCGGTATGGGCAATCTGGACCCAATTATTGAGAACGTCAACACCTTAAATGAAAAGGGAAACGGCCGTGTCAGCCCCTTCTTCGTACCCATGATGCTGGTCGATACCCCCGCCGCCCTCGTCTCCATTGAGCATGGGTTTACCGGCCCCAATATGTTCGTGGCCACCGCCTGCGCCACCGGCAACAATGCCATTGGCGAAGCGGGCAAAGTCATCGCTCGCGGCGACGCCGACGTGATGATCGCTGGTGGCGCCGAAGCCTGCATCCTGCCCCTGGCGATGGCCGGTTTTGGCGTGATGGGTGCCCTTTCTAGCCACAATGACGACCCCACGCGGGCTTTGCGTCCTTTCGACCAGACCCGTGACGGTTTTGTAGCCAGTGAAGGATCGGCCGTTCTCGTTTTGGAATCGCTCAATCACGCCCAGGCACGCGGCGCACGCATCTACGGCGAACTGCTGGGCTATGGCACCAGCGCCGACGCCTACCACATCTCCATGCCGGCCGCAGGCGGTGCGGGTGCAGCCAAGTCCATGCAAAACGCGCTCCACGACGCCGGTCTGCGCCCTGACCAGATCGATTACATCAATGCCCACGGCACCGGCACCCAGTTGAACGACAAGGCAGAAACGGCCGCCGTCAAAACGGTCTTTGGCGACTATGCTTACCAACTGCCGCTTAGCTCTACCAAGTCGATGCACGGCCACCTGCTGGGCGCGGCCGGCGCGCTGGAAGCAATCATCTGCCTCAAGAGCTTGCATCATGACGTGATGCCCCCCACGCGCAATTACGAAACGCCCGATCCCGACTGTGACCTGGATTACGTGCCCAATGAGGCCCGGCCGGCCCCACTGCGGACCGCCATGTCCAACGGATTCGGCCTGGGCGGTCATAACGCCACAATCATATTTGGAATTGCTCCATGAAAAAAATCACCCTTTTACCTATCCTCTTGCTGCTGGTGCTGCTGGTACAAACGGCTGTTTCACCAAGCTCAGCCCAGGCTATCAGCCAGCCCACGCCCAATGTAGCCGAACCAACGGCCGTTCTAACCGACGACCTACCCCCCATCATCCTGCTGCCGGGCATCATGGGTACGCGCCTGGCCAATACACCCGACACCAGCCTGCCGGGATGCAGCGGCCGGCCGTC
This sequence comes from Anaerolineae bacterium, assembly GCA_007123775.1. GTDB lineage: Bacteria > Chloroflexota > Anaerolineae > Promineifilales > Promineifilaceae > SLGK01. The sequence goes on along the minus strand of SLGK01000063.1, from coordinate 1,672 downwards.
TGGCGAAATATGGCCCAATCTGTTCGGCATCCTCTTGCCAGACTACAGCCAGCGCTTCCGCACCCTCTGGCTGGATGAGAGCGGCGCGGCCCCGTTCAGCCCGTGCGACCAGATTAACCCCACCACCGTCATCATCCAGTTGACAACCGGTATCGGCAGCAGCATCGACTACTACAACGCGTTCATCAGCGCCATGCAGGCCGACGGTTACACGGTCCACCCCTTCCCCTACGACTGGCGGCTCGATTTAGAAGAAATTGCCCAAAATCTGGATGCGTTTATTGACCAGACGATAGGCGAGGACCCGGTTATTCTGGTGGGCCACAGCCTGGGTGGATTGGTTGCCCGCCAGTTCACGCTGGACGAAACACGGGCGCAGCAGGTGGAGCAGGTCATCAGCGTGGGCACACCCTACTGGGGCGCGCCCTCTGTCGCCCTCTACATGCGCCAGGGCACTCTGCCCGTGGAGACGCTCAACGACCTGCTCTCGGTAGATGATGTGCGGCCGGCCCATCGCAATTCGCCCGCCATCATGCAGTTGCTTCCCTCTGCGGCTTATGTCAACCAATTGGCCCCCTATTTCGTGGCCGGTACACAGCTTTTGCCCAGCCAGGCAGCCAGCCGCGACTTTTTTGTGGCCAACGGCCAGAATGAATTCCTGCTGGATTTGGCCGCAACGCGCCATGAGGCCATCGACGATTTCCGCGACAATCTGACGCTGCCCTATTTTGTGCTGACGGCCAACCACGACTACACGCTGCACGCCACGCGGGAGATGGGCTGCTGGCGCAACCCGGCAACCTGCTGGGATGAGCTGAGCTACGCAGTGGGGGATGGCACAGTGCCCTGGGTCAGCGCCCGTTTGTCTGGCAGCGAGGGGGATTGGTCAGGAACGGCCGTAGCCTGCACCTTTGCCGAGAATACAGTTAGCCGGGGACACAGCCAGTTGATGATCGATCCGGTCGTCATTGCCGATATTCGCCGCATTTTGCAGGATGAACCGATGGTCGATTGCCAGCTTCCCGAAGCGCCAGACCTGGCAGGTTGGCAATCTGCGATTGCTGCCAACCTATCAGGTCTCCAGCAAATCACCGTGCGCGGTGAAGTAGAAGTAGATGTGGTTGACAGCAACGGCCGTTTTGCGGGCATCAACGAGCTGGGCGTCATCATCAATGAGATTCCCCAGGCCAACTACCGCACCGGCGAGCAGGCCATCACCATTGTGTTGCGGGCTACGGACAGCTACACCCTCACCCTGCGCCAGACCGGTCCGCAACCGCTCGACCTGCGCCTCAGCCAGTTCAGCGCCGCCTCGACCGAGAGCCTCTACCTGCCCCAGGCGCGGGCCGCCTTCCTCGACCTGCCCGATTTCAGCGGCGGCCAGGGCCAACTCATCCTGACCCCTACGCTGAATCTGGCCGATGCGCTGCTGCTGCTGGATTTGAATGATGACGGTCAGGTGGATGAGGAGGTGTCGCCAACGGCCGTTTTAGACGAAGCCGCCAGCCAGGAAATCAGCCAACCGGCCAGCAGCATTCTGATCGAAGCGGTAAACGGGGAATATATGGTAACAATAACGGCCGTTACCGGTCTGGCCGGCCTGTACAAAACGGAATACAGCCTCGACGGCGGCCAAAGCTGGCAGCCCTACACGGCCCCCTTCAACCTGACC
>SLGK01000267.1 GCA_007123775.1 Anaerolineae bacterium | reverse complement strand
GCGGATCGCAGCGGACCGGGAAGGCCCATGACGATGTCGGTCTGACTTTTTTCGGGTATGGGCGTATAAAGTTGCACCAGGCCGTGGGGACGCTCGGCATGAGGCACAGCGGGCACTGATCGCTGCCGTTCGTTTTGCCAATCACCCAACACGGCTGTTATCTTCTCAACGGCCGTTTCTGCTTTCACCGCGCCTACCAGCGTAATAATCATGCCTTGTGGCCCAAAATAGTCCGCATGAAAAGTGGCTAGATCGGCCGGTGTTAGCTCTGATACCGTTTCAAAATAACCTTGCACCGAAATGCCATAAGGATGCCCTTCATAGAGCCGCTCATTAAACACCAGACCGGCCATACGTCGCGTATCAGTGGCCCGAATATGCAGATCGGTCAAAATCTGTTTACTAACCTGGGCCACCTGTCGCTCGGCAAACGTGGGCTGGCGCAGCGACTGGGCCAGCAGTTCAAGCAGCAGGTCCAGGTCTTCCACCAGCCCTTGCCCGGCAAAGCTGGTCACGTGACGGCCACCCACAAAATCCAGCGACAGCCCGACTGATTCCAACGCTTCATAGATTTCTTCATGCGTGCGCTCGGCCGTACCTCGCAGCAAAAGCGCGGCCGTCATATTGGCCAGACCAGCCTGCACGGCCGTTTCCGCCACGGCACCAGCCCGCACGACCCCTTCGATAACAAACGATTGGCTGGCAAAATTCTCGTACACCAACAGCGTGATGCCGTTGGCCAGCAAATGCTGCTCAATGTTGTGTGCGCCAGGGTAACTCATCACTGCCATCTGTGTCTACTACCTACTTGCCGTCCCACCGAATCACCACCAGCGTAATGTCATCATACTGGTCGGTACCAGCCACAAATTGATGGACATCCTCCAAAACCGCATCAGTAATCGAATGGGCATTGGCGTCTGGCTGACCAGCAGCACGGGTAACGGCCGTTTGCAAACGGGCTAAACCATACTCTTCAAAGTCCGCATTGATCGCTTCCGTAACGCCGTCAGTATACAAAACCAGGGCATCGCCAGGCGCGATTTCGATAGTTTTCTCTTCAATTTCAACCTCGGCCAACACCCCCAGCACCACGCCGTCGGAGACCAGCGGCCGGCACGCCTGCGCCGATTTTTGCCACCAAAGGGGGCGTGTATGACCCGCGTTGGCAAAAGTGAAACGGCCGTTTTCCGTGTCCAACGCACCCAAAAAGATGGCCAGAAACATATCCGACTCGCTGTCTTCCTGGATGAAGCGATTGGTTAATATCAGGGCTTCGGCCGGTTCACGACCACGCAGCACCGTGTTGCGTACCGTGGTACGGCTCAACGCCATGAACAACGCAGCCGGCACACCCTTATCAGATACGTCGGCGACCACCATTGCCCAGCGGCCGGCCTGCCCCGGCATCGGAAAAAAGTCATAAAAATCCCCACTGACCTGGCGTGCGCCCTCATAAAACGCCACAAACTCCCAACCCTCAACCCGGGGCCATTCGCGGGGCAGCATACTCAACTGAATCCGGCGGCCAACGGCCATCTCCTCTGCCATTCGATTCCGCTGCATCTCCTCCTGCTGCAAGCGAGCTTTTTCAATTGCCAGCGCCGCCTGATTGGCCATTAACTGCAAAAAGTGGACCTCCGCTTCTTTGAAAATGCGTGCCTGTCGCACGTCCAACACCAAAACGCCAATCGAGCGCCCCTCCACTATCAGCGGCACGATGACAGCCGCCTGAAACCCTTCTTGTTGCAGCCAATCAATCTGCATCCAGTCAGAGCGCTGACCTGGCGGAATTTGAGACACATCTTCCATCACAATAGGCTGCTGCGTCAACATCACGCGCCCGGAGCCGCTGCGGTCATCGTTCGGCACGTTGTAGCGATTACCAACCGGGTCAGTCTGCCAGCCTGTTTCAGCTCGAAAGTAAAGATTTTGCCCACCCGAACCCGGCAGCAAAACCGCCACGGCATCGGCACGCATGAGCTGCTTAACTTCCGTCACCAGCAGATTCAGCAGATCGTCTAGCGACATCTGGCCTAACAATTGGCCGGAAAACTTGAGCAGCGCAGCCTGTTCCATAATGCGCTGTTCACGTATCATGTCAAACAGGCGCGCCCGTTCTAAAGCCACGCCCATCAGATTGCCTACATTGGTCAACACCGCCAGCGCGTGGGGGCTAAAGGCAGACCAGTCAGGGGCGGCCACGTTGAGAATACCCAACACACTTTCCCCAGCATAAAGGGGCGTAGAAGCATGCACCACCAGACCACGCCGGTCGCCGCTCACGTTAGCCAGCCGGCTACATTGGACTTCATTGTAAGCCTCCCGGAGTTGACCGTGGTTACATAGCTTCTGACAGTAACAACCGCTACACCAGGCTTCAGCACTCTCCGGGTGCATCACAGGGGGCAGATTATAATGAGCAGCCAGGAGATAGCCCCGACCGGCCCAGCGGGATTCATCTGACTCATCTCGCACAAAAACCCAGCCAGTTTCCAGCCCAATCAGGTTGATCAGGCGCGGCAAAGCATCATTAAGGGCACTGCGAACGTCTAGCGCCCGGTTTAAGGTGATGGCTATTTGATTGAGCGTTTCCAGGTCATGGATCAGGTCAGTTTGTTCGGCCATTTTTCTCCGGTTGATACCAACCTATTGTCCGGTTGCGCTGCTGTAAGTAACGCTGGCGCACGCGCTCAATATCATCCAGGGTAACCGCATTAAGCTGGTCAAGCACAGTTTCAAACCAGCGATAATCACCCGTTACCGTCTCGGCCAGACCCAGCAGTTGAGCCTGGCCGGTAATGCTTTCACCGGCCAACACAAACTCGGCCTTAGCCCGCTGCATCGCCTTGGCCAATTCCGGCTCGTTAATCGGCTGAGTGGCCAATCGATCAATCTCAGCATCCAGCGCCGCTTCGACCGCGGCCAGGGTAGCGTCCGATTGTACAACGGCACCGATGGTGTAGAGGTAGGGATCGGTTGTTGGTCCCAGGCCACCTGAAGCGGCTGCGGCCAGATCGGTATCCACTAACGCCCGATACAGGCGTGAGGTGCGGTTGCTGCTGCCGCCACCAAAAAGACCGAGGCTACTGCCGCCGGCAAAGGCAGCATTGAGCAGTACCAGGGGGAAGTAGTCTGGGTGATTAGCACCCGGCACGCGATAGGCGGCGGTGAAGTAAGCGGCTTCACCAGGGCCGTGTACCGTGACGCGCCGCTCTCCTTTTTGAGGTGGTTCCTGGCGCAACACAGGCGCAGACAGTTCACCGGCAGGAATGTCGGCAAAGAGCTGGTCGATACGTTGGCGCATCTCCTGGCTGTCAAAGTCACCTGCGACCACAGCCACGGCATTGTTGGGTACGTAATAGCGGCGATAGTGGCGGTACAGGTCGTCACGGGTCATGGTGCGTAGATCGGCCTCATCGCCAATGGTGTCATGGTGATAGGGATGAACGCGGAAAGCAGCGGCCGTTAATTCTTCATTTAGCAGGAAGCGGGGATCATTCTCATACATTTGCCGCTCAGAAAGAATCACGGTGCGTTCAGTCTCAACGGCCGTTTCAGACATTTCCGCATTGACCATACGGTCCGCCTCAAGCTGCAATCCCAGGTCAATTTGGGCAGAAGGCAGGGTCTCATAATAGGCGGTAAAGTCCAGCCAGGTAAAGGCATTCCAATAGCCGCCCTGCTTTGATATTTCGCGCTCTAGCCAATCGCTAGGAAAGCGTGGGGTTCCCCTAAAGAGCATGTGTTCTACCCAATGAGAGGCCCCGGTCAGACCTGATCGCTCATTGCGGCTGCCCACACGGTACCAGACCATAAAACTGGCAACGGGTGCATGGTGCATCTCTTTCAGGAGAATCGTAAGCCCGTTGTCTAAGATTGTCTTGTGTACGGATGTCATTAGAAGAAAATGAAGAAGCCCATTATCACCACAATCAGCACGGCCACAATAATCAGGATAGTCAAAATCTGATTAAGGCGGGCTGCTTCCTCGGCCTCTGCCTCAAGGTCGGGCGTGGAAACGGGTGCTGGCTTGCTCTTAGCCGCCTGGCGAGCGGCCTCGATGGCGTCGGACTCGGCCGTGTCTGTATCCTTAACGGCTGCGGCAGCCTCTTCATCCAGGCTGGTTTGTAGCCAGTCAGGGATTTCCAGATCGGCGTCGTCAATCTCCGGCTCTGTGGCAGTAACGGCCGTGGCAACCGCGGACTCCTCGCCAGCCATCCACTCTGGCACCGTATCGCCGACCGCCTGCGCTTCATAATCAAACGCATCAGCAGAAACAGGCAGTGGCGTGGCGGCAGGACCGTTGACCGCTTTGGACAAAAGCTGGTTTAACCGCTGGCGAGCTTTGGCGTGGGTAGGATCCAACGCCAAAACCTTTTTGAGATAGTTGACCTGTTTGGTTTCAGAATCGACCAGGTGGCTGAGCAAAAACCAGGCCTGAATCTCTTCCGGGCTTTCTTCCAGAATATCGACCAGCAAATGTTGGGCTGTTTGCTTTTCACCGGCTCGCGCCGCTGCCATTGCTTCTTGTAGTTTTTGCGACATGTGACCCTCACTTCTTTGCAAAACCAGTTACAGGATTTTATCAGGGTGTTGGCTTCTGACAAAAACCAACTTCTGGTTCGAAATGGATAGAATTTATGTCAAATATTCTAACACGGCTTGGGCAATTAGTAAATTAAGGGAAAGCGTTTAATCCGGAAACCCAGTTTTGTGTAGCCAAGCAGCAGTTTTGCCGGCTAATTGCCTGCTGGAAGCGCATAAGGACAGGGGAAACCCTTATGGGCCAGATGCAACTGCGCCACATCAATAGCCAGCGGCACATTTAGCTGATGGAGTAGTTGGGCCAGATGGCAGATTGATAATCCCATAACGGCCAGGTAGCAACCTGATAGACTTTCTACGGGCTGAAAGACCGGGTGCTGAATGGCATAGGCGCCCGCTTTGTCGAACGGGTCGCCGGTAGCCACGTAGGCTGCAATTTCAGCGTCGCTGTAATCACGCATGGTAACGGTAGCGCTGCTCACGTCGTGTAACGTACGGCCGTTTGTCATGTCAATGACCACCATACCGCTATGGACCATGTGCTGCTGCTGGCGTAACTGGCGTAACATTTGCGCGGCCGTTTTCCCATTTTCCGGTTTGCCCAGCAGCGTTTGGCCCCAGGCTACGTTGGTATCGGCCGCTACCAAAACGGCTGGCTGCACGGGTGGTCCCTGTTCACCCCATTGTGCCAGAATAGCATCCGCTTTCAAGCGGGCGGTGTCGATGGCGTTCTGAGCCGGATCGGCTGTGGTCACCGCCATTTCGTCTACTTCAGCAGTAACGGCCGTTACCGGACAGCCCAACAGATTGATCAACGCCCGCCGGCGCGGAGATTGCGAAGCCAGAACTAGAGTTGATTTCATAGTGAAAGTAAAGCACAGAGAGGCCAGCCCTGTTTTCAGAACTGGCCCCTCTCTGATATTAAGCTATTCGATCAAGACAGACCAGGATAGACCGGGCGCGGTCTATCCCGATCAAATCAATCTGGAACAGACTACTTGACCTCGACGACCGCGCCAGCTTCTTCCAGCTTCGCTTTGGCTTCTTGCGCGGCTTCTTTGCTGACAGCTTCCATGATCGTGCCCAGGCCGTCCACAGCTTCTTTGGCTTCTTTCAAACCCAGACCGGTCAACGCACGGACTTCCTTAATAACGTTGATCTTCTTCGGACCAATTTCTTTCAGAACCACGTCAAATTCTGTCTTTTCTTCCTCTTCCTCGGCAGCAGCGGCAGCCATCATCGGCATCGCACCCATTGCCATGGGCGCGGCGGCGCTAACGCCCCACTTCTCTTCCAGCATTTTGGTCAGTTCAGCCGCTTCCAACAAAGTCAAGCTACTCAACTCTTCTACAATTTTTTCTAAATCAGCCATCGTAAAATATCCTCCGAATGGTTTGTAATTTTTTCTTTATGTCTAGCTAAATCTAATCTTATCAAGCAACAAAGTTGGGCGAAACTGCAAGCTTATCAGGCTGCTTCCGCTTCGGCCTCATCTTTCTTGGCGTAAGCATCAAGTACGTTAATAACCTGACGCACACCACTGGCCACAGTAGACGCAATATTGCGGGCCGGCGTGCTGACCAGACCAATAATCTGCGCCCGCAGTTCGTCCAGCGACGGCAGTTTGGCGATGGCGTCTACCTGAGCGGGCGAAAGCAGTTCACTGCCCATGATGCCGCCCCGCACAATCAGATGATTGTCACTCTTGGCATAGTCAACCAACGTTTTTGCCAGGCTGGCAACTTCACCCTGAGCCGCAAACCCAGTGGCGATCTGACCCTGCAATAGCTCAGTTGGTACGGGCGTATCGGCCTGTTCTAGCGCATATTGCAGCAGCGTGTTTTTGGTCACGTAGAAAGAACCATTGGCTTCGCGTACCTTAGCCCGTAATCCTTCCATCGACTTGACACTCATGCCTTTGTATTCGGTTAGAATAATGGCTTCACTCTGCTCAATCAGCTCGGTGTACTGGGCGACTAATTCTTCTTTTCGTTTTCTTGAAATGGCCAAAAAGCTCACCTCCTCTAATTTGATTTCAGGTGGCAGGCAGGTAAATGGCAGTCAGTGAATAACGCTTTGCTAACCACGTACTGCTCGCCACCGACTCTACTAATAAAAAATCCTCATACCGGCCGGCATGAGGATTTAAGGTCATATCGTTCAGGCAGGCAGGCTGCGTAGCGCCATGCCGCCATAAGATGCTGCTCTTATCCCCACCTCGGCTGGCAATGATTAAGACACTAGGTGTCACCAACTGTCTTTGGTAGTGAAAGTCGCTAAGTTATTCACTTTTGTTAAACAGTAATGGGCGAGCTTCTATGACTACCCATGCGGGTCGGGTATGTCCGAGTAGTTGCTGCCCAAAATGGGTGCTGCCAATAGAATTTTACGACGTTGCTTCACTAATGTCCAGTCGAATTCCAGGCCCCATTGTATTGGCCATGGTAATACGACGTATATAGGCCCCTTTGGTAGCAGCCGGCCGCGCTCGTTTAATGGCGTCAATCAGGTGCTGCAGGTTTTCCATCAGTTGCTCTTTGGTAAAGCTGGCTTTGCCAATGGGCGCATGGACATTGGCGGTTCTGTCTACGCGAAACTCAACACGGCCGGCGCGTGCTTCTTCAATCAGACGCGGCAGGTCAGCGCCAGGCGCAACAGTGCCGGCACGGGGGTTGGGCATCAGACCGCGCGGACCCAATACACGCCCTAAACGGCCGACTTTGCCCATCATCGACGGTACGGCAATAGCTACGTCAAAATCGACCCAGCCATTCTGAATCTTCTGAATCACCTCGTCATCGGCGATAATGTCTGCGCCCGCTTCCTGTGCAATCTGCGCGTCCTCGCCCTCAGCAAAGACGAGAATGCGTACTGTCTTGCCTAAACCGTGAGGTAGAACCACGACGTCACGCACCTGCTGGTCAGCATGACGGGGATCCACACCCAGACGGAAATGAATTTCCACCGTGGGATCGAAATTGTTGTTGGCAGTTTCCTTAATTAAATCAACTGCCTCAGCCCGGCTATAAAGCCGATCGCGGTCAATTTTAGCCGCGGCTTCTAAATACTTGCGTCCTCTTTTAGCCATGATCACTCCTTGTGGTACCAACGAATCGGCCAGCAGCCGGTTGTCACGTTTCTCGGCGCTGACAACCAATTACGGCCGTGAATTCTCCCACTGTTCCTTTACTCCGTGATGGTAATGCCCATGCTGCGGGCGGTTCCTTCAACAATCTTCATTGCGTTATCAATATCGTGTGCATTCAGGTCCTTCATCTTGATTTCGGCAATTTCTCGAACCTGGTCGCGGGTCACTTTGCCCACTTTGTCCCGATTGGGCACAGACGAACCGCTCTTAACACTGGCTGCCTTTTTCAGTAAATCAGCCGCAGGCGGCGTCTTCAGGATAAAATTGAAGCTGCCGTCAGTGAAGACAGTCACCTCAACCGGCACCACCTGACCCACTTGATTAGAGGTACGGGCATTGTATTCCTTGCAAAACTGCATCAGGTTAATGCCGTGCGGACCAAGCGCCGTACCTACGGGTGGAGCCGGGCTGGCCTTACCACCCTGAATCTGAATCTTGACCACTGCTTTTACTTTTTTTGCCATAACATTTTACTCCGGGAGTCCAAACGCCCTTATCAGGCTCCTCCTGATACTAGAAAAACTTCACATAACTGGCAGACAACAAGAAAGGCTGAGAAACAAAGCTGTTTTTGTCTCCCAACCTTGCCCAGTTTACTGCCTACCACCCACTTTAGCTGCTTAATGGTGGCTTATACTTTCTCGACGTGCAAGAAATCTAATTCAACCGGTGTTTCACGACCAAAGAAGGATACCATAACCCTTACTTTGGCCCGATCAATGTCAATCTCAGAAACCGTGCCGATAAAGTCGGCGAACGGCCCTGTACCAATACGTACCTTTTCACCAATCTGGAAATCGAACTTGACCTTAGGCGCTTCCGCTTCCATTCGATTCAAAATCTTGGCTACTTCATCTTCACGCAGGGGTGTAGGATCGTTACCCATACCCACGAATCCGGTGACGCCAGGCGTATTGCGCACCACGTACCAGGAGTCCTCATTGAGCTGCATCTGTACCAGGATATACCCAGGGAAAACGCGCCGTTCAACCGTGCGCCGTTTGCCATCTTTGATCTCTATCTCTTCTTCGGTGGGCACAACGACGTCAAAGATCTGATCCTGCATACCCATTGTTTCAATACGCTGCTCGATGCCGTGACGCACCTTGTTTTCATAACCAGCGTAGCAATGGACTACATACCAGGCACGGTCTTCACCAATGCCCATCTTTGCGTCAATGTCGCTAAAATCGAAGGAGAGTTCATCCACATCAATTAAGGATGTTTTCTCTTGAAGTTCCTGTTCACTCATTACGTTTCCTGGTAGCAAGACGACAGGAGGGAAACCCTAAATGGTCGCCGTTACCTTAATCGCCATCTAACAGATCAAAACCCTAGAAGCTGGCCCAACATTAGCCTAAAGGAGTTGGAAAAAATGTAGTCGAAAATCCACAAGAATATGGCAAAAGCCAGCGTTACGGCCAGCACAATTGCCGTCAAACGGCCTGATTCTTCGCGTGTGGGCCAGGTGACTTTGCGTAATTCACCGCGCGTCTCACGTAAGTATCGGGCTACAGGGTTAGTTGGTTTCTCACTCGTCGTTTTTTTCATGAAGTCTGTCTGCTTCTAAGCGTTGCCTTTCAGGCATCTTTACTAGTCTAATTGTCAAACAGGGGGTGCAGGACTCGAACCCGCAACCTACGGTTTTGGAGACCGTTGCTCTGCCAATTGAGCTAACCCCCTACAATTGGAACGGTAATTGGCTTGCCGTATACCGTTCACTGTACGCCAACTACCGCGTTTCCCGGTGAGGCCGGTGTGCCCGACAGCGTGAGCAGAATTTTACCAACTCAAGCCGGCTGGGATCATTGCGCCGGTTTTTTTCCGTAATATAGTTACGCTCCTTGCACTCGGTACAAGCCAGGATAACGTGTGTACGAACTGCCTTTTTAGCCATGATGCAGGTCCTTCAAATAAGGGTACGGCTTTTTACGGCCGTACCCCTTTCTTACTTTCCATTCTTAGTCTAAAATTCTGGTGATAACGCCAGCACCAACGGTCAACCCACCTTCGCGGATAGCAAACCGGCTGCCGTCTTCCAACGCCACCGGCGTGATCAGCTTCACCTTCAGGTTCACGTT
>SLGK01000226.1 GCA_007123775.1 Anaerolineae bacterium | reverse complement strand
TGCGCCAGATGGTGCGCGTGCTGCGCCCCGGTGGCCTGTTGCTGGTCACGCGGCGGCGCGGTTGGGAGGCTAAAACATTTATCGGTCGTTATCGCAACGTCGAGCAGTTTCAGCGGTTGTTGGAATCAATGGGGCTGGAGGCAGTAGAAACACAGCCCTGGCAGGTTAATTACGACCTGGTCTTTGCGCGGAAGGGGGGACGTGATGCGTGAAACGTAAAGCATAATCGTCTACGCACTACGGTTAGTCTGTTATGACGGGCACGGCCGTTTCCAGGCCAATGACAAAGAGTGCTTCACGAATGGACCATATACTCTGTTCGGCCACGCAGCACAATTCCAGCCATTCTCCATCGGCCGAGCGGCCTATAATTTCAAACGAATCATCGAGGGCGGCGACCGATACTATTGCAAAATCGGTCGATGGCCCCTGGCGCAGATTCAACGGTTCGGCCTGGACAATAGCGCGGGGCAAGGGCGGCGTGGCTACCACGGATATGGCGGCTACGGCCGTTTCGTCAATCAATGGATCGGCCAGCAACCACCATTCTGCTTCTTGCCAGCAGCACACCCGCCACCAACGGCCGTTTTCACTGCTTCCCGTCACTTCGAGCATCAGTCCGGACTCAGCCAGCGTGGTCAGCAGCGGGTAGCCTAAGCCCGGACCCAGCCGCAGAGACAGTTCTGTTTCATCAGTTATTAGCCAGGGAAACTGAATGGGGGTGACTGTTGGCGTGGCTGTTTGGGTCGTGGTGGCCTGAGGACTGGGTGTGACGGTAGGTGTGGGTGTGGTTTCGGCCGTAGCCGTTGGCGTGGCCGTAGCCATAGCGGTTGAGGTAGCGGTGGCTGGCATGACCGTGGCCCTAACGGCCGTAGCGGTCTCCGTAGGCACGACGGCCAGCGGCGGGGCGGGCGTGTCGGCCGACCCATTGGCTGCCAGGCCGTTGCCAAACCAGAAAACGCTGCCCGCGGCCAGCAGTACGAACAAGACGCCCACAAACCAGGCCACATTGACAGGTTGCCCATTTCCGTTAACTGACACTGGCTCCCCACGCAGGTTCGATGGCAGTGTGGTCGGTTGCGTCTGTTTGAAGACAGGACAGTCCACATGGTGTTTGGTCAGACAAAACGCCTGCTGATGGGCCAGGGCAACCGTCTCAGCCGGCGAGACGCGGTAACAGCAGCTTTGTACCGACGGGTACAAAGAGCGGGTCGCCGGATCATTTACCACGCCGAGATGGGGACAACCGACTATTTGTTGCTGGGGATGAGGAGCAGGATTTGGCAAAATTCTTAAACCTTTGCAATCGTTGTACGGCAATCATCAGAACGATGAAATGCAAGTCCGTACAATCTTTCATAAAAACGGCCGATCTGTCAACCTATCCGATTTGCCATTTATTGAGAATAAAGGTAATTTATATACGTTCAAGGGCAGTGGCTAACAATTGGAGTTACCTTACCTCTACAACAATACGTCGCGCCTAAACAAACCACATCCCATAACGCGAGAACCGGGCTGACGGCACAGTCTGTTACCAGCAAATAAGTTTTAGTGAACCATTACATTATAGGACGGAGACAAATGGCAAATATTAAGAAAACGAAAGGCGTTATTGCAATCCTGACCGGTGGTGGCGATGTGCCGGGTCTCAATCCGGCTATACGTGCCGTTACCATTCGCGCCCTGCGTGAAGGCTATCAGGTCATCGGGCTGCGTCGCGGCTGGGCCGGTATCACCGAAATTGTCCGTGACAAAAAGGCAGACAACAGCGCCTGTTATCAAATTCTGACCGAAGAAGTCGTCAATAGAGCCGGCCGCACAGGCGGTACTTTTCTACATTCCTCACGAACACGGCCCAGCCATGTCCCCAAAGCCAATGTTCCCCCCCATTTACAAGATACGTACACGGAAGACTTTAATGATCTAACGGCGGAAGTTCTAAAGAATCTGGACTTTTTGGGTGTGGATTATCTCATCCCCATCGGCGGTGACGATACGTTGAGCTATGGTGTGCGTCTGTATACGGAAGGTGTCAAGGTGGTGGCTATCCCCAAGACGATGGACAATGACGTACCAGGCACCGACTATTGCATTGGCTTTAGCACCTGCGTGACGCGCACCATCATGATGACCAACAATCTACGCACGTCGGCCGGATCGCACGAGCGGTTTTTGGTGCTAGAGGTATTCGGCCGTTATGCTGGTTTTACGGCCATGCTGCCCACGATGGCCGGCGCGGCTAACCGCTGCGTTATTCCTGAACATCAATTTGAAATTGAGCATCTGGCCGAACTGCTGACCAAAGATCGTAACCGCAATCCCAGCAAATACTCGATTGTTCTGGTATCTGAGGGTGCGATGTTTGTAGGCGGTGAGATGATCTTTTCAGACATGACGCGGGATGCGTATGGCCACGCCAAATTGGGTGGTATTGGCGACCTGGTATCGGCCAAGCTAAAGGAACTATCACCTAAATTTAACAATGGTAAGCCGATCAAC
>SLGK01000143.1 GCA_007123775.1 Anaerolineae bacterium | reverse complement strand
GGCCGTTGGTCGCACTTTCCCGGTCAAGGACAATAATCTCGACAACTGCCCCGGCTGCAAAAGGCAACCTATCCAATTCAATTTTGCCGCTTGGTGGGACAACTTTTTCAATACGATATGCTTGCATAACGAACTCCCATTTGTTCTTCCATATGATAGAGATTTACGATGCAATCATTATACCATAATCTTACCGGTCGCTGGTTATTATGTTGCCCCATGTCTTTAGACGCTCGTTGAAACAACCACGGCCGTAAAGTCAGGGAAATTGGGGGGACGGCCGTGTACAATTCTTGCCAGTCACCCTTTTGTACATTATACTCCCGTATATGAAGCAAAATGCCTCATTCGACGCATCATTTTGGATTAACAGTTGTGTGGCTGGTATCGTGACACACGTCATTGACTACTTTCACCTGTTTGTTACAGATGAGGTAGCTAGAGAGATTCGTTATCCGTTAGCTGTCTTGCAGATGCAAAGCCGAACCGCTACCTTATTCGATGAATGGCTGGCTCAGGGAGAAATCAAGCTGCAAAATCCCAAAGCGACTGTTTCCTGGTTCCAGAGTGGCGAAAATGCGGCTATCGCTTTGGCCATTGAGCAAGACTACTTCTTACTAATTGATGATGCGAACCCCTATCATCGAGCCAAAAGCGTCGGGCTTCGTGTTGTTGGTACCAGCGATTTTTCAGTCTTCCTTTATGACCAGGGGCGTATCGCCTATGATGGGGCTACAGAAGCTTTACGGCAGATGCAGATCAGTAAGAAGCAGAGACGGGTAGCTTTGATGACGCTGGCTGAATTAAAGCGACTTAAAGAGGGGTAAGGTAACGATGTCTGATGTAATTACAAAATCAATCCGGTTAGATACGGATGAAAATGATCGTCTCAAGCAAATTAGCCAACAGGAAGGGACATCGGAAGCGGCTCTGCTAAAGCGATTTGTGTTAAAAGGCATGGCCGAATACCGGCTGGAACAAGCCATCCTGGCCTACGAACGGGGCGAGGCGGACCTGAGCGCAGCGGCTGACTATGCCGGGGTCAGCGTCTATCACCTGATGAACGAACTGGCCCAACGAGACATTGCCCCGCCGGCCGCAGCCGAGAAGTTTGTGGATGGGCTAAAAACGTTAATGGATACCTTTGGCGGCAGCGACGCGCTGCAACAAACGATTGCCAGCCTGGAAGCTGAGCGGTAGACTGGCGATCTTGTGTCTCCAAAGTGAATTAGAGTTGTTCCCAAATAACTGTTTCAAGATTTTAAGGACGCAGATTCACGCAGATGACGCAGATAAAAAAGGCAAATCTGCGTAAATCCTGTTAATCTGCGTCCCATTTTTTAATAAGGAACAGGTCTATTGGGTTGCTTACCGCCGGTAGTCGGGGTCGGCTTGCCGGGCGCATTCCTCAACCTGCGTGAAGGGCAGTAAATCCGGAAAAGCGTGCCGGGACAGAGGGGCGTAACAGTCGTAGAACGTCTCGGCCCGCTGCTGCGCCCTGGCCAGCGCCCGCGCCGCATCGTCGCCCTGGTAGACAGAGAGCAGGGCATCGGCCCACCAGCTCCGGTAAACAACCGTTTCCCAGCCCATATTCAGTTCCCACTCCGGCGGCCGGGCGTAGCTGGTTTCGTAGACAACGGCCGTTTCTTCCCCCACGTTCTGCCGCCATGCGGCCGATTCCCGCACCGACTGCCGCGCCGGAATGCCCGCAAACAGCGCCGGCTGATCGCTCAGGAACTTAACCCATTGCCAACAGGCAGTTGGATCGGGCGAGCGCCGCGAGATGTAGAGCATCAGGGGCTGCCCGCTCCCCTCAAGACCGGACAAATGGGGCAGCACGTCTTGCGGATAAGCCACCACGCCAGAGGCCACCCGGCTGCCACCACCGCTGCCAGACCCCACCGGATACCCCCATACGGCCGCCCGGCCCAGGCTGACCGTACTACCGGCCTGACCGCTCACAGCCAGGTCCTCCGTGACCGTCCGCCGCGAGGCCCAGGTAGTATCGGGATACAGGACGCCGGCGGCAGCCATCCGGCCCAAAAATTCTAAGGCGTCCACAACGGCCGGATCGGTAAACCTGGGTTCCCTGGGCCAGGTATCGCCATCAAAATAGGGGACCGCATCGGGCACAAAAGCGAGCAGTTCCTCGGGCAAAATGCCCTCTACGGCCACCAACCCAAAAGCCGGGCCGCTGCTGGCCGCCTGTGCCAGCCTCCAAAAATCTTCTGTCGTCCAATCGGCAGCAGGCGGCTCAAGGCCCCGTTGGGTCAGGATCGCCGCATTATAACGCAAAACCACCGGGTTAAGCGCGAGCGGCAGGGCGTACAATTCGCCACCTAATCTACTGGCGCTCAGATAGCCGGACATAAAGGCGAAGTCGCTGCGGAAAGCGGGCTCTTCGGCACTATACAGAGGACCGAGGCTGTAAAAAGCCTCTAAGAAGGGATCGCCAAGTTGGGCATAGGCCACGTCAGGGCGCGTACCGCTCACGAAACAATCAAAGGCAGCCGCCTGTTCCAGCAGGCTGCCCTCTGCGGGTAGCGGCTGGCGCGTGGTGGCGTTGATCCGGATGCGCGGCTGGCTCTCGTTGAAGGCCGCGGCCAGGGCCATGACGGTCTCCCAATCATCGTGCCCTCTGACGCTGTACTCAATGACAACCACGTCGGGATCAAGGGGTAGAACAGAGGGCAAAGAACCACTGGTCACGGGGTCGCTGCCCGGCGCGGTTGGTTGGGGCGGGGGTTGAATGACCAAGGTGGCGGGCAGGTTGGCGGCCAATGAGCTGTTACCGACCAGGGCCTCGGTTAAGGCGTGACCGACAGTGAGCAGTTCCGGCATCTCGGCCCGCCGGTACCAGCCCTGCTCCAGGGCTGCTTGCAGGGCCACGGCCGCTTCCGGCGCCATCTGCCCCCAGTAATCGCTGTCTTGGGCCACCGAGCGGCGGGCGGGTGCCGCCGGATAATAGCCGGTGGTAAAGAGGTCTTGCCGGCTCAGGTAGTCGAGAAAGGTCCAGGCGGCCTGGCGCTGGTTTGTCTCGGCGCTGATCAGGGCGCAGCCGGCCGTCGCCGGGTTGCTCTGGTTCAGGCCAATAGCCGTGGGAAAGGCCACCACGCCCAACTCGTCGCCCAAAGCGGAATGGGTGCCGAGCAGCCGCAAATGGCTGCCAGGCCACATGCCCACCTGCCTCTCAGGGGACAGGTCGTTGACGGCCGTGTCACGCTGGCTCAAGATAGCCTTTTCAGCAGCCAGGGCCACGTACCAGTCTAAGGCGTCCGCCAGATCACGGCCGTACAGTGTATCGCCGGCTTGGGTAATGATGTTATCTACCAGCGGGGCCAGCAGGCTCAGGGGGGTGCCGCCGTCGGCAAAACCGTAGCGGCTAGTGCCGCTGCCCAGGACCCGAACCGCCTGCCGGAAATCATCCCAATGCCAGCCTGGTTTGGGGTAGGGCAGACCGGCGGCGTCAAAGGCGGCTTTGTCATAGAAAATCAGGCTGGCGTTGGCTCGGAAGGGGAGGCCGACCTGCACCCCGGCCGCCTGGCAGGCGTCCATCAAGCCGGGCCAGAAATCGGCCGTGTCAAAGGCGGGATCGGCGTGCAGCAGCGGGGCCAGGTCGAGGAAGGTGGCAGCGGCATCGGTGGTGGGCGGCGTGCCTTCGAGCAGAATGACATCAGCCAGCGCTGCCTGTTCGGCCAGGCCGGCCTCAGCCTGTTCCGGAGACAGGGGCACAAATCGAACCAAGATATGGGGATGCGCTCGCTGGAACTGATCAATGAGCAGTTTGTAGCCGGGTTGGAAGCTGGCGGGGGCAGCCAGGGTGATGGTGGCCTCGTCGGACCCGGCCAGAGGCCCCCAGTTATCCCCCCCCTGCCACCAAGCGATGAGACCCACAGCCAGGGCCAGGAGGAGAAGGGCGAAAGCGGTCTGGAAAACGGTTATGGTGTGGCGTATAAACATTTTCCTTTTCATGCGGCGGTAGAGTTGTTGGCGCATAACGGCCGTTTCTTCGGCCGACAGCCGGGCGGGGGGTGGTTCGTAGCGCAGTTGGTTCAGCCAGTCGGGTTCTTCCCGAACCAGGCGGCGGCAGCGAGCGCAGCCGGCCAGGTGTTCGTCAAAAGCAGCCAGGGTATCAGGGGGGAAACGGCCGTCAAGATACCGCTCTAAATGGGTATAGACTGCGTCACAATCAATTGGTGTATCTACTGCTTTTTTTCCGAACATGGTGTACTCAGTAGTCAGAAGTCAGTAGTCAGTGGTCGGTGTTTGGCTGTGCCACTGACCACTCGATACTGAACACTGGATTCCGTTAATCCGCCAGCCGCCAGTGACCGGCTTCATGTTCCCGGCGCAGGCGTTCCAGCTCCTTGCGTCCCTGGCTTAACTGCTCATAGATGGTATTGATGGACAGGCCCAGCGCTTTGGCTATTTCGTCACAGTTAAGGCCGTGCCGGTAGCGCAGCAGGATAGGTGCCCGCAGCCGTTCATCCAGTTGGTTGACCATCTGCCACAGCAGTTCGGCTTCCATACGGCGGGCCACGACGGCCGCGGGGTTGGGTGGTGAGTGGGCCGACTGGGCCAACTTGCCTGCGGACAGGCTGTCTAACGGCAAAAGCTGGCGCAATTTGCGGCGGCGCAGGCGTTGGCGGCAGTTGTTGACCAGGATGGCCGTCAGCCAGGTTGTAAAAGCTGACTCACCGCGAAAAGTCTCTATCTTCTGGAAAACCACGAGAAAAGTCTCCTGCACCGCGTCCTTAGCCGCTTCCCGATCACGCAGGATGACCCAGGCCAGGTCGAACAGTTCTTCCTGGAACTGGTCATACAAGGTGGCAAAGGCGTGTAAGTCACCTTGTTGGCAGCGGTGGATCAGATCGGTTAGATTGTGCATAACAGCAGATAGCCTTCCATAGTTTAGATTTTGACGCAAAGTTGCAAAGTAAGCAAAGGGGCAAAGAAGAAGATAAAGCTTTTCTCTGCTTTTCTCCGTGTACCTCCGCGTGTCCTCAGTGCAACTCCGCGTAACCGTCTTAGCGGCCTGTCTATTAGATTAGATGCAATTGGCGGAAATTTCTAGGGAAATTGGGAAAAAACAGCTTGCACTGAGCTTGTCGAAGTGGCCGTTCCCCCACCACACCAACTGTCAAAAAGGAGCAAATGGCACACCCCCAACCAACCATTCGCTGCTGTGATTGGCAAATCAGGTTGCCTTTACCAACCTGTCCCATACTCTGATATAATACGATACATGGAAACGACCGATTATTTCAGGAATAGCGTCATGGTACGTCGTCCTTACCTGAAAGAGGCCTGGATTGAAGAGGCAATAGCCAATCCGGTACGTGTGGAAGTGCAGCCCAACGGCCGTATCCGCTATTGGACTTTTGTAGCTGAGTTAGACAAATACCTGCGTGTCGTTACGGAGCCAGATGGTCAAACGGTCCATAACGCTTTCCCTGATCGAGGTTTCAAACCGGTGGAGAAATAACAGAATGCTTTTCCAGTATTTTGCTGAAACAGATATGTTGTATATTGAACTGGCCCAGGGCGTAGCTGTGGAATCAGAGGAGGTTGCGCCTGGTGTGGTGTTGGATTTCAATGACCAGAATCAGATTATCGGCCTGGAGATCGAAGATGCCAGCCAGTTCATTGATCTCTCACAGCTTACTTTATCATCTTTACCCTTGTCCAACCTTGTCTTCAGTTCGCGTGAACCTGTTGGGCCGTAGCCGGACACTGGTCGCAGCCGTGGCGACGTTCGGTTGGCGTTGCACGCTGTGCCTGCGTCTCAGTTAGAGGCACAACGGCCGTAAAGTTAGGGAAATTGGAGGTAAACAGCTTGCACTGAGCTTGTCGAAACGGCCGTTCCCCCACCACACCAACTGTCAAAAAGGAGCGAATGGCATACCCCCAGCCAACCATTCGCTCTCTTCCCTAATTTGCTGTTGTCACTGAATCTGCGCGGTGGCACGCCGTAGCTTAATTGTAACGACGGCTCAAATCAGGATCGACCTCAAGGGCGCATTCCTGCCAGGCAGCAGAGTCATCAAACGCCTGTCGCTCAATCACACACTCGCGATAACGGATAAACTTATTCTCTACGTTCGCCAGACCACTATCTACGTCTATCTCCCCTTTGGCCGCCATTTCAACGAGGGCTGTCAGCCAGAGTATCCCCGGATGCAGCCAGGCGTCAGCTATTGCCAGGCCTATTGCCCGGTCACTGGCACCAGCCATTGAGGCCAGGTAGGCGGCAGTTTGTTCAGCGCCAGCATGATCCGCGAATGCGGCCGATTCGGCCGTGGCCGCGTGTGCAGGCAGATGGGTAGAGGCAGTGGGCTGGGTGATCAAGAATTTCAGCCATTGCCAACATAATTGCGGGTGAGGCGTGTCGGCGGTGATAAAGTAGGACGTTAAGGTATTGGCCACGCTAAAAGTATGGCCATCCGGCCCGCGTGGAAAAGGAGCCAGACCGGTCTCCACAATGCCCTCAAGCCTTTGTGCCAGAGCCTGATCGGATCGGTCATAGAGCCACATGGCTACCTGGCCATTTGCCGCCATTTCGACGAAAATATCATGACGGTCAAAATAATCGCGCCAGGGAATAAGGTCTCCGGGTAAGGCAGGCTGGACGCCATGCAGGCGCACCAGGTCTGCATACCAGCGAACCACTGGGGTAGCCGCAGTAAAATCAATGGTAGCTATACCATCATCGCCTTCTCGAAACAGTTCCACGCCAAATTGGGCAAATGCGTGATTGAGCGACGACTGTGACCAATCCACAAAACCGTACTGCTCTACGGCCGGATCCGTTAGGGCCTGGGCTGTTTCCAGAAAATCGGCCGTTGTCCAATTGAGTGATGGTTCGGCGCTGCCGGCAGCCGCAAATAAGGCAAGGTTATATTCAATCAGCGGTATAGGAATACGGGCGGGTAGACCCCACACCTGACCTTCTCGTGTCAATACCGGTAGGGTAGCGGGAAAGAAGTCAGCGGGACTGAGTTCGGGGTCTAACTCAAACAGGGCATCGAGTGGTAAGGTCCGTATATGGGTATCTCCGATCACCCGCCCGGCAGTACCGGTGAAACAGTCAGCCCCGGCGATCTCTTGAACGAGAGGATTGCCTGTGTCAATGCGGCGTACTGTTACCCTGACATCTGTCTGGCTGTCATTAAAGGCTGTGGCTAGCCGGCGCTGTACTTCGGTCTCACTCCAGGTAGCGGCAAAAATAATTTCTGGCACTGCCTCGGTGTCTGTGGCCGGTTCGGTCGGCGGGGTGGCTACAACAAGGGGTCTATCTGCTTCGGCGACAACCGGCCGGCCAGTCACGGTGACCTGGGCTTGAGCCAGGGCTTCTGTGACCGGTTGGCTGTCGGTGACAACGGCCGTTAACGTCCCCCGAATCACGTCAACCACAGCCGGCGTGAAGCGGGGCACCGTATTGTTGTTAGCCGCATATTGCAACGGCTCAACCATCACAGCCGGTACACGCTGCCAATAGCCGTCAGCCGCCGCTACCGACCGCCGCGCTGGCAGCAGCAAGTCAATGACGCTTTCTACCGGTGGCTGTTGGCTGAGAAAGGTAAGCAGGGTCCAGGCGGCTTGCGGCTGGGCTGTGCCCCGGCTGATAGCAAAACCATAACGAACGGCGTCGGCCGCGTAACCCTGCTGGCTACGGGGAATCGGGGCCAGGCCAATGTTCTCGTCTGCAAAACCAAACTGCCATACTGTGTGGTCGGCCGACCACATGGCTGCCCGGCCTTCCCGCACCAGGGAGATAGGGTCAGGGCCGGTGCCTGTTTCCCGTAGAGCCACAGGCTTGTAATTTTCCAGCCAGGGAGAAACCTCGTGCAGGGCAAACAGGTCAACCAGCCATTGCAGGGCATCAACCACATCGGGGTCAGTCAGGCGTGGTTCACCGTCTGCCACCAGGGGGGCGGCCAACTGGGTGGCTAACAGCGGTTGTATCCGGAAGGGAACGTAGCCCCATTGCACCACCTCATTCCCCTCTCGCAGCGTCAACGCCTGGGCGACCGTCAGGAACTCAGCCAGCGTCCAACCCGGTTCAGGATGGGTCAGGCCGGCCGCGTCAAAGGCGGTTTTGTCAAAGAAGAGGAGGGGGTAGCTGGCGGCCACCGGCAGGCTCCAAACGCTGTCACCATCGTCCAGCAGGCCGGGTAGAAAGTCATTGGTGTCAAAGGCGGGGTCGGCGGTGAGCAAAGGGCGCAGGTCGAGCAGGTATGGTTGGCTCTCATGGATAGTGGGCGAATAAGTGAACAGGTCGGCGGTCGCAGCCAGGGCAGCAACGCGGTCCGGCTCATCACGGCTGACAATCTCTGACTCGGCCACCAGGCGCACGCGGATTTGGCTGTGTTGGGCCTCAAACTGCTCGATGAGGGGACGGTAAGCGGCCAGATCGGATTCGGCAACGGCCAATGTGATCGTTACCTGTTCTGTCTGGGTGACGGCCGGCGCGGTGTCTATGACCTCAGGGCCAGGCGCGTCGCGGCAGGCGGCCAGGAAAACCAGCAGCAGGATGATGAGAATTAGACGATGCATGAGATTGCTCCTCGGCTTACAATTTGGTTAGTGCCCTATCGTATTAGATGCACAACGGCCGAAAAGTTAGGGGAATTGAGGAAAACGGCCGTATTGGGCCAAGATTGTATATTGTCATATTCTCCATTATACTATTGTCTATGAAGCAAAAAGTTTCGTTAGATAATCCGGCAAAAGTGAGACCCACTTCACTGATACCTAAAAGTGGTCAGGTTGGGTTGACCATTCAGGTAACGGCCGACATGAACATTTCCGCTTTTGCTGCCCGGCAAAAAGTAAGTGGTTTTGTGTGTGATCGCGTTAGCTACCTGATGGGTGGTGGCGAGCCGGTCCTGGTGGTGTTGGACGATCTTTTTTGGCGTGTCCCCATTATCTTTACCTTGCCTGGCCAGGGCCCACTAGGCGAAGTTGGTTACATTGACGTGAACATGAACAACGGGCAGTTAATGGTAACCGATCAACTTATTTTGGAGTTACAGCAACGTGCCGAAATGCTTGCTGCCGGTGCCACACCATAGGCAAAAACTACTTGCCTGGAGTGAACATGATTTCAGGTATGCGCTGATATTCTCTGCGGCAAATGAATAGTTTATGCCATAGACTCCTTTAGCCAACCATTCGCTCCTTGCCCTAATTCGCTGTTGTCACTGAGGCCGGCATGGTAGAATACCGCGGTTGCCTCGGCGTCAATCAACCGCCACTGGGAATAGCCAGGCTAAATCCGGATCCACGCCCACCAGACAGGCACGCCAGCGGTTGTGCTCTTCAAAAGCGTCCCGGTCAATAACACATTGACGATACTGATTAAATTTGACATCAACGTTGGCCAGGGCCGTGGCCACGTCGGTTTCGCCGCTGGCCGCTTCCCGATAAGCATCCGGCAACCAGAAAAAACCGGGCAGCATCCATTGAGGAGCGGTAATGAGTGAAGTCGTGGTTGTAGACGGCGTGTCATTCATAAAGGCATGGAAAATAGCCACCAGCTCTTCGTCCACCGTCTGCCGGTGTGCTTCTGATTCGGCCGTTGCCCTGTGCGCCGGGAACCATGGGGCTAACGCGATTGAAGGCTGCTTGCTCACAAATTTAATCCATTCCCAACAGGCCGCCGGATGGGATGAATCGGCCAGAATATGGTAAGACCATAGGTAGGTATCAACTTCCGCTCTGATGCCATTCGGTCCGATAGGTCGCGCAATAGCGCCTACCTCAAACCTGAGAGTAATACCGAGTTGGTCCACAACAGCAGGAGAAATGCCACCGCTCCACATAGCCACCCGCCCCGCACGAACCAGGTCTCTGAATTCAGCGAACTCACTGGCACGATCCTGGCTGAACAAGGGCTGCACTTCGTACAATCGAACCAGGTCGGCATACCAGGCAATCATTTCGGCCGTTGCTTCAAAGTCGAAATGGGGTATACCGGCGCTGTGATCGACAACCTCAATACCAAATATCTGTACGGCCTCTTCAGGTATATAAGGCCATCCTCTGGCATATCCATATTGTTTTGTTTCACCTTCCCCATGAGTCAGTTGTTGGGCAACTTCTAAAAAGTCGGCCATCGTCCAGTCTGGTGACGGCGGTGGCAAGTTGGCTTCGGCAAAAAGTTGGCGATTGTAATATAGGGATGGCGCCGTCGCCACGGCCGGAATACCCCATAATTGACCATCTCTTGTTAGCAGTTCAATCAGCCTGGGATAAAACTCGTCTGTCTGCAAACTGCTATCCAATTCCAAAAAGGGATCAAGGGGTAGGATCGCGGCCTGTAGTTCCTCATCTTGCCGGTGATGGGCGCCACCTATAAAGCAGTCGCCCACAGATACTTCATTAAGCAGGTTGGCACCCCTCAAGTTGCTCATCTCCACAACCCTGACTCGTATGTCGGGGTGGGATTCATGGAACTGGTTAGCCAGTAAACGATACCGTTCTCGCGCTGTGGTAACAAATGTAACTTGCACCACGTCATCAATTGGCTCCGGCTCCACATCCGGCACCACAATCACTTCTGGCTCGGATGGGGTATCGCTTGTGACCGGTAGCTGGCCAAGGGTGACATTGACCGGCATATCATCATCTATATAGGCGACCAAAGCTTCCTGAAGCAAATCAACTACTTGATAAGGAATGCGAGGGGCAGTGTTGTTTTCGGCCGTGTATCGCAGCGTCGGGGCCAGGTTATCGGGTAGTTGTTCCCAATAGCTATTAGCGGCGGCTACCGAACGGCGGGCCGGTACCGGCCCCACGGGCAGCAAGGCCACATCCTGCGGCGGCTGGCGGGAGAGGTAGTGGAGCAACTGCCAGGCGGCCTCCGGGTGGGCTGTGCCCCGGCTGACACCAAAGCCGTAGAGTATTGGTTCGGCGGCTAAACCATGTTGGCTCTGGGGCACGGCCGTTACCCCCACATTTTCGTCGCTGGCATCAAACAACAGGTGGGTGAAATGCCACATGGCCGCCTGGCCGCTGTTGATTAAGACGGATGCGGTTTGCCCGCCGCTGCCGCTGCGCCGCTCGGCCAGTTTGTACTCCTCCAGCCAGGGAGAAACCTCATGGACGGTGAACAGGTCGCCCAACCACTGCACGGCGGCCGCCACGTCCGGGTCGGCCAGGCGCAAACTGCCATCGGCCGTTGTCAGGGGAGCGGCCAACTGGCTGGCCAGCAGGGGCGGGTAACGCATCTGGCCGGGCACGTAGCCCCAGCGCGTTACTTCGTCACCCTCACGTACGGTCAGGGCCAGGGCCGCGTCCAGGAAGTCGTCAGTGGTCCAGTCCAGGTCGGGGTAGGGCCGGCCGGCTTCGTCGAAAGCGCTCTTATCAAAGAAGGTGAGGTAATAGGCCGCCCCGATAGGGATGGCCCACAATGGCTCGGTGGTCGGCGGCAGGAGGCCGGGTAGAAAGTCGGCCGTGTCAAATTGGGGGTCGAGGTCGAGCAACGGCCGTAAATCCAACAGGTATTGCGTCTCCCCCTGCCGGTTGGGGCTGTAGGGGAAAACATCAAAGGAAGTGGCCAATGCCCGGATGCCGCTCTCGTCAGGATCGGCTACCTCACCGGTATTGACCAACCGCACCCGGATATGGGGATTCTCCTCCTCAAAAGCCTCAATCAGCGGCCGGTAGCGGTTAAGGCCGCTGCCATCAACGGCCAATGTGATCGTCATCTGTTCTGTCTGGGTGATGGCCGGCGCGGTGTCTATGGCGTCGGGGCCGGGCGCGTCGCGGCAGGCGGTCAGAAAGGCCAGCAGCAGAATGATGAGAATTAGACGATGCATGGGATTACTCCTCGGCTTACAATTTGGTTAGTGCCCTATAGTATTAGATGCATAACGGCCGAAAAGTTAGGGAAATTGGGGAAAACGGCCGAATTTCCCACAAAAATTATATGCTATAATACCCTCCATGATGAAACATAGATTCCAATGAAGCCTATGATTAGGCGAGGCCCTCGTGGCAAGCGAC
Source organism: Anaerolineae bacterium (assembly GCA_007123775.1). GTDB lineage: Bacteria > Chloroflexota > Anaerolineae > Promineifilales > Promineifilaceae > SLGK01. Next base: position 16,007 of record SLGK01000143.1, on the reverse strand, counting down.
GTGGAGAGGATGTCTACAAAGTATATGGGCAGACGGAAACTGGCCGGTATCTATTCGTAGTGTTCATTCATAAACTAGATCGCCGGGCTATTGTATTGAGTGCGCGGGATATGACTGATAGGGAGCGATCGCTCTATAAAAAGGGATAAATGATGGCAAATTTTCCAGATTTTAAAACGAAAGATGAAGAAATTGCTTTCTGGGAATCACATGATTCGGCCGATTTTTGGGATGAGATGGAAGACATTGTTGTTGACGTTGATCTACACCATAATTTACACCATCCTCGCCTGGTTGTGTTGGCTTATCTGCCTGAACGCTGCCCCCGTTGCAGTAGTGAGTTAGCGAGCGTAACAATTGAATATATCACTAACAAGGATGGTCAGCTATCTATTATTCGCGATGTGCCGGCATGGCGTTGCCACGACATCGGTCATGAATATATTCTGGAAGAGACTCTCGATCAAATTGAACGGCTGTTGTCACCTGAGCCAGGTCAGCCCTCTCACCCGTTCGACATGCTTCAGGTGCCAATCTTTAGTTTACAAACTGCTTCATGAGCAATTGGCAGCATTATCGTTCTACTACCCACACACCACCTGTCTGACAAAGCCAACCTGGCCTTAGCGTACCGAGTCGGCACATTGATTCCAGGCTGCCTGGTCCTCAAAGGCATCGTTGTCAATGATGCATTGGCGATATTGGCTAAATTTGGCATCTGCCTCGGCCAAAGCCGTCATAACGTCAGACTGGCCATTAACTACAGTGATATAGGCGCTTATCAACCAGTCAAAGCCAGGCCCCATCCAGGGGGGTAATGACGGAATACTTTCGGCCGAAGGAGTACTTATGAAAGCATGTCCAATGGCTGCCAGATCTGCGCCAACAATATCTCTGTATTCTGTGGATTCGGCCGCTTCCATGTGACCAGGCAACAAAGGTAAACGTGGTGCCGCTGGTTCCGTAGCTAAGAATTTGATCCATTCCCAACACGCCGCCTGGTTGGTCGAATTGGCGGAAATATAATAGGCATCAACCCAATACCTGACTTTGTGCCCACCTGGGCCGAGTGGCTCGGGGGCAACGCCTATATCAAGTGTTGGATATGGTTGCCCCATAGCAGCAAGATAGTCAGCACCGCCACCAGGCCACATAGCCACACGTTCTTCCCGGATCAAACTGTCATATTGAGCAAAATTCTGAACGTGGTCATTGGTCATTACCGGTTGCACTTCATGCAGCCGAGCCAAATCAGCATACCAGGTTATCATTTCGGCTGCTGCCTCGTAGTCAAAACGTGGCACAGCCTCACTATTGTCCATAAGTTGAACATGGAAAAGATCAACACCCCGGATGAGAAACGAATACGCGGACAAATTGGCATAACCATATTGTTTAGACTCCCCTTCTCCACTGGTCAATTGTTGGGCAATCTGTAAAAATTCAGCAAGTGTCCACTCGAAAGAAGGTTCAGGAATGCCGGCCTCTTGGAAAAGGCGACGGTTATAATCAATATATGGGATAACTACTCCCGCTGGCAGCCCCAATACTTGACCATCCACTACCAGTTGGCTAAACAGGCGAAGATAGAAGGCTTCTATATCAAGCGTTGTATCCAGATCAAGCAATGGCTCAAGCGGTAAAAGTGCAGTGCGAAACTCGTTATCAGCAAGGTCATGTGAAAATCCAACAAAACAATCGCTTGAAGCGACACGATTGAGTGGACTACCTCCCCTTTCGTCTCGCTCAACAATCTGTATCTGGATAGTTGGATTTTGCCGTTGAAATTGATTGACTAGCAAACGATGTGCCTCTGTCATCCCAGTCCAAGTTCTGAATACTATCTGTACATCATCAGTGGATGTTTCTGACTCAACGGTCTCTACTATGATGATCTCTGTATCACCTGGCTCTGCTGGTGTGGTTGCGTTTATTGAGTGTTGCTCCATAGCCTCAACTAACAGAACGCCATCTTCTATATGGGCGACGAAGGTTTCCTGGAGTAAATTAGCCGCCTGGTAGGTGATGCGGGGTGGGGTGCTGTTTTCGGCCGTATATTGTAAGGCCGGGGTCAGGCTGTCGAGGACCTGCTGCCAATAGCTATTGGCGGCGGCTACCGAACGGCGGGCCGGTACCGGCCCCACTGAAAACATGGCTTCCTGCGGTGGCTGGCGGGAGAGGAAGTGGAGTAACTGCCAGGCCGCTTCGGGGTGGGCTGTGCCCCGGCTGATACCAAAGCCGTAGACGATTGGTTCGGCAGCCACGCCGTGTGGACCGTGGGGCACGGCCGTTACCCCTACATTCTCTTTATCTGCATCAAACAACAAATGGGTCGTATGCCACATGGCCGCCATACCACTGTCAATCAGGGCCAGAGCCGACTGCCCGCCGCCGCCGCTTTGCCGCCCGGCCGGTTTGTACTCCTCCAGCCAGGGCGAAACTTCATGAACCGTGAATAGGTCGCTCAACCACTGCACGGCGGCCGCTACATCCGGGTCGGCCAGGCGCAGCCCGCCGTCGGGCGTTGTTAAGGGGCCGGCCAACTGGCTGGCCAGCAGGGGCGGATAGCGCATTTGGCCGGGTACGTAGCCCCAGCGAGTCACCTCGTCGCCCTCGCGCAGGGTCAGTGCCAGAGCCGCATCAAGAAAGTCATCGGTGGTCCAATCCAGTTCGGGCGAAAGTAAGTTTGCAGCCTCGAAGGCGCTCTGGTCGTAAAAGGTGAGGTAATAGGCGGCCCCGATAGGAATGGCCCACAACGGTTCGGTGGTCGGGGGCAGGAGGCCGGGTAGGAAGTCGGCCGTGTCGAATTGGGGGTCGAGGTCGAGCAACGGCCGTAAATCCAGCAAATATTGGCTCTCCCCCTGCCGGTTGGGGCTGTAGGAGAAAACGTCAAAGGAAGTGGCCAATGCCCGGATACCGCTCTCGTCGGGGTCGGCTACCTCGCTGCTATTGACCAGCCGCACCCGGATATGGGGATTCTCCTCCTCAAAAGCCTCAATCAACGGCCGGTAGCGGTTGAGGCTGCCGCTCTCGACGGCCAATGTGATCGTTATCTGTTCTGTTTGGGTGACGGCCGGTGCGGTGTCTATGGCATCAGGGCCGGGCGCGTCGCGGCAGGCTGCCAGGAAAGCCAGCAGCAGGATGATAAGCAAAAGACGGTGCATGAGATTACTCCTCGGCTTATAGTTTGGTTAGTGCCCTATAGTATTAGATGCATAACGGCCGAAAAGTTAGGGAGATTGGAGGGAAACGGCCGTTATCAAGCCGTTAGCGCAGCAAAATCTGGAACGGGCCTGGCTGCATAACCTGAATACCTTGTTCGGCCAGCGTCGCTACCAGTACCGGATCGTCATACAGGTCTTTATCAACCGTTATCAGGTAGTCGGCCTGGGCAGCAACGGCCGTAGCTATCACTTTATCATCATCCGGATCGCGACTGGGAGGGAATTGGGCGGCTGGTTGCACAAATATGGCTCGTTCAGCCAGCAGTGTCAAAAAACGTTGTCCGCTGTTGGGGTGAACAAATTTCTGTATGTGTGGACGAGAAAGTACATCTTCCAGTTCTGATAGCATCTCGTGAGAAAGATAGAGATCAAAGCGGTGCGCCTGCCAGCCTACAAAGAGCGGCGAGTGTATGCCTGCCCCCGCCATTTTGAGCAAGACACCTGTATCCATAACCAGATTCATCAGGGCTACTCGTGCCTGGCTTCATGGACTAATTCATCTAAGTCTGAATCGGATACGGTGGTAATGTCAGCTTCAGCGGGGTTTTCTTTTAACACCTGTGCATAATCGCTAAAAGGCTGCTGCCAGGCACCGACAGACAATGCGGCTAGTCGCTCTTTTTGTTCAACCACGGATAAAGAGAGTGATTGCGTGACCACAACAACTTCCGTGCCGTCCGGCAGGGCCACATCTTTTATTTCTACCTTGCCGTCCTTGACAACACCACGATAACTAAGCAACATAACTTGTCCACCACCTTTTCTTCCAGTTTCCAGTTATTATAGCATGATTTTCAAGCTGCTGGCTCTCAATCTCTGGCAGTGTAATGGGGTCAGAGAGGCACAACGGCCGTAAAGTTAGGGAAATTGGGGGAAAACGGCTTGCGCTGAGCTTGTCGAAGTGGCCGTTCCCCCACCACACCAACTGTCAAAAAGGAACGAATGGCACACCCCCAACCAACCATTCGCTCCTTGCCCCAGTTCGCTGTTGTCGCTGCGACTGGCCGCTACTCAGCGCTCTGCCTCAGCCCTACATGCAGACCAGGCAGCCGGGTCGTCAAATCCATCACGTTCAATGATACATTGGCGGTATTGGCTAAATTTGGTCTCGGCTTCGGCCAGGGCTGCTGCGACGCTTATCTCGCCTGTGACCGCTTCCCAGTAAGCGTCCCGCAGCCAATCGTGGCCGGGGCGCATCCACGGCGGCGACTGGGGCATGGCCGGGGAATCGGGCACCGCCGGAAAGTTCAAGAAATCTTGAAAAACGGCCGCCAGCTCTTCGCCGACCAGAGAAACGTACGCATCTGATTCGGCTGCCTGAATGTGGGCGGGCATCATCCGCGCAGATGATGTGCCGGTTTGAACCTGCACGGCCGTTGGTTGGGCAGCCAAAAATTTAATCCACTCCCAACAGGCCTGCCGCTGCGCTGAACCGGCCGTATGGACAATATGGTAAGCAGTGGGCGTAATCTGTTGCATATTGCCTCTATACCCGCCAGGGCCGATGGGCTGGGCGGCTATGCCAACGTCAAAATTCAGGGGAACGCCGGTTCGCATGAAGGCAGATGCGCTGCCGCCAGCGTGCCACATGGCCAGGCGACCGCTGCGCAGTAAGGCTTGAAACTCGTCCATATTAGGGGCGATCATGGTGCCAATCAAAGGTTGCACTTGATGCGAACGAACCAGGTCAACGTGCCAGGCGATCATTTCAGCAGCCGCTTCATAGTTAAAGTCAGGCACGGCGGCGCTGCTGTCAACTACGTCAACGCCAAAAGCCGGCAAGAAGCCTAGCCAAAACATGGGCGCAAACTCAGCGTAGCCATACTGCTTCGTTTCACCATCGCCTGTGGCTAGTTGCCGGGCAATGTCCAAAAAGTCGTCTAACGTCCAGTCCAATGGGGGATCGGGAATACCAGCTTCGGCAAACAGCCGGCGGTTGAATTCCAGATAGGGCGCATTCATCCAGGCAGGGATGCCCCACAGCTCTCCATTAACCAGCAGCGGCTCCATGAGCGCGGGATAAAAGTCATCTGGATGTAAATCTCCATCTAATTCCAATAGGGGCGTGAGCGGTAAAAGCGCGGCCCGCACCTCATCATCCTGCCAGAATCCTGGCTCGCCGACAAAACAGTCGCTGCCGCCGACCCGGTCAAGCACATTGCTGGCAAAATAATCCTTGTTTACCATTTGGATGGTTATATCCGGGTGTTCTTCTTGAAATTGGCCGGACAAACGACGGTGCGCTTCTAAGATCCCAAAATCTGTGGCAAAGGTGATGCGGATGGTTTCTTCATCATCCTCTACCGGCAACGTGGGGACAACGACAACCTCCACTTCAGACTCTGGGGGGATATCCGCTGCCGGAAGCTGGCCAAGAGCAGCGGCTACCGGGATACCGTCGTCAATGTGAGCGGCCATGGCTTCCTGGAGCAAGTTAGTTGCCTGGAACGAGATACGCGGGGCGGCGCTGTTTTCGGCCGTGTATTGCAGAGCGGGTGCCAAATCGGCCGGCAACTGTTCCCAATAGTTAGCGGCGGCGGCCACTGATTGCCGGGCAGGTACCGGGCCGGTAGAAAAGGGGGAGCTAACTTGCGGCGGCTGGCGGGAGAGGAAATCCAGCAGTTCCCAGGCCGCCTCCGGACTGGCTGTGCCCCGGCTAATGCCAAAGCCGTAGATAAGCGGCTCGCCGGCCAGACCATTCTCTCCTTGTGGCACGGCCGTTACTCCCACCCGCTCGTTATTGTTATCATACAATAGATGTGTCCAGTGCCACATCGCTGCCCGGTTATCGCCAATCAGCCCTGCCGGGGATGGGCCGCCGCCTTCGCGCTGATCGGCCGGTTTGTATTCATCCAACCAGGGAGTGACCTCGTGGACGGTAAACAGGTCGCCCAGCCATTGCACGGCGGCCACCACGTCCGGGTCGGCCAGGCGCAAACCGCCGTCGGGCGTTGTCAGGGGAGCGGCTAACTGGCCGGCCAGCAGGGGCGGGTAGCGCATCTGACCGGGCACGTAGCCCCAGCGCGTTACGTCGTCGCCCTCGCGCACGGTCAGGGCCAGGGCCGCGTCCAGGAAGTCATCGCTGGTCCAGTCCAGGTCGGGGTAGGGCCGGCCGGCTTCGTCAAACGCGCTTTTATCAAAGAAGGTGAGGTAATAGGCGGCCCCGGTGGGGATGGCCCACAATGGTTCGGTGGTCGGCGGCAGGAGGCCGGGTAGAAAGTCGGCCGTGTCAAATTGGGGGTCGAGAACAAGCAACGGCCGTAAATCCAGCAGGTATTGGGTTTCCCCCTGCCGGTTGGGGCTGTAGGGGAAAACGTCAAAGGAAGTAGCCAGCGCCCGGATGCCGCTCTCGTCGGGGTCGGCTACCTCACCGGTATTGACTAGCCGCACCCGGATGTGGGGATTCTCCTCCCCAAAAGCCTCAAGCAGCGGCCGGTAGCGGTTGAGGCTGCTGCCATCGACAGCCAATGTGATCTTTACCTGTTCTGTCTGGGTGACGGCTGGCGCGGTGTCTATGGCGTCGGGGCCGGGCGCGTCGCGGCAGGCGACCAGGAAAGCCAGCAGCAGGATGATGAGAATTAGACGGTGCATAAGGTTACTCCTCGGCTTACAATTTGGTTATCGCTCTATAGTATTAGATGCACAACGGCCGAAAAGTTAGGGGAATTGGGGGAAAACGGCCACTTCGACAAGTTCAGTGCAAGCTGTGTTTCAGCCAAAACATTGTATGTTATAATAGTCTGCATCTTGTAATGGCAAGGAATCAGCACACAGGAGATATTGAAATGGTGCGGAGTCGAATTGAAATAAACCCCAACGTGATGCTGGGTAAGCCAGTTATTCGCGGGACACGAATCCCGGTAGAGTTACTCATTCGCAAACTGAGTGAAGGGGCCACCGAGGCAGATTTGCTAGATGCGTATCCTCGCCTGACACCAGAGGATATTAGAGCCGCTTTAGGTTATGCAGCCGATTCGTTAGCCCATGAAACGATTATTTTAGAAGCCGTCTAGCCCTGTGACCTCTCTTGATTTTCTGGCTGATGAAAGTTGTGATTTTGCGGTCGTTCGTGCCTTGCGTTCGGCCGGCTATGACGTCTTTGCAGTCAGTGAAGTGACATCCCGTTCCGTTGATCGCCAGCTAATCGAACAGGCGGCGCGTGAGCAGCGCGTCTTGTTAACGGAGGACAAAGATTTTGGTTGGCTGGTTTACGTAAGCCAGGTAGATTCAGCCGGCGTGGTGCTTATTCGTTATCCTGGCCAGGCGCGGGAAGGCCTGCCGCAGGCAATGGTAACGCTTGTGCAAAATCAAGGTAAGCAATTGGTAGGCGCGTTTACGGTGCTGGAGCCGGGCTATATTCGTATTCGCCGCCAGAGTGATTTGCCGTAGCTGCGGCTTTTTCGTTGCTATCCTATGGTAAAGTCAGGTGCCATGTGTGGAAAAACAGCTTGCACTGAGCTTGTCGAAGTGGCCGTTCCCCCACCACACCAACTGTCAAAAAGGAACGAATGGCATACCCCCAGCCAGCCATTCGCTCCTTGCCCCAATTCGCTGTTGTCACTGTGGCCGGCTGGCTGCTCAACGCTCTGCCTCAGCCGTACATGCAGACCAGGCGGCCGGGTCGTCAAATCCGTCCCGTTCAATGACACATTGGCGATATTGACTGAATTTGGTGTCAGCCTCGGCAAGGGCCGCTGCGACGCTAACTTCGCCGCTGACCGCTTCCCGGTAGGCGTCGCGCAGCCAATCATGGCCAGGCCCCATCCAGGGGGGCGTGGGGGCAATGGGGACGGCGTCAGGCACTGGCGGGAAGTTCATAAAGTCGCGGATAATTTCAGCCATATCAGCGCCAACCAGGGAAGTGTAGGCTTCGGATTCGGCCGTTTCAATGTGGGCCGGCATCATGCGCTGTGTTGTATTTTGGGCTTGCACAGCCGTCGGTTGTCGGCTTAAGAACTTAATCCACGCCCAACATGCCTGCCGCTGGGGAGAGGAAGAATCGGCCAAAATATGGTACGCAAGCGGGAGGAGTTGCCGCGTATTACCTCTATATCCGCCAGGGCCAATTGGTTGTGCAGCCACACCAACGTCAATGTTGAAGGGCCGGTTATTCATCACAATAATCAGACCGGAAGATCCACCGGGCCACATAGCTGCACGTCCTCCAGCCACCAAATTTTCAAATTCAGTCAGCGACACAAATGGTTCGTCGCCAATGTAGGGCTGCACTTGATGCCGGTGAACCAGGTCAACGTGCCAGGCGATCATTTCAGTTGCCGCCCCATAATCGAAATAGGGTATCGTCGTGCTGTCATCAACAACCTGAACACCAAAGGCTTGCGTAAATCCCAGGGCCAATAAACCACCAAGTTCGGCATAGCCATATTGTTTTGTTCCCCCTTCGCCTGTGGTTAACTGTAAGGCAATGTCTAAAAAGTCATCCAATGTCCAATTCAAAGGGGGATCGGGAATGCCGGCCTCGGCAAATAATTCCCGATTGTATTCCAGGTAAGGGGCATGGATCCAGGCAGGAATGCCCCATAACTGCCCATCAATCATGAGCGTCTCTAACAGGGTGGGATAGAATTCGTCAAGATCTAAATCTCCATCCAGTTCGAGCAGAGGTGTGAGCGGCAGAAGGGCTGTCCGCACTTCCTCATCTTGCCATGACCCACCCCAGCCGACAAAACAGTCGCTACCGGCAACCTGGTTAAGTGTACCAGTAGCATATACATCCTTTTCCACGATATGCACGGCTATAACCGACTGTTCTTCCTGGAATTGATTGGCCAGGCGGCGATGGGCCTCGATTACCGACCGCTCAGTAGCAAAGGTAATCCGTACCCGTTCTTCTTCATCGTCTGGCTCAGCGTCTGGAACCACGACGACCTCAACTTCTGTTTCTTCCGGTGAAATTGGCGCAATCTCTGCGCCTTGGTCCAGGGCAGCCAGGACGGGAATGTTATCGTCAATATGGGCTGCCAGGGATTCCTGGAGTACATCAATTGCTTGATAAGAGAGGCGAGGAACGATGTTGTTTTCGGCCGTATATTGCAGCGCCGGGGTCAGGCTATTGGGCAGTTGTTCCCAATAGCTGTTAGCGGCGGCCACCGAACGGCGGGCCGGTACCGGCTCAACTGAAAACATAGCTTCCTGCGGCGGCTGGCGGGAGAGGAAATGGAGCAACTGCCAGGCGGCTTCGGGGTGGGCTGTGCCGCGACTGACGCCAAAGCCGTAGATGATCGGCTCGGCGGTTAAACCATGTTGGCTCTGGGGCACAGCCGTTACCCCCACATTTTCGCCACTGGCATCAAACAAGAGGTGGGTAAAGTGCCACATGGCCGCCTGGCCACTGCCAATCAGGGCCCGCGCCGTTTGCCCGCCGCTGCCGCTGCGCCGTTCGGCCGGCTTGTACTCCTCCAGCCAGGGAGAAACCTGGTGGAGGGTGAACAGGTCGCTCAACCACTGCACGGCCGTTACCACATCCGGGTCGGCCAGGCGCAGGCCGCCGTCGAGCGTTGTCAGGGGAGCGGCCAATTGGCTGGCCAGCAGGGGCGGGTAGCGCATCTGGCCGGGCACATAGCCCCAGCGGGTCACGTCGCCCTCGTCACGCACGGTCAGGGCCAGAGCGGTGTCCAGGAAGTCGTTGCTGGTCCAGTCCAGGTCAGGGTAGGGCCGGCCGGCTTCGTCAAACGCACTTTTATCAAAGAAGGTGAGGTAATAGGCGGCCCCGGTGGGAATGGCCCACAATGGTTCGGTAGCCGGCGGTAAGAGGCCGGGCAGGAAGTCGGCCGTGTCAAATTGGGGGTCGAGGTCGAGCAACGGCCGTAAATCCAGCAAGTATTGGCTCTCCCCTTGCCGGTTGGGGCTGTAGGGGAAGACGTCAAAGGAAGTAGCCAGCGCCCGGATACCGCTCTCGTCGGGGTCAGCCACTTCACCGGTATTGACCAGCCGTACCCGGATATGGGGATTCTCCTCCTCAAAAGCCTCAAGCAACGGTCGGTAGCGGTTGAGGCTGCCGCTCTCGACGGCCAATGTGATCGTTACCTGTTCTGGCTCCTGGGGAATGGGGGTGTTGATAGGCGCCAGGGATTCCAGGTCATAACTTTGCCACCACCAGAAAACGGCCGCAACAAAAAGAATAAGCAAAACCAGGGCGGCCAGGCCCCGGACGGTTTCTTTGGTCTGTAACATCAGCTTTTTCCTCCATAGTCGTCGTTGCACCTGGGCCTGGATTTGGGCCGCGTCGGCCGGCGAGAGGCGATGGATAGGGGGCATTTCCAGTTGGAAACGGCCGTGGATAAACTGCTCCTGCCGTACCCGCTCCTGGCAGGCGGGGCAGGTGGCCAGGTGGCTCTCCAGCCGGGCGGCCTCAGCGGGCGACAGCGGATCTTTGCCCAACTGCCGCGCCAGCAGCAGCCCCACGGCCTCACATTCCTTTTCTTCGCGGCGGCGAAACAGATTGTGCCACATAGTTATCTCCAGATAACAGGACGCAGATTGCCGCAGATTGGCGCAGATTTTCTAATTTTTTATCTGCGTTTATCGGCGTTCATCTGCGTCCTATTTCCTCCTCATGCCATAGTTCGTACAAGCGGCGGCGGCCTTCACTGAGACGGCCGTATACCGTCGTTTTGGCAATGCCCAGCGCGTCGCCGATTTCCTCCCCGCTCATGCCAAAGTCATAATGAAGGATGAGCGTGACGCGCAGCCGGTCGTCCAGTCGGTCCAGCAACCGCCACAGCTTGCGCCGCTGCTCCAGGCTCTCAAACTGCACCTCCGGCTGCTGGTCGCGCCGGGCTAGGCGGCGCAGCCAGGCCGGAGTCAGATTCTCCAGCGAGAGCGCCCGGCGCACCTGGCGGCGGCGTATGTAGTCGCGGCAGCAGTTGGCCGTAATGGCCAGCAGCCACGTCTCAAAAGCCGCCTCGCCCTGAAAGCTGTCCAGTCGTTCATAGACGCGCAAAAAAGTCTCCTGTACCATATCCTTGGCCGCCACCTCATCGTGCAGGATGGCGCAGGCGGCGTGGTAGACACGGGCCTGGTAATGGTGCATGAGTTGGGTGAAGGCAGCCGCGTCACCCTGGCGACAGCGGGCCAGAAGCTGGTCCAAATTCAAATTAGTCCTTAGCGAGTGGGCAGCAACGGATGTCATCGCCGTCCACCACGATAGGGGATCCGGGTCCTCATATATATTAGACGCACAAGTGGGGAAAAGTTAGCGCAGATTGGCGAAATTGGCCAGAAGACAAAAGGCTGAGGGGCTTGATCAAGCCCCTCAGCCTTTCCAGACAGCTATGCTAATTTAGGAAAACAGGCAACGGCCGTTCCGCACCAGCAGCTATAGATGGGTCGGGTAGAGGCCATACCGCCTCCTTTGCCAGAGCCACAGGCTGCTCAGAGCAATCAGCACAATGATGAGCAAGGCGGGTAATCCGCCCGCAGCATGACCACTGGCGGTGAACTGGTGTAGGGTAACGGCCGTTGGCGTCTCAAAGGTAAGCGTGGCGGTGGCGTCGGCGTTGACGTCAGCGGCCAGGGCTGTTCCTACCAGTTGATAGATGCCAGGGCTGACGGCCGTAACTTGCACGTACAAAACAACCGTGCTGCGTGGCGGAACGTTGATGGTGTTCAGGCTAGTGGATACGGCCGTTAAGCCCATCCCGCTGAAATCAAGCGCAAAGCCGGTTAACAGGCTGCCCGTGTTGGTCAAAACGAAGGTCAGGTCCGTGGTCAGCGTATCGCTTACGGTGCGGGTAGGCGGCAACCAGGCGACCACCAGATCATTAAAGCCGTTAATGGTAAACGTGGTGTTGTCTTCGGCCTGTATCTGTTCATCTGCCTGGGATTGAGCCGTCAGGGCAAAGCGCTGCGTACCAGGCAAGAAGAAGCGAAGGTGTGCGGCCGTTAACTGAACCGTTTGCGATGCGCCCGGTGCCAGCGTTACCGAAGAAGTGGCTAACTCGCCGATCAAGGCCAGCGAACCACTCAGGGTCAGGTCAAAGGTGTCGGCAACGCTGCCCGTGTTGGTCACGGTTATGTCCCAGCTTGTTGGCGTGGTGGGGTCTACTGTCTGGCCGGACGGGTTGATAGCGACGCTGACACCCCGCTCAGTGACTTCGGCGGTAGCCACGGCCGTTGCCACGATACCAGGCTGCGTTAACGAAACGGCCGTTACCGTAATCGGGTAGCTGTCCGGCGCGGCGTTCTCATCCGGCGTGACCAGCAGGCGCAGCCCCACGCTGTTGAAGAGCAGCGCGGGCAGGTCAATCTGGCTCACCGGCTGGCCTAACTGAATTAGTTCGGCCGTCCAGCCGGCGGGAATGTCCAGGTCGAGGGCGACGCTGTCGGCCGTGTCGCCGGTGTTGGTCAGGGTGAGGGTATAAACGGCCGTTGCCCCCGGTCCGGTAATGGCTGTGTCAGGATTGAAGGTGGCCAGGAGACCAAAACGGCCGATTCCTTCCGCCACGCCGTCCACGATGGCGGCCGCGCCGCTGGTTGTGGCGGCGGCAATGGTGAAGGGTTGCGGGCCATGTGCGGGGGGAACGGCCGTTACCGTCACCATCTCCGCCCCATTGCCCGCCACTGTAATTTCACTGGGCAGGGAAACGTCAGCCAATCCAGCGGCCGTCAGATCGTAGGTGCGAACGGCCGTTTCCAGATTGGTAATCGTGAGGGTGTAGGTCAACGGCTGGCCAGTCGTCCCTGCCTGGCTGGCGGGCCACAATGTAAGGGCCAGGCCATTGAACAAGGTCAGTTCGGCGGCAAAGTCATCTACGCCACCCAACCCATTGTCCACGTCCAGCCAGAGGGTGAGCGTGTCCGCCTCGGCATTCGGCGGGATGGCGACGGCAATTGTGACCGTGACCGTTTCGCCCGCGCCGATGGGGACGGTGGCCGGGTAGTCGAGCCATGCGGCCGGAATGCCGCCGGGGAAGAGGCTGTAAACGGCCGTTTCGCTGCCGGGATTACTGAGGGTGAGGGTGTAAACGGCCGTGCCGCCTACCACCACACTCTGTGCCGCGGGGGCCAATTCGCCCAAGCTCAGCGCGGTCACGTACAATGGCGGCAGCGTCAGATAGTTCCAACCGGAGGGAAGCCGGTAAGCGATTTCCGTGCCCTGGTTGATCTGGCGCGTTTCGCCCGGCTGCATATCGGCCAGTTCGCTGGCGAAGCTGATCGTATTGACCGGCGCGTACCATTCTAGTTGGTACTGCCAGCCGTACTGCGGCGGCGTCCCGGCCGGCGGCGTGGAGAAGGTGTCGGTGAGAACCACCACATTGCTCACGCCCACCGTGTGGGTAATTTCCACCCGGTAAGAAGGCGCGGGATTCTGCTCCGGCGTTTGGGTGCGGTAGGTGTTGTGCAGTTCCCAGCTATTTGGCTCGTTGATCGGTACGCTCCAGTCGTCGTTGATATTGGTGACGTGGTAGTTGTGCTGGTTCCAGACGGGGCGCGAATCAATCCAATGCCCCACATGGCTAATCACGAAGAGGCCATTCTGCCCCGCCATGACCACATCAGCCACGCCGTCGCCGTCCACGTCGCCCAGCGTGGGATAATCCAGCACCGTGCCAGAGCCGGTATACGGCTCGTTGAACAGCCGCTTGCCGTCGCTGCCGCGCAGAATGAAGAAGCCATCCTGCTCCCCATTCCAGAGAACCTCCCAGACGCCGTTGCCCGTCAAATCCTGCGCCGACACGCCGGAAGCGGAGGCCGACCTGTCTCTAACCAACTGCTGCCAGACCAGATTGCCGTCGGCGTCCAGCACCATTAAGGTGTGGTTGAAAATCCCCAGGCCGCCAATGGCGGAAGCGGTCACCAGGTTCATCTGACCGTCGCCCGTAGTGTCGGCGACAGTGATGGGGCTGGGACGGAAATGGGCGTTGTTGCCCGTGTCATATTTCCACAGCAGCGTACCGTCGGTCCGCAGCGCTTCGACAAAAACGCCCCAGTTGATGATGATCTCCGGCTGGCCGTCACCGGTAATGTCGGCGACGGCCGGCGGGCCAAAGGCGCCAGCCCCACCCAACTGCTCAATCTGGTCAGGCTGGGTATATTCCCAGACCAGTTGGCCGCCGTTGAAGTAGTCATAGACGCGCAGATCCCATTTATCGGCCACGATAATGTCCAGGAAGCCATTCCCGGTGACGTCGGCCAACACAGGCGGCGTGACAAAGCGGTCGGCCAGGGGAACACTCCATTGGATGTTGCCCATATGGTCCAGCACATAGAGCGCATCCTGGGAAGAAGCGATGACGATTTCTGGCTCAGGCGACAGGTCAAGATTGCCGATGCTGGGGCCGCCCCAACCAAGCTGTTCAACCGCATAGAAGGAGACCACATCGGGATTGTGCCACAGGACGTCTCCGTCATGGGTAAAGGCAAAGGTGCCGTTCTCGCCGCTGATGATAATCTCGGCCTTGCCGTCGCCCGTCAGGTCGGCCAGAGCCGGTTCGGCGGCGGGACCAACCAGATCGCTGGTCCAGAGAATAGGCGTGCCATCCCCTGTGTCCGCCCCATCGCCGCGATAGACATAGAGACGGCCGTTGCGACCAGGCGCTACCAATTCCACCGACCCATCCCCATTCAGATCGCCAATGGCGATGGTGCTGAGAAAACCGGTGCCGTAAGCGGGATTCAAATCTTCTGCGCCAGTCGTGTCATACCATTTGATCTCCGGCATATAGCTGTAGAAGCCGTCGGGATTGACCTCGAAGGCGTCAATGCGGGAGGTGACAAGCCCGGTAGAGGGCAGGAAAACCTGGGCCACATGCGCCCCTTCGCCCAGGTCGGGGAAGTGGAGCGAAAAGGGCTGGCCGCGGAAGGGGGCGGGGGTGGACATATCGAACAGGCCATAATCCACGCCATCAATGACCACGTGCAGAGCTGTGCCGTCACGCTGATACCCCAAAATGGTCAGGTCTGTACCCACAAAGTTGAACCAAATGTTGGTGTTTGAACTGGCGAAAGGAGTCAGATAATCCCCATTATGGGCGTAAATATCCGCTGTTTGTCGCCACCACTGCTTTTGGCTAAAGTGGAACAAGCCCGTTTCTTCATTTTCCAGTTGGGCGTCGTACCAGCCATCATCAATCGTCTCGCCCTGCCACACATCCATATAATCCACAGCGATTGTGCCGCTGATCACTTCGACTTCGACCAGATGGGAGCCGGGATTGAGGGCGAAGGGGTAGTTCCTGACCCCGTTCACGCCATCGGCCGGGTTGAAGACACCCTGGGAGACGCCGTTGATACGGATGTCTGCCCCGCCATCGGTACTACGCAAGCCGATATTGACCCACTCCCCCTCAAAACTGAAGCTCCAAATGTTCCCGGCCGTGCTGCTTCTGACGGTGTGACCGCCGCTGCCAAACCAGCCGGGTGTGCCGTCCAGCGCCCAGCTTTGGGGCATGGTGTGGTAGGGCTGGCCGTTGTAGCGCATGTCGGGATGGTTTTCTTCGTAGCGGACAATGGCGGGGGGAGCGGGCGCTTCCCAAGCGGGTTCGATGGCCGGGCTGCTGATCGCGTCCAGGGTGACGGGATTGCGATATCGGCGGATTTCTAACACATGGGGACCATCGCCCAAATCCTCAAACGAATAGGTACGGAAGCCGTCCTGATAGCTGTAGATGTCAAACTGGCCGAGAGATTGACCGTTCAGACGTAGTTCGACATCTTGATAGGTGTAGCGGGTACGGCCGTGATAGGTAAACGAGTCGCCCGTGAAGGCAAACCAGGCGGTAACATTTTGGGTACTGCCAGCAAACGCACCGCCACTCGCTT
>SLGK01000166.1 GCA_007123775.1 Anaerolineae bacterium | reverse complement strand
GGTCTTGAAATGGGATAGGCCAGCTTTTTGAGTGCATGGCCTATCCCTGGCTCTGTAGGCTATTCTCAAAAATTACGGGATAACTTCGTTGCAGTAGGCTATTCTCAAAAACTGTGGAACGACATTCTCAAAAATTGTGGAATGGATTCTCAAAAACTAAGGAACAGTTCTCAAAAACTGTGGGATCCTACAATTTGCACCAGCGGCGAGGCCTCCGCAAACCAGCGGCGAACCAGCTCAATTTGGAACCGATAACAACCGTTTATAGGCTCAATTAGCTCATATTGGCAGAGTCGGGCCAGGGTCTGGTCCAGGTTGGTCGCCATCTGCTCGGACAGAGCGCTCCGGCTGAGGCGGCCCCTTTCGCCCTGGGCAGCCAGGCGGCCAAGAACCGCCAGGCCATCTCTATCGACCCGATTGTAGTAGATGTCGGCAAAATAAAGATCGCCATGGGCCATGGCCTGGGTGACGGCCGTTTCTACATCATCCAGACGAGCCAGGCGGCGCCGGTCGGGAGCCTGCTGATTCTTGAGGGCCACGATCTCATGACAGAGCAACTGGACCAGAAAAGGGTGGCATCGCGTCAGGTCCAGCACCCGCTGGCTGGCCTCCGCTTCATAGCGGAGCGGAAACGCTTGAATCGGTCGTTCGATCAGATGGCGGGCCTCGCTCTCATGTAGATAATCGAGGTGGAGCAGGCGCACGTTGATCAGGTAACTGGCCCAGCGCTGAAAGTCGGCCAGGGCATGGGAACCGGCCAGCAGCAGCTTAACCTCGGATCGGTGCTGAATGATATGGCGTAACAGGCCCAGAACGGCCGTTTCGTCAAGCCGTCCTTTGTCCAGAGCATCATCCAATGCTTCAAACTCATCCAGAGCCAGCAGAATGGTCGTCTGACCGTGCGCTTTAGCCAGATGCGCCACTTCATTGAGCCATTCGTTGAAATAAATGAACGGGTCGCCGCCCAACGCCTGGCGGCTCAGATAGGGCAGACGCAGGCCGCGCTGCTGGCGGGCCGAGGTTATCATCGCCTGAGCCAGGCTGTAGAGAAACCCGGTGTGGTCACTGGCCCAGGCGGCCGGCCCCTGCAAATCGACAAACAGCGGCAGAATAGTACTCGGCAGCAGGCGGCCCAAATTGTTCAGCAGCGACGTTTTGCCCATGCGCCGCTGACCGTACAGGAATAAAGGCGGGCAGTTGGGCGTGAGCAAGAATCGCTCTATGTCCAGGCTTATTTCCCGCCGCCCCACGAAAATTTCCTGCTGTGGTGAAAGAGGCATACCAATGACGTATGGGCTGTTTATTTCCTGGCGTGTTTCGCTGGCCAGGGCTAGCTCTTGAATGCGGTCGGCCAGGATGTGCTGCCAGCGGCCGGCAATATCGTAAAAAAGCGGGGCGTAACGGCCGTTGCTCTGCGTTAGTTGATGCGCCATCCGGGTCAGACGCTTACTGACGTTTTGCAGGGCCAACCGCTGATTGTAAGCGGTCGTCTGGTTGAGCGCGGCGTCTACATCCTGGCTAATCTGGCCGAAGGCAAAGAGGAGCGCGGCTACGGGCGAATCGCTGAACTCGATTTGTCCCAAATAGTGATGGACCTTGCGTAGGGCCATAACGCCGGCACACCCGGCCAACCGACGGGCATCTCGCTCAATCTGGACCATTTGGGCTACCTGGCGTTGGTTACTGGTGGCCAGAAAAGCCAGGGCCGCTTCGCCCTCATCTTCATCTCGCTCCAGCACAAGCAGCAGGTGGTCGTGCAGGCCATAAAGGGGCAGGCGCTGCTGCTCATCCCAGAAGGCGCTGTGCCAGCGCAGCAGCGGCGGACTGGCCCGACGGCGCAAATCAAGCTGATAGAGTACCACATTCCAGGCGGCCGTCAGCGGATACAGCAGAATGGGTCGCCACCAGGCCAGCGTAATGCCCAACACGGTGGCCAATAACCCGCCGGCAATGGCTAACCATATCTCTAAACTGTCGCGCACCAGATGGGCAAAGGTGATGTGACGGCCGTAAGCGGAGAGCGTGCCGGCCCAGGCCCCAGCCCATAAGCCACCCAGATAGTTGGCCAGGGCGTAAGGCAGCACAAAAGAAGCGGCCAGCGACAGGCCGAAAAGCGTGCCGCTGGTCAAGCCGCGCGTCAGATTTGGGGCCGGGCTGTTTGTTATCAGGTAGACACCCACGTAAAGGAACCCGGCCAGCAGCGTAACAGCCAGGCCCACGCGCCAACCGCGCTGCCAGCCATGCTTCCTGCCATGCAGCCAGCCAACCACCAGCCCCAAACTGCCGCCTACCTGAACGCTGCGGGCCAGGGCATAAGCTACCTCAGGCGTTAGACCGAGCCGCAGCCCAACGCCTTCTAGCCCGATACGCATAAAGATAAGCGAGGTGGCCACAATAATGCCCAGGGTAATGCTGCCAACCTGACGGCCGGGGGAGTGGTTTCGCTCCTGCTGGCTGAGACCGGGATTGACGCTGGCTGCCAGGCCAATGCAGGCACCAATGGCCGCGTTGTACAGGTGTATACTGCCTAGTTCGCCAACCAGCGGCAGACTAATGGCCAGCGCCAGACCGCCGATCAAGCCGCTGGCCACGCCAATCACGCCGCCCCATAGGAGACACATAGTCACAATAACGGCCGTAAAGTGCAGCCAGTTTGGTCCCAGAACAGGTGGCGGCATACCGCGTCCCCAAAAGAAGAGGGCGATCATGGCGCTGACCAGCAAAGGCAGCACCAGGTAGATTTGTACCAGCAGTCGCCGCAGCGTCGGCTGTCGCCATTGCGCCCGGCTCAGGTCCAGGAGCGAAAAGTCAGGCGATAGGTGAGGGTCTAGGCGAGCGATATGGTTACGCCAGGCTGCCGGATGGACCAGGATCCAGAAGCATAGATGCAGACTGCCCCAGATTAGATGGGGCTGCTGTTGTGGGGCATGGGTATAGCGCCGGTTACTCATCGTTTAGTAAATGCTGAAACGGCTGCAATTGGCGCAGGGCCTCGTTGCGCCACTCCGGGCCGAGCGGCTTGGGACTGTCGTCGTGGCTGATCTGATGCTCCCGGCACAGAATCTGCAACAATAAGGGCCACCGCTGACTCTTTTCCAGCATCCAGGCGGTGTCGGCAGCGCTGGGCGGGTGGGGGGCGGCCGCGATCAGCTCGTGGGCTTCCGCGACGGTAAAGGGGCCGAGGCGAGCGGTGTAGCCGAAAATACTAAAAAAGTCGGAACTGCGATTGTGGCGCTGAGCGACTTGTTGCGGCCGGTCGCTGGCAGATAAGACGAAAGCCAGGTTGCCGTTGACCAGCGTGGAGGCCAACGCCCGCAGGCTGTCCCAAAAGGCGTCATCCAGTTCGTCATGGCGGGCCAGGGCCAGATCGATTTCGTCCAGCAAGATAATGGTGGGCTGGTCGATGGCCTGGCTGATTCTTTCCACGAACTGATCCAAACGGCCGTTTCCCACGCCCGGCAGCCCTAAACAGGAAAGCAAGTAGTCCATCAGGCCTGGCCGTGTGCTAAGCCGTGGGTTGCGAAAATCGACAAAAATCCAGCGATAATGGTCGGGCTGGCGCAGCCAGTCCCGTCGCTGACCGGGTCGAAGCTGGCTGGCCGGCGTTGTGGTAATGGCGGGTAGATAGAGCAGCAGCGACGTCTTGCCGCTGCCGCGCGGGCCAATAATGGCCGCGTTTTGCAGCGGAACGGCCGTTGCCGACCACAGTCCAAACAACCGTTGCAGCTCGTAGACACGGCCGAAAAAGTGACGCGGCTGGCTAATGGGCGGACCGGCGATAAACGCGTGGCCAGATGGTTGGGCCAGGGGCATTGTACCCGCCGCCCGATAGAGTTGCCGGGCTTCGTCCGCTGACAGACCGCCGCGCTGCCGCAGCGCCTGCACCAGTTGCTCGACCTCTTCAGGGTGGGGAGGGATGTGGCCGCGTTCCCAAAACTGAATAGGTACGCCGCCCGAATCACGGCCCAGCAGGTAGCCCAATTCATCTTGAATGAGGCCGATATTTTTATTTTCGAGCAGGGCTATTTTTCGCACGGCAATCTTAAGCAACTGGCCAAACTGCTTCGGGTTTTGTCTGCCTGACCCCATGCGCTCAGTTTCCTCAGTAGACTCAGAAATGCGGCAACCTGGCCGCCCTCTAACATAGTGGCGATGGCCTGAATTATACAGAAGTTTGCGGGCCTTGTCAGACAGACGTTCCTTCCGCGATCAATGGCTCAGTCCAGGCCAAGCCCTTCACTTCGCGTAGTGATTCTAGCTGGTCGCTCAAGCGGTGCATCTCTTCATCAATGCTGGCGGAAATACGGCCGTAATCAGCTATGTCATTGGTGGCCTGGCTGATCAGTAGTTGGGAGTAGATGGTCCCTAACAGGGTCAGGGTATGCTCCAACTGGATTTCCGTTTGCCACATACTCTGCTCTAACTGCTGCAGCAGGGCGTACTGATTTTGGCGCAAGCGGAGTAGTTGACTTAACTGGGGAGTTAAACGGCCGTTTTCTGTCTGGGCCAATCGGTTTTCTAGCTCGGTAATGGCCTGGGGTACGCTTTGCAAGTCGTGATGAATTAGCTCGTCCTGGCGCAAATAGTTGAGCCGCTGCACCAGGTCAGACACCGCCTGGCTGCACGTTTCCAACTGGCGGGCCAACTGCTGGATGTAGAACTGGTTGTGGGTATTGATACTGCTTTTGATCACGCGATCAATCTGTGCCTTGTAGGCCAGCGTTTGGTCTACGTATCCCTGGAGACGTGCCAGGTCACTGTTAACGGGCGCACCTTGTTCCGCGTCGCTGGCTGGCTTGGCTACCAGCCAGACGCCCCAGATAAGGGCTACCAATCCGGCCAGCCACCAGGGCAGATAATCTACGGAGATCAGCAGGACCAACCCGGCTACAATCAGCAAGTACCAGATTGGGTTGTGGAGAAAATCTAGCAAATAAGCGGTCAGGTTTTTGCTCATGTTATTCAGCACTGATAGTTGGACTATCGGCTAACTGCTCGCAGTCGAGCAACTCGATCTGGTCCCAGGCTGCGTTGGTGAAGGGTAGGGCGGTATTGGGGGGTGGTGTAAACGGCCGTTTCTCTCCTTCTTCTAGCGCGTAAACGCCCGGCCTGTCCTCGCACTGCACCAGGTAGTAGATGGGCAGGCCATGACCGTACTGGCCGATAATACGGTCGGCAACGGGCTGTACCTGCCGGCCGTGATGACGGGCATACCGTTCGTACGCCTCCGGGCTGCTGAAGTGGCGCAGGCGATGGTTGTCCAGCAGATAGCGGTCGCCCGCTTCATTCTCCAGAACCATGCCCTCAGCAATGGCTACCGACGTAACGTCCTGGGGCAGCAGTTGCAGCAGTGAGGCGCCCCAACTGGTAACCGGTACGTTGACCAGCAGAATCAGTACCAGTAGCAGTAGGGCAATGCGGGTCAGCATACGGCCGTTTTCGGCCACTGACGTTTCTTCGTTCTGTTCTGTCATCGTTTCGTTACAATTCTCGGTTGGGGCCGACCGGCTTTTGTTTACCTGCCTAGCGGACTGTCACAAAACCCAAGAATTCGCCCAGGCTGTACCAGACGTCAGCGTAAAAATTGCCGCCCACCTGTCGAATCAGTTCAAACGGCGCGTCGGGATGGCCAATAAACGGCCGTAGCGTCCAGGCCATCTGGCTGCCCACAAACGCATACAGGCAAATCCAGAAGAGCAGCGTCAGGCGACGAATACGCACGCCCTTCTCCTGATCATCAGAGATAATCCACATCCCTTTCAATAAGAACCACATGCCAATGAAGCCCGATATGCCAAAAATGGCTACGTTTAGCAGTTTGAAGAACTGGTAGTCGTTGGTTGTAAGCAGGAAGAAGAGGACAATGGGGGCAAAGCCAAACAGCATCACCGTCATCACCGTGATGGGTGCCAGATACATCGCCAGATTCTGCCGAATGCTTTGCCGTGCCCCAAACAGGGTATTAAACAGATAAAGGGTGGGCAGGCAGATGAGGGACGTTAAAAGGAAGAGGATGGGAAGTTTAACGGCCGAACTCATCGCCTGCCCAATACCCGCAATACCGGATGAGGAACCGAGAACGGCCCCTGTCAGTGCCAAAAAGACGGCACTGGCAATAATCATGGAGCGAATCTTGCCCTGCAGGTTAATCCCCTCCTTGATCTCCAAAAAAAACTGCTCCCGCTGACGCAGAATGATCTCCACAATGGCCAGATGCTCAGCCAGTCGATCAAAACCTCTGCGTCCCGACGGCCTGGTTTTTATGGTGCTAAGATTGCTCATCATTTCCTCCATAGCGCACTTTGTCTGATAGAATCCCGTTGCTTCCACGGATGTTAGTAGCTTACCGCAAGTCAACTCAGAACATTTGCAGTACTCACGCGGTTTTGCTACCAGAATTCGTAGTAGCCACTATCTGTCAGCCTGCTGCCGAACCTTGAGCATTAAATTGTGTCGTGCGCCAGGGAGGAGGCAATAAGCGGCGTCAGACCATTATCACTGGTCTGATCGGCTCATAATGAAGTCACTGCGTGCAGCGTGAAACGTGATGCGTGGTGCATGACCCTACGCACTACGCACTACGGACTACGTCTCACGGCTCTATCCGAATCGTCGTCAACAAAACATAATCACTGCCATCGGCCAGCCGCAGCCGTTCGCCGCTGATCGGGTCATACAGGCCGATGACAATCTGGTAGACACCGGGCGGGGCCAGGGGGTCCAGCGGGATGGCGTAGGCATCGACCACCACTTCGCGGACGTTCCAGGTGGTGGTGGGACGCTGGTTGTTATCCGGCTCGTTGTCCTGCTGGCCCCACAAGAAGTTGTCGCTGTTGATGTTGTAGACATCCCCCATGACGTGGGTGAACACCTTATAGCGACGCTCAACATTGCCCACCAACTGCCAGTAGAGCGTCAGGGGCACCGCCTCGCCGGGGCGGTAGCTGGTAGGGCCAAAATCGTAGCCCAGCAGCCGAATTTTGCCGTCGAACACCCGCTCGACCGGATTCTGAATGGTGACGTCGGCGGCTGTTCGTATAGTCCTTAGTCGCTGCCGGTTGGTCATCTGGCCCAGTGTGGCTTTGCTCCCGGCCGCAGCCACGTAGAATTGGTAGCGGCCCGCCGGTAAGTCGGGCGGTATGAGCAGATCGACCTGCTGCCGGCCGCTGGCGGTGGCGGCCGGGGTGGTGGTGGTCGTCAAAGGCAGACGGCTGCCGTCGGCGGCCACGACGCCTACCTCGATAGGTTGGTCCGGGTTACGGCCGTTCCAATACAAAAACAGGTGAACGATGTCGCCGCTCCGGAAGTCGCGGACCTGTTGATCATAGCCGATAAGACCGGGAACGGCCGTTGTTAAAGGTTGTGGGGGAGAAACGGCCGTTAGCGTATGCAACTGGTCCGCCCGGTCCGGAGTACGGGCAAAGAAATAAAGTTGCTTGTCGTTATACGAGTACCCCTTTTCGGCCACGGCCTGCTCCCGCAGCCAGGCGACTATCCACCGCTGTGGGTCGCTAATCTGCGCGTATTGGGTTTGTACCAGCCAGACTCCCTCATGGCTCTGCCAGATTGGGTCTAGGTAAGCGTCGGCCTGTTCTGGCGACATCTGCCACGCGCTGGGAATGCCGTGCCAGAAGGATTCGTAATGGTAGGCAAAAATGGGCCAGTCGGTGTCGGTGTAGAGGATGACGGCGTCATCGGGCCGTTCGTAGGCGGCAATAGTGGCCCGCAGCGAGGGGAAATCATCCACCAGTATCCGGTTGGGGTAGTAGTCGAGCAGCCCCAAAAAGGCGGCATAGACGGCCAGCGCGGTCGCCAATATGCCTACAAAATCCAGGCGGGTGATGGCCCAGGCCAGCAGGGCGGCAAAGGCGGCCACGAAGATAATCAGGTAGCGGGGAGCCAGGGGTGGGGAGTAGAAGAAGTCGGCTGTGGGCAGGGAGACGATGTAGACGACCAGCGCGGGCAGCAGCAGCCCGACCAGCAGCAGGGCCAGTTTGGCCTGGGTAAACGGCCGTTTACGCGCCTGCCAGCCAATCAATACCACGCCGGCCAAGAAGAGCAGCAGCAGCGGCACAGTGAGTAGCCCGTAGCGCTCTACATCTAGCTCGCTGCCAACGGTGAGAACGGTCCAGTAGATTTTGAGGTAGCTCCAGGGATCGACGGCGGTGGCTTGTGACCAGGTGGGGATGCGCCCCAGGGCGTAGGCCAGCCAGGGGGCATAGAGGAGCAAAACGGCCGTTTGTGCCGCCGACCATTGCCAAAATTCCGACCAACGCTGGTCTGATCGGGGCCAAATCAGACCCAGCCAGACCAGATTGACCGCTACCAGGACAATGACGGCCAGGTAGAGGTTGTACAGCCCGGCTACCATAAACAGAATATAGAGCAGCCAGTGGCGTAAACGGCCGTGTTGCCACACCCCCAGCGCGGCCCACAGAGCCAGTGTACCCAGCAGAGCCGCCAGCGCATACATCCGCATCTCTTGCGACCAGCTAATGTCAAAGCGAGAGATGGCTATGAATAAAGCCGCCAACAGACCGGTGAGACGGCCGTTGAGTCGCTTGCCCAGCAAGTAAGCCGCCGGGATGGTCAGCAGGCCCAGCAGCACCGACAGCAGCCGCAGGCCAAATTCCGAATCGCCGCTGATTAGTCGCCAATAGTGGAGCATCCAGAAGTAGAGTGGGGGATGCACATCGGCGGCCGTCCAACGGGCAATATCGGCCAGCGATTGGCGGGCCGCCCAGGCCGCCAGCCCCTCGTCCCACCAGACGCTCTTATCGCCCAGGCGCAGCAGCCGCAGCCAGAAGCCGAGCAGCATCAGCCCCACCAGCAGCCAGCGCGTTATGCTGTCTGAAAGGTATCGTTGTGGATTGGTTTTGGTTGTGTGTAAATTCATACTTCTCAATTGCATTTTGTTGCGAGTTGCGAGTTGCGAGTTGCACCCCCAGAGAGAACTACGAACTACGCAAAACGCAATACGAAATACGTCTGCCCATAATACCACTGATGGTTGTTTGCCTACAAAATCCAGCCGTTTGCTACCCGCAAAACGCCCCGCTACAATAGCCTTATGTGGCATATGCTCGCGCAGCAGCGCGTACTATTCTGTCTGGCTTGCCCAGTTAAGGAAGCAACTTTGAAAAAATCTTGGCTCATTCTCATGCTCACAATTGCCCCTCTTTATCTGCTGGTGGCTAATTTGCCCGCTTTGGCAACGCCGGAAACTGACTTCGCCGCGCCTGGTCCGCACCTCGTGGGCGAACGTACCGTGACGGTAGCGGTCGCGCCCGGACGCTCTTACCAGGCCATTCTCTATTACCCCGCTGCCGACCCCGGCGGCCCGGATGCCCCCCTGGACCCGACTGCCGCGCCTTATGCGGCCGTTGCCTTTGGCCATGGTTTTTTACAGAGCGTGACGTCGTATGGCTCTACCTTGAGCCATCTGGCAAGCTGGGGCTTTCTGGTCATTGCGCCCACGTCCGAGTCCGGCCTTTTCCCCAACCACAGCCAGTTTGCCGATGATTTGCGCGACTCACTGACCTGGCTCACCTGGGCCAATGACGACCCTGACTCTTTTTTGTACAACGGCGTGGCGGTGGGGCAGTTTGGCGTTTCCGGCCACTCGATGGGGGGCGGAGCCAGTTTGCTGGCCGCCTCGCGGGATGAGCGCATTCTGACCGTATCCAATCTGGCGGCGGCCGAAACCAACCCGTCGGCTATTGGCGCAACCTCCCTGATCACCCGACCCGTGCAGCTTATTGCCGGCAGCGAGGATGGGATCACGCCGCCCGCAGCCCATCAAATCCCCATTTACGGCGCGGCCAATCCGCCCCGACAGTTGCCGCTCATCGAAGG
>SLGK01000030.1 GCA_007123775.1 Anaerolineae bacterium | reverse complement strand
ATTCTGCTTTGCCGCAGGGACAGGTGGCGCAGGTGTTGGGAAAGCAAGTGCTGCGGTCTGGCACGTCAGTTGGGGCACATTATCGTGAGGCACATCGGGCGCGATCTGATGCGGAATTTTTGAGCAAAATGCGTCTGGCCTTGCAGGAATTGGACGAAACGGCATACTGGCTTGAATTGTTAGTAGAAGCTGAAATTGTCCCTGCTGCCAGACTTGTTGAACTACAGCAGGAAACAGAAGAACTGATAGCCATATTTGTGACGATTGCCAAAAAAGTAGATAAAAAGGCAGAAGGAAGAAGGTAGAAGGAAGAATTCTTCCTTCTACCTTCTTCCCTCTTCCTTCCGGACAGACTATGAGCTGGTATTATAGCTATAAACCAACCCGACCGATTGATACCGACGAAGGCATCAAGGCCAAGAGCAAGCGGGGCGATTTTGTCAAGAACTGGTGGGCCACGCGCTGGATTAAGGCCATGGAGCGGGTGATGGACCGGGGTCGCTTGCAGCGGGGTCGCACCTATGCCCGCCGGGGCCAGGTGTTGTCGGTTGAGGTGGGGCAGGGCACGGTAGCGGCCAAAGTGCAAGGTTCGCGGCGCGCGCCTTACCGGGTGGTCATTGAACTAGAGCCGCTGAGTGATGGGGCCTGGCAAGCGGTGATGACTGCCCTGGCCGAGCGTCCCTATTTCGTGGCCCAACTGCTGGCCGGTGAAATGCCCCAGGAAATTGAGGAGGCGTTCACGGCCGTAAAGCAAGACCTCTTCCCTGGTCGCCGTGAACTGCAACAGGAGTGTAACTGCCCCGACTGGGCTGACGTGTGCAAACACCTGGCCGCCGTCCACTACATTTTGGGCGAACGGCTGGATGAAGACCCGTTCCTCCTCTTTCAACTGCGCGGTCGCTCGCGGGATGCCATTTTGATGGCGTTGGGGTCGCTGGCGGGTGGGCACGTCGGTGAGGAGGAAACGACCGATTCGCCTACCTACGCCCCACCCATCCCCCTGAGCGACAGCCTGGACACCTACTGGCAGACCGGTCCGGAACTGGCAAGCTTCTCGCTGCAAATCACCCCGCCGGACACCCCCTACCCCCTGTTGGAACGGCTGGGCACGCCCGACTTCTGGCCCACAGCCCGCCAGATTTTGACCAGAGCCTATGACGAGGTGACGAAAACGGCCGTGGCCATTGCCTATCCCGACGAAACCAACGGCGGCAACGGCCACCACGACGAGTAAGAACTTTTGACGCAGAGGGGCAGAGAATCAGAGAGCTTTTCTCTGCTCCTCTGCTTCTCTGCGTTAAACCACTACAGGAGCATTGAACGAAATGATGAAGTTGGCTGAGGCCCTGAACCAATGGAATAGCGACACGATTAAAAAGTACGTTGCTTTACTGGGCGGCAGCAGTTCGATTACGCGCAAAGCCGAGCGTGTTGACTTTGTTACCCGGCGGTTGCTCAACAAGAAGGAGTTAACGGCCGTCTGGCAGCAGCTCGATCCGATTGCCCAGCGTGCTGTTTCCACGGCTTTCCACAGCGGCGGCTTGTTTGATCAGGCCGCTTTTGTGGCCCAATACGGCGAGATGCCGCCTCGACCTAAAGACGACAGACACTTCTATAGTTACTACAACCGCAATCCCATTCTGTTCGATCTCTTCATTATTGACGGTCACATTCCCACCGATCTGATGCCCCTGTTGGCCGACCTGGTGCTGCCGGCCGACCGCTTCCAATTAGAGGGCGTGGCCGAATTGCCACCGGTCATTCGCCGTTATAGTGACAATCTGGACCTCACCCAGGCTGATACGGAATTGGTGGGGCGCACAGATATACTCACCTATTTACAACTGGTCGATCAGGGGACCTTAAAATGGTCGGCCAAAAAGAATGAACTGACGGCCGCCAGTGTCCGCAAAGGGATGACAAACTTAATAGATGGGGACTTTCACCCAGAGCCGGACCAGGTATCGGGCCGTTATGTGATACGGCCGTTTGCTCTCGACATCTTTACCCAGGAAGCCGGACTGGTGACACGCACCGGCAAGTTGACCAGGGCCGGTCGCCAATTCATGCAGACCCAAGACCCCCACGTCTTTCTGGAAGCGTTTGAAAAGTGGACCGAAAAAGGAAAGTTCGACGAGCTGACCCGTATCTCAGTCTTAAATGGGTTAAATTCGCGGGGGACCCGGCTGACCTCCCCTGCTTCCCGCCGCGAGAATGTGATCGAAGCCCTCTCCTGGTGTCCTACCCACACCTGGATCCGCATCGCTGACTTTTACCGGGCCATTAAAATCTGGCAACTTGATTTTGAGGTAGAGACGACCCAGTGGAGCAACCTCTACGCCGGTCCGTACAAAGAGTATGGCCAGATGTCTGGCAGTAATTACTGGCGCATTGTGCAGGGTCTGTACATCAACGCCGTCATTATGGAATATCTGGGAACAATCGGGGCCGTAGATGTGGCCTATGTTTCTGACGAGTACTCCTTGATTGACACCGATGGCCACTACCAGGATGAAGCCTTTAGTCTGCATGAGGGGCTGTTCTATTTTCGTATCAATAACTGGGGTGCGTTCCTGCTGGGGCAGGCAGATGAGTATGTACCCTCAGCGCCGCGCAAGCAGGATTTGTTCACCATTGATGATGAGCTGGTGGTGAAGCTGCTGGCAGAGTTGCGGCCCAATGAGCAGTTACAGTTGGAAGCGGTAGCCGAACCGCTACCGCAAGGGGGCTATCGGCTGGACACGGAGAAGTTGTTAACGGCCGTTGAATCCGGCCTCTCTTATACCCAGTTGACCAACTTTTTGCAGGCCAATCACCGGGGTGATTTGCCGGCGGCCGTGTCTGCCTGGCTGGCCCGGCTGGAAGGGAATATGGGTCTGTTTCGTGAGGGGGAAACGGCCGTTTTCATCCACCTCGACAAACCAGAGCTAAAGGAACTGATTGAGCAAGACAAAGTGTTATCCCGCTTGTGCCAACCGTTGGCAGAAACGGCCGTGTTGGTCCTGACCAAAAACCTCAACAATTTCCGCCAGCGCCTCAAAGCGTTAGGCTATTTACCGACTACTGCCTGACGAGCATGTTTGCTCTCATTAAAAGCTGCTAACACAGTATAGTGGTGTGGACGGCTTTTATCGACATATTGACGCACGTGCATTATATTGATAGACTGTACGCAATATACAATATGTATAGAATATACAGCATTTGGTTGTTCAAGGACAAAGAAAATGGAAAAGACAATCGGAGTGACCCAGGCCCGCGACGAGTTTCGGGCCATTGTTGACGCCGTACAATATCGCGGTGACAAATATGTCATCAGCCGCCACGGCAAGCCGGCAATGGCCGTTGTGCCCATTGAAATTTACGAAAACTGGAAGAAGCAAAGACAAAGGCTGTTCACGCTGATCCAGGAAGTTCAATCTGCCAACCCTAACGCCGATCCAGATGAAGTGATGCAAGATGTCCTCAAAGCGCAACAGGCCGTCAGAATGCAGCCAGGCGATCTGGGCGAAAATTGATCATGCGCGTTGTGCTTGATGCCAACATTTTTGTCAGTGCCTTGATTTCCGACAAGGGCAATCCTGCCAGAATTATTAACCGATGGCTGGCCGGTGAGTTTGATCTGTTGCTATCACGGCCAATTATTGACGAAATTCTGAAGGTCACCGGATACGAAAGAATACAAAACAAATATGCTAAAGTGCGAGAAAATCGGCTTGAGTTTGTTGCCCTGGTTGAAGAAAATGGTATATGGGCAGAGCCATCAGAAACAATAGATATCGTATCTGCGGACGAATCTGACAATCGTTACATTGAATGTGCTGTGACCGGCAACGCCCAATATATTGTTAGCGGGGATCAACACCTGTTAGACATAGGGGATTATCAAGGAATTATCATCGTAACCCCGGCCATGTTTATCACTTTGCTGGATTCAGATCTTTGAGTACAAGCCTATTCACCCTTGAGCGTTCTGGCCTAACGGCCGTATCACAATCTCCTCCACTGGCATTGGCTAACCCCCATCAGGTTGACGTGCCCTATATTGCCGGTACAACCATGAAAGTTGTCGAACTGGTTATGGCTCAAAAAGCGCACGGCTGGAGTCCCGAAGAGCTGCATTTTCAGCATCCCTATTTGAGCATGAGCCAGATTCACTCAGCCCTGGCCTACTATTGGGAACATAAAGAAACGTTGGATACCGACATGGCACGGCGGTTAGCCTATGTGGAACAAGCCCGTCAGGAAGCCGGTCCTTCACCTTTGGTAGAACGCCTGCGTGAACAGGGTTTGCTTGAATGACAATTGCGCTTTACATGGATGTTCACGTGCATCGGGCCATTACTACAGGCCTGCGTTTGCGAGATGTTGATGTTTTGACGGCGCAAGAGGATGGTTATCGAACTGCCAACGATGATCGTCTGCTTGACCGGGCCACTGAGGTACAGCGCGTTCTGTTCACACAGGATGATGATTTATTGGTTGAAGCTAACCGTGTTGAGTATCTTCCCCTCTAAACCTGCACATTTTTGCCCGCTCAACCAGCATCCGAATAAGCGTAACGTGCCCCTTTTCCCGAGAGGCCCAAACCACACACCGGCAACGGGAAGGTGAAGCGTGCCCGTCGCTCCCGTTGCCCATCGCGGGTTCAAAAGCTCTCGCTTTAGTCGAGAGCTTTTTCTTTTTCGACCCCGTGCCGCTCCCGCGATCAGCAAGCCAAAGTATTAACTGTCTTGACCCAACGGCCGTATCACAATCTCCTCCAAATCGGCCGGCACGGCTACCTGGCTGACCACGGCCGGCCACAATTCAATGGGGGGCTGGGCGATCAGCCAAACAGATAACCTCTGCCGACCCAATAATGCCAATCCTCAATAACTTGGCGCGTCAGATCATCTATGTTAATCGGCTCTAATTGGGACAAAGGCACCCCCATAGTTCGTCCCTGAAACAATATCTCGGCCAACATGTTGTGGCTGTAGTCATCATCATTCGAGACCATATCGATCACTGTGACCGTTTCATTCAACTTGAGCGGCGATTTGCGTATTTCACGCACACATTTGGCCTCAAAAGGAAAACTCATCGAATCGGCCAGATAATAAAACCAGCCCATCGCTTGTTCTTCAGCGTCATAGGCATCTACGATGGCTTCATTGCGGATGCGTTCTTCTCGTTCCTCATTTCTTTCTAAGCGTG
This sequence comes from Anaerolineae bacterium, assembly GCA_007123775.1. GTDB lineage: Bacteria > Chloroflexota > Anaerolineae > Promineifilales > Promineifilaceae > SLGK01. The sequence goes on along the minus strand of SLGK01000030.1, from coordinate 4,720 downwards.
GCATCGTAATTCCTCCTCTTACATCTGTTATATTTACACAAATCAGCAGCTTACCATAGGGGTTCAGTCCGAATGTTTAAGCGTTTGATCTCTGCATCTAATCTCTCTTTTTGGGCAGCATTAGCCAGCCGGCTGGCGGTGGCATAAACTTGTCCGCTCAAGGACTGGTAACTATCGCGTCGAGCCAGGGGTACAATAATAGCTGCAAATTCATCTGGTGTGGCGACCTGGGCCACGGCCGTTATATATGCTGTCAAATATTGCTTTTCATCTCCCGGAATCAACCAACTACCAATTTCATCACCAAACACAATCTCATCGCCGCTCTCCATTTCGTCTATTAACTCATATAACAAACCAAAACAAGCAACTGCGGACAAATAATCTGCCTGTGCCGTTAATTGGCAGCTATCCCGGAGGTAACCGTCTATTTTTTTAAACCATTCATCCGTTTCTTCCGGAATGTGCATGTAATTCTTGGAGTTAATCATGAATGGTGCATAGTAAAATCCATCTCGGGACATCTCGGCAAAATGCTCAATGTCCACTAGCAGCGTCTCACCGTCAACTTGCACCGGTAGCTTTTCCGGCGCATATTGGCCAAATAGCGTATTCCGCTCGTCATGATTTAAGAGTTCATAGGCAGCACGCAATAATTCCAGTAGCGTGGTTGTATTTTCTTTGCTCAACGATTGGAATAATTTATCTTTGTTCATGGTAAATCCTCCTTTTCTATTCATCTAACACGGTGATATGGAGAAATACAAATCACACTACAATCCCGCCCGCTTCAACTCATCCAGCAAAGCCGGCAGACGCGGCTTCTGATCACGAACAGTGCGAATGATTTCTTCCCACTTATCCCTTTCCCCCAATCTGAGCAACAACTTCTTTACACGTTGCAGATACCCGGCCGCTTCGGCATAGTTGCCCCGTCCCCGGGCCGCGATCAACTGCGTCGCCTGCTGTTGGTACAAACGAATGGCCTCTCGTGGGTGGCCGGCTTCGGCGGCCTGGGCCACTTCCATAGCCAGGCTGCCGCTATATCTCACTTGTGGCAGCGTTTTTAGAGCAGCCTCAACGTCATTTTCCAGTAAATAGATACGGGTCAACAATGCATATGCTTCTTGTTTGGTTAAACGGGCCAGAATAACTGCCTGGCGTTCAGGCCAGTCGCCCAACTCTGCCGCAATGCTCTTTACGTCCTGGTAATACTCCAGTGTAGGCCGTTGCCAGAACTGGCTTTCGGCATATTGGCTTGCCTGGGACCAATCGCCGCTGTTTACCGCCTGCTGCTTCAACCAGCCGGTGAGACGGGTATCCTTGCTGGTGGCGGTACGTTCCCATACCAGGCCCTCGGCAACGGCGGCCTGGTCGTGGGCCACAAACAAATCGGCTAAAGCCAGCAGTTCATAGTCGGAAGCTGTTTGAGCAGCGGCAATCGCTTCCTCAATGCGGTTCAATTGTAACAGCCGCTCCACCAATTTTTTGAGCTGGCCGGTGCGACGGCAAAGTTCAATAAATTGTTCGTCAGTCAGGCTGTCGCCTTGTAGATTGAGCAGGAAACGGCCGTATGATTCTGCCCGCCACTGCCGGCTGAAATCACCAGCCGGCAACGTGATCCCCGCCAGTTTGGCTTCTGCCCAGGTAACAATTTCCGCTTTTTCGGCCGCGTTGGCTGCTTCCAGTACAATGCCATAGGCGCTGTCGGCAAAGCCATAGCCGCCAACCTCGATGTCGGCCACGATAACGTCCACCAATGTACGAAGAATATCCAGCCGCGTTTTCGCTTGTTGTGCCTGTTCCAAACACTCCCCTAAGAATTCGCTGCCATCCCAAAAGACAGCGCCGAGATCGCCATCGTGGTCATAAATGTTGGTGTGTTGCTCCAGTAACTCTGCCAGTACGGTGCGGTAGATAACGGCCGTATTCACCCAGTCATCCCGTTGCCGATAAGCATCCGCCTGCTGCATGATGGTTTGCAGTTCGTTGGCAATGCTGGCCGCCGCGCCGTAATAAGCATGGCCATAATCCCCATGTTTGATGGCCTGCCGCACCTGGCGGCGAATCAAGTCGGGATTGATTGGGGCAGCGGCACCAGCACTAGCAACGGGCGGTAAATGGGCCAACTCTTCTAAGTCCGGGTAACGGGCAACCATCTGGCGGATTAGTTGGATTAGGTCTGCCTTGTCTCGCTCTGCCAGCGCCTTTTCCAGCGGCTCCGTTTCCTGGAAACTATCGGGATCGTGCAGCCAGGTGAGCAGCAGCGCGGCCACATGTTTGCAAGCACCGCCGCTGCCCACAGGACAGGAACATTCGCCAGCTTCAATGCCATCCGGCCCCAGTTGGACCCAGATATGATAGGGTTGGGGCATGGAACCCCAGCATTGGGCTTTAAGAATGTCCCCTTGCCGCCAGGGACTCATAATCGCACCTTGTTGGTAGTATCCCCTGCCCCGCGTAAATGAACGCTCGCCAACCCGACTACGGATCTGGCTTTCTGTAATGTTGTACTGTTTCATTTCGTCTACCTGAAGGTTAATAACTTTGAGCTATTGGCCCAGTTATACCACAAACGGCCGTTTCTTCCCCGCACCAATCAAATCTTACGCCTGGAATAATAAGCTGGCTCGGACACGGCCGTTTGCCGAAACCGCTACCATATACAACTGCTGTAGCAGCCTTCGCTATGCGGTCAGTTATGATAAAATAGGACAACGTTGCCCGAATAATGGCAATCGAGATCGCCTGGCAGCGATGGAAACAACGGCCGTTTCCTGGCAGCGACATTCGAATGGTAAACCGGAAGTAAGGAAAAACATGATGACTGGAAGAAATGACCCCTGTCCTTGTGGCAGCGGCAAAAAGTATAAAAAATGTTGTTGGTCAAGCGATCAGACAGCCCGCCTCCAGGCGTTAGAAACAAAAGAGGCACCAGAATTGCCTGAGACAGATACCCAATGGGAATATGATGAACCAGAATCCATACTCAAACCCGCTGCCCGCGAGGATACCCAGCCAGCACCAGAAATTGATCCGCTGTTGGAACGCATCAACGCCTTTTGGCAGCAATTTATGGATGCGCCCTACGCAAAGCAGTGGTCCCTGGTAACGGAGATGTTGGCTGAAGAACCGGAACTGTGCGATGGTGAGATGGTTTTTGAAATAACCAACACCTTGTTCGGCCAGGCCGTCACTGAGGGAGAATTGGAACGTTTCCAGCAGCTTTTGGATCAGTTGGAACAAACTGTACCAGAATCCTATGCCGAAGAGTTGCATTACATCCTGGAGTGGCGTATTCAAATGGCGTTGACAGAAAGAGATGAAGCCGGCCTGGAGCATTATTTCTACCAGTTTTCGCCACTGGCCGGTGATCATTTAGACACCTACTATCGGGTTATCAGTATGCTCATCTATCACGGGAAACTGGAGATATTGTATCAAGGGTTGCGGCAGGCACGGTCATATGTGGCCGAAGGTGGCGATTTGGTTCCGTGGGCCTATACTGAATTTACGGACAGGCTGTCCAACCTGGCGCTCATTTACCTGATTAACCGGGACCCTAACCTGACACCAGAAGATACTACCTTGCAACAACATATTGCCGAATATGACATGACAATCGTGCCGGAAGAGATGGCCACTCTGCTCGATTATTACACCGGACGTAAAATGCCGGCCTGGGACGTAGCGGATTTTGTCCTAAGCAAAGGCAAAAAGCAAAAGCTGACCAAAGACAATTATACATACTTAATGGCCGCTTTTACCCATTATGCTGATCATGAAAAGGGAATTCCCCTTACCAAATCAGAAATGATGGGTAAGCAGTTGACCCGCTACTTTATCCGGCGTCATGAAGGCGAGTTAGATGAGGTAGAGGATGATAACGGCCGTCGTCCTCGGCGCCGTCGTAAACAAAAACCTAAAAAAGATGCCTCGCAGCACCCCCTTTGTCCCGAGGCCCCGACGTTGGATAGATTTATGGCCCAACTGATGGGGATCTTTGCATTTCAACACTACGAAGTGTTGGCTCTGTTTGAACTTATCCCCACCTGGCTCAGCTTTCTCCACAAATATGATCTACTGGAGAAGGAAACGCAGCAGCAAACAGTCCAGGCGTTAAGCTATCTCAAGGGCGATCTCATCGAGATAGCCGACAAGCAGCTTTCTGACCCGGCTATCAAAGAAAACTTGATGGATTGGCCTTATGACTTGTTGGATTGCTGAAAATTACGTTGCAAAAGAAGACGCGAGAAATGATTGAATCAAGGGAGACGGCCTGACACGGCCGTTATGACACCGAGTCTGTTAGCTGATTGACCTGAGCCATTACCCGGGCCACATCCGCCTGACTAATGCGCTCTTGCTCTAGCCGCCAGTTGTGGTGCCGCAGTTGTTGGTAAACGGCTGTTTCCCCCTCATCCAGGTTCGTCAAAGCCAGCTCCGAAACGGCCGTACCCGCCACCACAAATTCCTGATACTTCGCCAGCGTGGCCCCATCCATCAAAAAAGAGCGCGTCTGCGGCCAATAGCCACGCAGTTGGGACAAAATAGCAAAGCCCTGCGCGTCCAAATCGCCCCAATACCAGATGTCACAACCGGCCAGCCAGGTCAGCTCGCGCAGCAAACTGACCTGAAAGCCCTTGCCCCAAATAGCCAGCCCATTTGTCACTGGCGGCAGCGTCAGGAAGGTCATTTTGTTTTCAACGATGAAGATAGT
>SLGK01000173.1 GCA_007123775.1 Anaerolineae bacterium | reverse complement strand
AGAACGTGCGTTCTGTAGCAAGCTGTGTATACAATGGTACAATGTTTTTCTCACACTTCTGCAGCGGAAAAGGGTACATCTAGCCATATTTAATGCTATTTTTTGGAATTGGTCACAACCCTTCACGCCGGCATATAATGACACCATCCAGCGCACCGTAGAATGCGCTTTTGTAGCTACCGTGATCTTAGAAAAGACAGCAGATTTGGCCAGAAGAAACCACGATACGGATTGCCGAAAAGTAGGTTGGCGGTGCTTGTGCAGGCTGCCATTCAATCCCGGATTTATGCTGGATGTGATAAACCAGATAAATTGCATAATTGAACATTGGGGTCGCATTCGGTGCTGGCCTCTCATTTTGATGGCGTATGGGGTGCCGGTTTGCGAGGCAGAAGAAAGTGAAACAGGGATTGACAAAGTCGCTAAGATTCTCTAAAATTTTGAGTGCAATCGCATGGATGTATTGAGAGATACATCCGTATGCAAAAACGACGAAATAGTAGTACCAGCAAGACCCAACTGAAAACGGCACGACAGCAGGTCGGCCAGGAGAGGCCCAGCCGGGTCCTTTCCGCTTTCCTGCTGGACGTGCCGTTTTTGCGTTCAGTGTCCCCCCCCCATTTTGCTCCGGATGTATTCCAAACCAATCATGCCGTCAGTTGCGCCAGCTGGATACCGTCACGTTGGCCACTGACGGTTTTTACCATTAACCATCAACCTAAAAGGAGAATATGATGCAAGACCAATTTCAAGGCCGTGATGATCGTTACGGCAAGACAATCCGTAAAAACCTGACTCTGACCCAAGAAGCGATAGAAGCAATTGAAGCCTATGCCGAGCGGCACAATCTCTATTTCAGCGTGGCGCTGGAAACGTTGGCCATGATGGCGCTGGGACAGAACACAGCCGAGACGCTGCCGCGGCTAACGGCCAACCTGCTGGAAAGACTGACGCTTTGGCAGTTCAATCGCTTTGCCAGCCTTTTGGCCGAAACGATTACGGTAGCCGAAGAGGTCAACTTCAAAGCAGATTTTCTGACGTTGCAAACGATGTGGCGGGAAGCAAGAGTGGACCCAGACGACTTTACCGACAAGCTGCTGGTAAGCTGCAAGCCGGAGGTAGAGCCGGATAACCAGGTGCGAAGACTCCATGAAGAGCTAAAAGAGATGGCCCGACAGGCGGGTTGGGCGCGGTTGAAGGAGTCACCAGAACAGATAGCCAACACGTTGGCCAACACGTTGGCCGACACGTCGACAGAGCCATTGGGCCATGAGGGAGGTGCGGCAGATGAGTAAGAACAGCCGCAGCAGGCGAGCCTATGTCGGCGCACAGCTTCATCTCAACCGGACGCCGACGGGCCGGCGGTCAGCAGTAGCAGTGCGGCAGGCGGCCCATTACGTGGCCTATGGCCAGCGCGGCAAGGTGGCGGAGACAGCCCAACTGCGTGGTGAGTGGGTGGGCGAAGATGGGCAGCGTTACAGCCATGAGGCGGTGCTGGCCTGGGGCAAAGCCGGGGCATGGGAACACCAGTACACGGTACACGCCGTGTTGTCGGTGCCCCGCGTCCGGCTCTCAGCCGACGACTACCGGCTGGCGCTGGCCGCCGACGAAGAGGTTAGCCGCACTTACCGACTAATGGTCCATGAGGATACGCGCTACAGTCACGCCCACGCCCTCTTCTTTTGGGACAAGCGCATGGAAAAGGAACAATTTTTGCAATGGCAGGCCGAGGTGAGGTCCGTCCTGGCCGAGCGGGAGACCGCCCAGATAGCAGTCCACGAGTTAGCTGCCGGCCAGGAAGAAGAGATTGGCCAGACGCGCCGGCAAGCCTGGGGATTAGAAATCTAATGAGAACAAGAGACGAACATACCAATGGGGCCAAGCGGCCCGACGACAGCAGCAGCCCTTCTCTGACCGAAACCGTGGCCACTGAGGTGGCCACCTGGGATTATGGGGTGATAGGGGTCTGGCTGCTGGTAAGGCTAGGCATGCCGCTGCTGTTGGTGGCTGCCTTCCTGGAACTGGACCAGCCCGGCGACTTAACCACCTTGTGGGCGGCCGACGTGCTGCTGCTGGTGGGCTGCGGTTTCTATCTGCTGGACGGGGTCAAAGAAGGTAGCCACTGGCTGCTGTACCGGGCGGTTGCCTGGTGGGTGGCCCGAACAGAGAAACAAGCAGCGTTTCCGGCTGCGACTGGTGAGGCGGCTGCTGACGACATTACCATCATCGATCTGGATATAGAGCGCTGGCTCTGGTCAGGAGGCTACCCGACCGATAGCGGCGGCTGTCAGAGCAATGGCCAGAACGGTCATGGAGGAGCGTGAGCAATGGAAACACCAAATAGTGACATAACAGTTGGTACTTACTTTATGGAATGGTGGCGCAGCCTGCCCGATGACAGCCGACACCGATGGTGGCTGGGGCTGGGGCTGGCTGTGGTCATCTGGCTGGTGGGTGCGGCCCTGGCCCCCAGCACGGTAGCCGGGATTGGCGCTCTGAGCGGCCTGACGCGGCTGGGCAGCGCCCTGTTCTTTGGCGGCTTTAGCTT
>SLGK01000094.1 GCA_007123775.1 Anaerolineae bacterium | reverse complement strand
TGGCCATTATGAACCAGCTAGTGTCCGGTTATACCAGTTGGGGCAGCGTGGAGCGCACCCTGCTGACCGACCGTACCCGCCTGCTGGCCCAATTTCCGCAAATGACGGCCGTGGCCATCTTCCCCCAGTTTGAGCCGGAAACCGTTTTTGAAGTGGCCAGTCGCGGCGAATATCTGCCCGCCGGCCTGACCCGCTTCCTGATTCCCGGCCGCATCTTACGCCTCAATGCCGACCTGGAGCGTCTCAAGCGGGACGAACCGCTGGCCGAGAAGCGGGCCTGGTTCAACCAGTTCCTGGCCGACAAACTGGCCCGCAGCCGCCTGCGTTACTATCAGGAGCCGGTCATCTTGCTGGATGAGTAGGAAAAGAAAGACGCAGAGGCGTAAAGACGCAGCGGTTTTGTTTGTCTTTGCTACGCCGGATGTTTGCCGAAAGCACTAAACGGATTGGTCGTTTGCCAGTTGCAGTGGTAACTGGAGATAGAAGCGGCTGCCCGGTAAGGAATCCTCATCACAGCCCGCGCTTTCCACCCAGATTTTGCCCTGGTGGGCTTCGACGATTCCTTTGACAATAGCCAGCCCCAGGCCGGCCCCGCCCCCCTTGAAGCTGGTTTTACCCGTTGAGTGCAGCGTGACTTCCCCCGTCTGGTAAAACTTTTGGAAGATAACTTCCTGGATGTCCGGGTCGATGCCGATGCCGCTGTCGGCCACGACCACTTCGACGCAGGCACGGCCGTTTTCCTGATGCAAACGGCCGTTAATCTCAATCTTACCCCCGTCCGGCGTATACTTGATAGCGTTCTCAATCAGGTGGTAGAACACCTTTTGCAGCGCTTCCATGTCAGCCTCGATTTCAGGCAGGTCGGACATTGGGCCAATCGTTAGCGTCAGATCGCGCTGATCCAACCTGGCTTGAAAGTGGCTGCCCAACATCCTTAGCAGCAGGGGGAGTTTGAAGGGAGACGGCCGTAAATCGAGTGAGCGCGTGTCAATCTTAGCCACATCCAGCATACTCTCCACAATCTCTTCCAGGCGCACAACGCCCCGCCGAATGCCGGCAAGGTATTTGTGTTGCGCTGGCGTCACCTCCAAATCGACGTCATCCAGTAATACCTGGCTGTTGAAGTTGATGATGGTTAAAGGGGTACGCAGCTCGTGCGAGGCAATGGCGATAAAGTCGCTCTTGGTTTTGTCCAACCGGGCCAACTGGCGGTAGGCGGATTCCACTGCCAGGGTGCGTTCACGAACGGCCGTTTCCAACTGCTCATTAAACGTCTGCACCGCTTCATACAACTGCTGCAATTCTCGCTGCTGCCGCGCCCGGACCATTTGCGCGACGATAGCCTGCCGGTAGCTACGTCGCCAGAGCAGGTGCAGCCACAGAGAGGTCGCCGCCGCTGTCAGCAGCAGGATAAGGTAAAAGTTCCAGTCGGCAGTAGCGGGCAGCAGCATTACGCCCGCGAGCCAGCCCAGTTGGGCCAGGCTGAGTACGACCATGACCCAGCGCGTGGAGAGCAGCATAACACCAACGGCAACCATAAATAGGGCCAGTAGGGCCGCCTGGTGGGGCTGGCCGGTCAGATAAAAACGCAGCAGCAGGTTGGCCAGTACCACCACCGCCAGCACACCAAAAAGCCCACTGTGCCACTCCACTGGTATCAATCCCCGCTGCCCGGCCGTGCGTATCCCCCAAACCAGCAGGCCGCTAATCAAGGCCACACCCACCATCAGGCCAGAGCCGGCCTCTTGTAGCAGGCCGCCCTCAACCAGTGCGTAGAGCAGCAGGATCAGGCTAACCAGACCGGCTACAAAAGGAAAATCACGTGCCTGAGATTGGGCCAGATGCGCCCGCACCTCAGCCGGCGCTATCTGCTGCGTGTCGATGTGCAGCAGATTGTGCCAGCGTTGTTGTAGGGAGTGGATGGTATGGCTCATGGCTTCGTTGTGACCGCCTGGTCAATTGTCTCTCAGACCGGTATGGACATTATAGTAGCAGAATTCTTAAGAGATACCTAAACCAATTCGCCCAACTGTTCCGTTTCATATACCCTTTACACCCATGAAGAGGAGAGCGTTACTTGTTATTGTCCCCATTGGCCTGCTGCTGGTACTTATGCTGGCGCTACCTGCTTTCCTCAAAGCCCTCCCCAGCCGTTATCTGGCGCGCCTGCCGGAACCGCTGCAAGCGATGGGTGCGCCCGCCGTCACCTCACCCATTTTGCCTACGGCCGTAGCGCCTCTGGCCGCCAGCGCCCTATTGCAGATAGAAGCGGATGGGGTCGAAACGGCCGTATTACCCACGCCCACCCTCTGGTCAGAACCGCCCACACCCACACCCAGGTTGCTAAGCGACGAAACGGCCAGTTCTGCCACTCAACCCACGGTCGAACCTACCGCGGAACCGACCTTAGAGCCAACCGCCACCCCCATGCCTCTACCCACCAGCGTCCGCCTGCCAGGCATTGCCCATTATTTTCAAGACTGGAACAACTGCGGTCCGGCCACCCTCTCTATGGCCCTGAGCTACTTTGGCATTCACGTGACCCAAAGCCAGAC
>SLGK01000242.1 GCA_007123775.1 Anaerolineae bacterium | reverse complement strand
CCCTCCTGGCGCAGGCCGCGCCGGTCTAGCTCACTGTTGGCCAGGACAATGCCGTCGCGGCAGCGGGCGGTCAGGCCGCGAATAAGGCGGCTGAGCAGTTGGTTGCGAATCTTGTATTCTTCCTCGATAGTCCAGGGCAGGTTGGGGTCGCGGCTCTGGGCCAGGACGAAGGCGTTGCTGAGGGGTTGGTTGGGAATGTCCCACCAGCCGGTAGCGGCCGTTTCTAACCAGACCTGCACCCGCACCGGCCGGCCGGAAAGCAAATAGCCATAAATGGTCGAAATCATAATGCCGTCCGGGTCGGGTGGCTCGCCCAGTTCAGGCGGATTGGCCGTCACCAGCCCTTGCTGAATGCCTTCGATGAAAGCTGCGCCTATTTTGGCCGGCGTATCTAACTCCAGTTGGGGAGCCGCCTGGCGCAGCCGTGCCGCCGCCCGCACCAGCCAATCACAAACGGCCGCACCCGCCAGGTCTGGCTCCGGTCGAAAATGGGGCTGAGAGAGCAGCGAAAAGAGGTTGTGCAGAGCATGGTCGAGGGGTAAACGGCCGTTTTGCCCTAGTAGCCACCCCCGTAACTCACCCACCAGGCTCACCATCTCTTCTCCCACCCGCTTCACCACATTCTCCGGCAGCCCGGCCGGGTCGCCCAAAGCTACCCAATCCTGATCACTGCCTACTGAGTACTGGCTACTGCCTACTGACTCCCGATACAACTGCTCCGTTAGCAGCGCTGCCCGTGCCGGGTCCAGGCCATCGATGCTCAGCGTCAGGGCCTCGGCTACGTCAAAGGGGGCGGGCGTCACCTGCCAGTCGGGATGGGCTAAGGCCAGCCAGGTCAGCCAGGCCCGAATGCGCGGCTCTTCACGCGGGCTGGAGCGACGGCGCAGCAGGGCGTAGGGCAGATTGGCCTGGCGCAGCATCTGGCCCAGCATGTAGCGCAGGGCGCCATCCAGATAGGGGGTGATGATGGCGATGTCGCGGGGCAGCACGCCGTCTTCGTGTATCAGGTCAGCAAGTAGCGGGATCAGGTTGGCCATCATTTCGCGGCGGTAACGGCCGTTGACCACCCCAATTATCGCCCGTTCCGCCCCGTCTGTGGGCTTGTTGGTGTGGCGCAAATAATTCTCCACGCCGTTAGCCAGATAGCCCAAATCAGGCGGCGCAACGAAGCTTTCTTGGAATTCAAAAACGTACTGGCTGCGGCTGTGGAACTGGTTGGCTCCCAACGGATCGGCTGCCAGAAAGCGTTTGTAGCCACCGCCCGCGTCATAGGCCAGCGCCGCCGATTGCACAATGGGCAGCAGCCTGCTGATAAAATTCTGCCCGGCCGGCGTTTGCTCCTCCACGTTGTCTACAATCAGATGACGGTAGCGCTCGCTAAAATAACGGCCGAATTCGGCATGGTCCAAGAATTGTTTGTCAAACGTTTGCACCACCAGCGACAGGTCCAACAGGCCGTTGTCCAGGCAGCGCTGGCGAAACTGTTGGGCCGCTTCGCCGGCCTCTTGCAGATGGCGTGGTCGTTCCGCTTCCCCCGTCCAGGTGCGAATTTGCCGCTCAATGGCTTCTTCCAGGCTGAGGGCATTGAGGGCGGCCCGGTTGAGCGTATCTAGCAGTTGGCTGACGATTTGCTGCGGCCGCAGGCGTAAATCGGCGAAAGCCCCCTCTGAAAGCATCGGTGTCACAATCTGCCACATTAGCAATTGGGCCAGATCGTAGCTGAGGAAGGAGGGTGGGCGGTAGGGGTGGGCAAATCCGGCCGGCCGGGCCAGCAGCGGCCAAAAAAGAGCTACCATTTCCTGCGCCAGCCGGTTGAAGGTGATGATTTTTAGCTCTGCATAAGGTCCTATACCGGACTGGTGTAGAAAGTCGAGAAAAGGCTGCCCGTGGTCAGGCTCGGCCACCAGCACCAGGATCGTATAAGCCGGCTCGCCAGCCTGTAACAGGTGGCGCAGCCGGTGGTTTAGCACCGTTGTCTTGCCGCTGCCGGCCGGTCCGAGGAGAAAACTGGCAGCGCGGCTATTTCCTGGCTCTGCAAACGAGGCCAGAGCCGATTCTTGGGTGGCGGTTAACTCAAACATGATAGAAGAATAATCACTCTTCCTGATCTGTCGGTTTTAGTTGACATAAAAAGACATTGTTCACGAAACCCTTTGATCCGGTAGAAAATTAGGGCATGGTTCAAGTTAACTTGACAATTCACTGACCGAGGACCGAGGACGGAGGACCGATGGCCAGCGTAATTCCGTCCTTCGTCTTTTGTCCTCCGTCAAAATTCGTCAAGTTGGCTGCTAGAGAGCAGTGAACCATGCCAAAATTAGGAATGACTCAACGAGAGTGTAGCAGAACAAAGGGCAATGGTGCAAAGCCTGGTGGCTTGAATCCTGTCAAACCAGAGAAACAGGCGCTTATTAGCGATATTGCACAACATCGCGGGTGGTATTTTTTGCACAATTACTTGTTGACGAATTGGTAAACGTGGATTAACATCGTTGAATAGCTGTACAGCAATAGAATCACCCTTTTAAGGTCAGTACGCCTTGCCCCGCATGTGGT
>SLGK01000115.1 GCA_007123775.1 Anaerolineae bacterium | reverse complement strand
AGGGGTTGCACCTGAACGCCGGGCAAATTGGGATTGGCATCAACTACCTGTAGCTGTGCCGGATCAAACGCCAGGCGAATATCCACCCCATACAAATCAACCACATCCTCGACCCAGACCGTCACGTCGATGGTTTGCCCCACGTCGTAGCTACCGCTGGCGGGCAAAACGCGCAGCATGGTGTCCCCTGTTGGGGTGGGCGTAGCGGTCGGCGGCAGCGGCGTTGTCGTTGGCGTCAGCGTGGGCGGGTCCGGGGTGACGGTGGGGGTAGGCGTAGCGGTCGGTGGCAGTGGCGTTGCCGTTGGCGTCAGCGTGGGCGGATCCGGAGTGACGGTGTGGGTAGGCGTAGCAGTCGGCGGCAGCGGCGTTGCCGTTGGCGTCAGCGTGGGCGGATCCGGAGTGACAGTGTGGGTAGGCGTAGCAGTCGGCGGCAGCGGCGTCGCTGTTGGCGTGGCGGTGGGTGGCACCGGTGTCGCCGATGGCGTTGGCGGCGAGTCACCTACAAGCTCATAGACCGCTCCACTGGGCTGCGCCGGAATAATCATGCCGTTGGGATCGGCTAACTGATAGTTGGTGACGATCACTTCCGTTATCCCCGCGCCAATGGTGTCGAATGAAAAAGAAAAAAGGGCTCCGGAGCCGCTGGCGGGGGGTGAGGGATTGATCTGCGTCACTGCGTACCAGACGGTACCGGCCTCGTTGTCGGCTTCGCGCCGGATGATAAAGTCGGGCGAGAGAATATCGTCACGGGGCTGTACCTGGACACCGGGCAGGGCCGGGTTGGCATCAATTACCTGTAGTTTGGTGGGATCGAAAGCCAGACGAATGTCAACGCCGTACAGATTCACCACATCTTCAACCCAGACCTCCACGTCAATCGGCGTACCCACTGTGTAACTGCCGTCGGCGGGATACACGGCCACCACCGGCTCGTCAGACAGGGGGCGAGCGTCAACGCCGAGCAGCGACACAAGCAGAAAGACCAGCAGCGTGGCGCTGGCCAGTACGATCTGCGTAATATGCCTGAAGGGTTGGTTCAGTTTCATCAATCTCAGATCCCTGCCTGGCGTTTTCGGCTTAGGAAAAAGAATAGCATAGAGATAGTTAGCAAGAGGCCAATGCCCAGTAATAGTACCGGCATTCCGGCGACCTGTCCAGCGTTTGTTGGCTGGCCGGCCGTTTCTGACGCGCTGTCGTTTTCGGCCGGGACCGCATCGCTACCGATGACGGTCAGCGCCCTGGTTGCCTCCGCGGGCACGGCCGTTGCTGCCCCGGCTTCTTCAACTGCGGCCAAAGCCGCCTCGTCAGGGGGGGGGGTGGCCGAAACCGTACCGGTATCGGGCGCACCTACATCAGTATCGGGCGCAACCGTGCCGCCAACGGCCGTAGGTGTTACGGTCGGCCCGGTAGCGGCCGGCGGCGAGGCGGTCGGGCTGGGACTGTCAGGCACGGCCGTGGCCGCAGCTCGTGTGGCCGTGGCTGTCGGTTGAGTCGTTGCCGCCGGCGGGGTAGCTGTCGTTGTCACCTGGGGCCGCGGCGTGGCCGTGGCCGTCGGCGTCATGGTCGGCAGCGGCGTGCCGGCCAACTGGCTGGGTATGGGGCTAGGGGTTGGCTGGACAGGATCGGGATCCGCCGCCGTTACCGACAGTTCACCCGCTACCGTCTCCGGGAAAAAGGTTGTGCCGTCCGGCTGGGCCAACTGGCCGTTAACGACAACCAGCGGCGACACGCCCGTTTGTAGGGCGCGGAAGCGAACCACCAGCAGGTTGCCCCCACCGCTCTTGGGCGTACTGGGATTCAGTTGGGTCATCACCAGCCGCAGTTGGCCCAACTCGTTGTTGGCCTGGTTAAAGATAACAAAGCCGGGGTCCAGAAAAAGACCCAGAGCGACCTGAATGCCGTCCAGGTCGGGGTCTAAATCCACCACCTCGACCAGCGCCGGATCAAACCCGACGGCGATATCAAAGCCGTACAGGTCGGTGACATTTTCCACCGCTACGGCGACGTCTATTGTCTCACCGACGGCTACTGCCGGCGTGGCCGGCGTGAACTGTAAAACGACATCTGTATTTTGGCCCCAGACGGGAGTCGCTGTCCACCAGCCCCAGCCAAGAATCACTACCGCTGCCGTCAGGTATGGCCACAAACGTTTCATAAACAAACTGCCTCAATTGCTAAAGCTGGTACTCACCGCGAACGCGGCGAGTACCAGCCTGGTTAGAGGCGTGCCTGGTTCAACACACAGGCACGCCGGGGATAAAGATTATGGGTCTGGGTCTACCGGCACCCAAGGGCTGGAATTCTTGTTGAAGTTACCGCCCATGAGCGTCAGGTCCAGGATGTTGACGATACCGTCCTCATTCACGTCGGACGTGCCGTCAACGCCACAGACACCAGGTGTTGTGCTGCCGTAGTTGTTGCCGATACAGGTGGCATCGCCGATGTCGATGTAATTGCTGTTGGTGGCGTCGCCGCCCAGCAGTAAGACGGTGTTCAATTCTGTCAATGCCCGTACCAGCAAGACTGCACTGTGTTCCCAATCATCCGGAACGGCCGGCATCGGGCTGACTGTGGTCGTTACAATTGTCGTCGGCAGGAAGAGCGGCCGGTTAATCTGGAAGTAGTAAGTGCCGCCCACGAAAAGCTGGTTGGGGTTAACATAGGCCGTGGTGTAAGCACCGCTGGCGGCGCTGGTTCCTTCAGCCAGCAAGTTGGACCCAGCTATTTCTTCCTGATCATACACCTGGATAACCGCACCAGAGTCATTGGTCCGGCCTTGCAGGTTGACAAAGCCGGTGAAGTTAGCCAACCCGGTTATGTTAATCTGACCATCGTTGTCGTCGGTGATGTCCCGATCTTCATCGCTGGGGTCGTTAAAGCCGGCGTTGTTGACGAAGACTTTCGCCCCGCCAATCGCCCCGGCGCTGGTGTCGGCTTCCAGGTGGGAGATGTCGAACAGCGCTGCCCAGGGACCGTCGTCATCGGGCAAGATACCCGGCAGATCGGCCTCAAAGCTGAACGTGGCTACCGTGCCGCCATCCCATTCCGGTGCCGGGTCTATCAGAGCGCACTGATAACCAATCTCATTGTCTAACAGGTCATCAGTTTCTTGACAGAAGGCTGTATCCCATGGTGAGATGAACGTCAGCCCATTATACTCCAGGAGATCATCGTCGTAGCTGAAGACAAAGCTAAGGCCATACAGATTGGCTGCCTCAACTTTCAGCGCCACGTCGAAGGTATCGCCTTCGTTTACAGCCCGCTCATACTGGTCGCCAGTTGTTAATGGGTCAACGTCCATGTAGATTTCGGCAAAGGTCCAGGGAGTGAAGTCGACGGCACCGGCTGTGCCGTCACCGCTACTACCTGCCGGTCCGGCTACATCGCCCCAGGAGTTATATTCAGCCGGCAAGTCAGTAGGCAGCAATCCTTCGAGATAAACGCCTCCGTGGTTAATGCCAGGGCCATCGTTCTCCTTGAACAGGTTACCTTGAATGGAGACCACGCCATCCATCTCGACGCCGCTGTTAATCTGCAAACCGGCGCCGGTATTGCTGTGGATCCAGTTGTCAAACAGCTTGAAGGAAGTGACGCTGTCCGCCACTTCCACGCCGTTGCCCCATTCGCGGACTTCGGCGTCCTTAAGGGTGAAGTTATCGCCGCCGGCGACGACCAGTACGCCAGGATCAGTTTCATTACCGGCCAACGCGCCCGGCCCCTGAATGGTCACATCCGGCGCGGCAATCGTGAAGGCCGGCGAACCAGCGCCCACCGTACCGCCGTTGAGCTTAATGGTGAGACCCGGCGTGGTGACAATTAGGCCGCCCTCGAACTCGCCGTCTTCGTCAAAGTCAACGGTGCCGTTTGGCGGGGCGCAGGCCAGAATGGCATTGGCCAGTTCGCTGCTTGCACCGTCAGGGATTAGCAGATCGAGTATGGCGTCCCCGTCTACTGTGAAGGTGCCATCGGGATCACCCCACCATGGGCTGAAGACAACCTGCGGGCCGACATCAACACCAGTCGTAGACGGCCCACAAGGCGACCCCCACCAATTCTCAGCAGCGTCAACGTCATACGTGTATAGCGCGCCACCGCCACCAGGAAGGTGTTTCGGATGCAGAGCAGCGCCAAAGTAACCAGACCCGTTGAACCGATTACCAGTAATGGTGACCGTACCGCCGTCCGGGTTATCTTCAAAGAGAAGAGCAGCCGCGCCAATGGTCCCTGTAAGATTACTGAAAACGTTACCGGTCACGATGGCATCTAGTGTAGGACCTTCCATACCGACGGCATGCGTCCAACGGCCGCTTATGCCGGAGAAAGTGTTGTTCACAATCTGCGCTGCAGGCGCTCCGGCGGCATTGTTGATAAGAATGCCATAAGCTCCACGGTTTGTACTAGCAATGTCCGTGAAACTGTTATTGGCGATGAACAAGCCTTCGCTGGGATCGGCGCTGGCGGAGTCTAAAACGCCAATAGCGCTGACGCTGCGCGTCTCGCCGCTCTTCAGATTACTAAAGACGTTGTTGGCGATGGTGACATCGTCCGGACCGCTACTCAAAAAGATGGTGTGTACATGGTTCTCAAGAGTCGGCGAACCCACATCTTGAATCCGGTTGTTGGCAATCTTGACGTTGCTTGGTTTAGGATTGCCCGTTAACACCACTGCGTTGGTCTCTCCGGGATTGGTCAGGTAGAAGCCGGTCACTTCAACATCGCTGGCCGTAATGGTCATACGGCCGTGGATCACCGATTCAAATGTAGCTGGGGTTTCCGAGCCAACCTTGAAGTTATCCCAATAAACATCGTAGTCTTCAGCAAAGTTGAAGGCGTTTAAAATCACATTGCCTAAACTGGCTGTATTAGGATCGGCAAAGAGTAGCTTTGACTGACCGTTAACAAAGTATTCGACACCAGTACCTACAGTATAGACGAAGGAAAGTGTATGCCATTGATCATAATCAGCGAGAGAGGCCTCCATCAGGGGCAACCAGCCAGCGTCAAAATAGTCAAAGGCGTAGAATCCTGCGGGATCACTACCGCCACTGCGCCATGCTACTATCGGATAGGCAGAGATACCAGCGCTGGAGTTGAATCCTGTCGCCCAGATCCCTGCATTGCGTAGGGCTCCATCCCAGGAACTATCAATCCAAATGTCAATAGACATGAACTGAGTAGAGCCGGATAGGTTAGTATCAAGCTTGCGACCTTGGTAATTATGTTGCGAACTGGGTTGGTGATCGTCTGCGCGAATACCATGCCGCAGGACTATCTCACCACCAAAGTTGTAAGAGTCGAATACACCAGGAGCATAGCGGTCCGTGTACCAGACACCCGGCGCTGCGGTGGGAGCAGTCATTATGGGGGTATCGAAACCACCGTTAGTAGCGCCTCTGAGGTTGAGCGCTTTGTCGATAGCAACATTCTCGGTATATGTACCAAGGCCGACTTTGATGGTATCGTAAGGCGTTGCCGCGTCAACAGCATCTTGAATGCTGCAGTAAACTACTCCCGTGTCCACATTAGTCACTATGCCGCCGCCGACCGGACCTACCTGGCGGAAATCTACATCGTTGTCTGTGTACGTATTACCGAATACGGAAGCGCAGGCGAAGGGGGAGTTACCCCGGCCGAAGTAGTCGTCATCGAGGTTGTTTTGATTGCCATCAATGTCGGTATTAGGTGTGTATGGCAAATGGCCGGCTTGCACTTGTACACCCACGTCATTGTCGTTTAACGTGTTGCCGTAAACCGTCATGTTGGTGCCTTCGACCACAATACCAAAGCCATCGCTAAGGCTCGACTGGACATAGCCGGAAACCGTGTTGTCTTTAATGACAACGCCCGTCGGAATGTCAACATTGTTCTCACCAGCCACCCAGCCGCGGCGGAAGGCGGCAATGCCTGCCAGGTCGCGCAAGTCGCCAACCGGCGCTGTGAGGGAGACGTTATTGTCGCGCACAACAATGCTGCCGTCACCACTGTCCAGTCCTGTTCCATCGGGCAATTTGATTTCGATCCCAAAGCGCCCGTTGTTCACCAGCGTATTGTTAGCGATCAAGTTCGGCCCCGCGCCAGAGGTCAGCCCAACGGCCGACATACCGCTATCGCCGTTATTCATGACCGTATTGCCGGTCATAGTTACGCCGGAAGCCGTGCCGTCCTGCAGCTCAATACCGCAGCAGTTGTTATACTGCACGTCGTTGTTGGTGATGGTGATGTTGGTCTTAAAGCCATTCCAAATGACAATACCGCGACTGGTGTTAAAGTGGGATGTCACGTTGTCAATCAGCACATTATTCACGGGGCCATTCATGAACAAGCCACCGCGTCCACCCGTATTATTGAAAACTTCGAGATTTTGAGCAGTGAAGTTATGGTTTTGACCGTTGGCATAGATGCCGGCCTGATCAGCTGAGTTAGCGTAATTTTGCACCCGGAGATGTTCAATGGTCACATTTTGTATCCCGCTGTTAATGTGAATACCCGTGACGTTTCCAAGACCCGTGCCATCAAGGACGGTGTGCGTAGCCGGATCAGCGCCGGCGCCGGCGCCAGTCAACGTCAGCGACTTGTTGATGGTTACACTTTCAGCAAAAGTACCGGGACCAATCAAAACAGAGTCGCCTGCCGTGGCTGCATCCACTGCATCCTGAATACTCATTCCAGCGCCAACGAAGAACTGTTGGGCATCAAGATCGTAAATCATAAAATCATCGCCGAGAGCCAGTCCCAGAGCCAAAGCGGCGGCTACCGCGTCCGCAACGTCGCTGTAATAAAAGGCTACGCCAGCCATGCTGCCACTGGTTGCGTAAACTCTGTACGGAGCATCGGCAATTTCCAAAGCAAAGCTATCGGTGGCGGCTGCATTAGGGCCAACAACAGGAGCATTGGTATCTGTTATGCTGATGCTACCAGCAGCAGGTAAGGCAACGCCAGCGGCAATGTTGACGCCAATTGGCGCATTGTCAATTGCGTTTGTCCCAGCCAGCGTCATGCTGCTCGTTGAGCCATACAGCGCTAGTCCTGCCCAGCCACTGCTATCGCTGTGTCCGCAATCAGCAGCGTTAATGCCGTTCAGGTCAATAGTCGTGACGTTGGTTAAGCCAATGCAGTTACGAGCATTGCCTGAGACGGTCACATTCTGCAAAGTGGCGCTGCCCACATTGATCAGATCTAGTCCGCCAACCACATTGGTATTGCTTGGGTTAACGTAATAGTACGGGCCGCCATCAGTCGTGTAATTCTTACCTTGACCAATTAGCGTGAAATCCTCCAGGGTTACGTTTGTAACGCTAGACAAATGCACGACGAAATTGGTGGTCGTTGTGTCGGCGGAAGCATCAATAGTCAGATTCTTCAAAGTCAAATTAGACGCGCCGGCGGCTGCCAGAAAATAGCTGCTGCCAGCAGTTCGTTTTACCACCACTGCGCCAGTTCCTTCAATAGTCAGACTTTTAGAGCCGACATTGAGTTGTCCGCTCTCTTCATAAGTTCCGGCGGCCACGTTGATAGTGTCGCCGCTATCAGCCTGGCCAATGGCGTAGGCAATGGTAGCGCAAGGGCTTGATTGACAGTCGCCAGTGTCAGAACCGCCCTCCGCAACGTACAAATCAGCGCTGGCCTGCACCGTGGAAGTGATAAAGATCAGGAGCAAGGTTAACACGCCCATGATCGTTAGTTTGGTTTTCATTCTGTTTCTCCTTGATAAAGTCTATGAAGCCGGGACGGTTCTAGCCGCCCGGCCTGTTGGGTAGAATGGATACAATAACACTCAATAGGTGGATTAAAAGATATGATGGTTGGTTGCACCTCCCTTGTACCGCCTACAGACAATAAGCGGGTTAACAGAACGGCAACGGCCGTTCTTCCTGGCTGCTACAAGATTTAGGTTTGGTTAGGTTTTTGGCACGCGACAACATAATGGTTTTTTCAAGCACAGTCACCTTTAGGACCTCGCAAATTTCCGGCCACAACGGCCGGCTCCATCGGGGTAGAAAGCTGCCAGGTCTTCAGAGGCACTGAACGGCTCCAGCGTAACTTCACAGGTCTGTATCGTTACGCGTCTATTTTGTCAAAAATCATGGAACTGCAGGTAACTTCTTCTGGTTGTCCAAGTCTACGTTAGCACCTCACTTTCGTAACAGTGAGTAATGGCATTAGTCGGTGTGACAAAGATCAGGTTTGATTTAGCACGATTCTATCAAACCGCTACCAACACCTTGCCACGTAACCCTTACAAATCCCGTTACAATTTCGGAAACGTTGCCAATCGACAGCACGGGCGCAAACGGATAAACTATTGGCGTACCTATTCAGGCTGTTCGCTTAACCATAAAATCCCCAGGGAGTATACCGATGATACCTTACCCCATTCGTAACCAGTTCCGCCACACGATAGGCCAGTTGGACATGCCGCCCCGCCTGCTGCTGGGGCCGGGGCCGTCCAACGCCCATCCCCGCGTCTTGCAGGCGCTGGGGATGCGGCAGGTGGGCCATCTGGACCCCGCCTTTATAAAGTTGATGAACGAGGTGCAGGATTTGCTGCGCTATGCCTGGCAAACGGAGAACAAACTGACCATCCCCGTCAGCGGCACCGGTAGTGCGGCCATGGAGGCCACGCTGGCCAACCTGGTGGAGCCGGGGGATGTGGTCCTGGTCGGCGTCAATGGCTTTTTTGGCCTGCGACTGGTGGACATGGCCGGCCGTTACGGGGCCGACATGCGCCAGATCGAAAAGCCGTGGGGGGAGGTTTTTGAGTTGGATGAGCTGAAAACGGCCGTGGCCCAACACCGCCCCACCATCTTAGCCCTGGTCCATGCCGAAACCTCCACCGGGGCCTGCCAGCCGCTCGACGGCGTGGGCGACCTCTGCCGCGAGCATGACTGCCTGCTTTTAGTTGACACCGTGACCAGCCTGGGCGGCGTGCCATTGCTGTTGGACGAGTGGCAGGTAGACGCCGCCTACAGCGGTTCCCAGAAATGTTTGAGCTGTCCACCCGGCATCAGTCCCTTTACCCTGGGACCACGCGCCGTCGAAAAATTGTCCCGGCGCAAAACGAAGGTGGCTAACTGGTATCTGGATATGTCGCTGGTGGGCCAATATTGGGGCAGCGAGCGCACCTACCACCACACCGCCCCCATCAACATGAACTACGCCCTGCGTGAAGCGTTGCGCCTGGTGGCCGAAGAGGGGTTGGCGGCGCGTTGGCAGCGGCATCGGGAAACGGCCGTATATTTCTGGCAAGGTCTGGCCGAGTTAGGGCTAGACTGTCACGTCGCCGAACCCTACCGGCTGCCCAGTCTGACCACCGTGCGTGTGCCGGACGGGGTGGATCCCAAAGCAGTGACCGGCCGGCTGCTGAGCGAATACAACATCGAGATTGCCAACGGCCTGGGTCAACTGGCGGGCAAGGTGTGGCGGGTGGGGCTGATGGGCTTCAACAGCCGCAAAGAGAACGCCGCGCTGCTGCTGGCCGCGCTGCGGGAGGTGTTGGCATAGCAGAGATTGGACCAATTTCCAGAATTGGTCCAATCTGAGCGGCTGCATAAACGGCCGTTTGACAACCACATACCCCCCATTTACACTATCATCATGATTGGCGCAGCCCGGCAAGTCCGCCAGAATTTTTGCCACGGATTTTACGGATAATACGGATAACGCACGGATAGAAATCGGTAAAAATCCGTGACTCTACTGAAAAAAGGTCCAAAAACCGAGTTTTTCAAGGCCAACCACTCTGGTGATTGTGATGCGTTTTAGCAAAAAACTCGGTTTTTCAGTGGACTCATCCGTCCGATCCGTTTTATCTGTGGTTAAAAACAGATGGCAAAACAAGCAATCATCGAGGATCAAAAACATGACCAAGCTGTATTATTTTCTCAATGAACTGCGGCAGCAGGTAAATGGCGAGCTACGCACCGACGAGTACAGCCGCATCCTCTACAGCACCGACGCCAGTATTTACCAGGTGATGCCCCACGCCGTT
>SLGK01000079.1 GCA_007123775.1 Anaerolineae bacterium | reverse complement strand
GGCCGTTTTCGCCTGCACCCAATCCCGATCCCCCACGCTCCAATCGTCGGGCTGGGCCAGGAGGCTGGTCATGGTGGCTACATCGGGCAAGACGGCTGCGTGATTGGCTTCGTACAGGAAAGGGGAAATCGGATCTTCACTCAGGCAGTAGAGGGCCAAATGCTCTTTGGTGCGCGTCAGGGCCACGTAAAAGAGGCGTCGCTCCTCCTCAACCTGGTCAACTTCGCCGGTGCGCTCGGCCTGGAAGGGCATGATGCCGTCGTTGCACTGGGCCATAAAAACGACCGGCCATTCCAGCCCTTTGGCCCGGTGGATGGTGGTCAGCGTCACGGCGTCGCCCAGGCCGTCGGCCACCTGCCCGATTTTCTGCTCGGCCAACTGGCGGATGTGGCCCATAAACTGGAGAAAGCTGCCCTGCTCTTTGGCATACTCAATGAAGGCTTCGACACTGACCGCCCGCCCTTCGCCCGTCTGGGGAAAGCCGCTGCTCTCGCGCAGGTATTGTTTGTAGACCAGCCGCGCTTCCAGCTCGCGCAGAACGTTGTAGACGGGCTGGTCCAGTTGGGTGGCCAGCCAGGCGATGTCCTGACCAAACAGGTCGAGCCGTTCGGCCAGATAATCGAAGGGGGCGTTATAACCGGCTGTCGCCAAAACCTGGGCCACGCTGCCCTGACCGCGCAGAATGGATTGGGCCATCTGCTGCTGCAAGTCACGGGTCAGGTAGCGTTTGGGCCGGTTGCAGACGGTGCGCCAGGCGTCGCCAAAGGCCACCCGGTTGCGCGGGCTGGCCCAGGGATTGCTGCCGCTTTGTAACTGCTGCTCGAACCAGGCCAGACGGCCGTATTCAATCAGCGTCTTAATCTCGGCCCGTTCGTAAAAAGGCTGGCTGACGCGGTAGGGCAGCTTCTCTTCAATCAGAAATTGCTCGATGTAGGGGGTTTGGGCGTTGAGGCGCACCAGGACGGCCATATCGTTGAGAGGAATACCATCATTGTGCAGCCTGACAATGCGATCCACAATCTGGCGGCTCATGGCAGCCACGGTGGGGGCCAGGGATACGGCCGTTTCCCCATAAAAGCCCCGCGTCAGGCTCAGCCGCTTCTTCTGCCGCTTGCGATTGTGGCCGATGACGTTGTTAGCCAGCAGCAGCGGCGCGGCCGGGCAGCGGAAGTTGTCGCTGATAAAGTAAGTGGCCGCCTTGTACCGTTTGGCAAAGTTGAGAATAAAGCCGGGGTCAGCCCCGCGCCATTCGTAGATTGTCTGGTCGTCGTCGCCGATGGCCATGTAGTGGCGCTCCGGCTCTGTAATCAGGTCCAGAATGGCCGACTGGACCAGGTTGATGTCCTGAAACTCATCGACCAATACGCAGCGGTATTGGGCCTGCACCTCGGCCAGCACTTCCGGGAATTGGACCAGGACTTCCCAGCCGCTCATCAGCATATCGTCAAAAGTGACGGCCCCGTTTTGCAGCCGCACCTGCTCAAAGATGCGGTAAAAGTCGAGATACCAGTCGAGCGGTGGGTCGGGGGCTTTGGCCGCTTTAGCCAGCTTGCGGGCCGCCTTGGGCAGATTGGCCCGGCGCAGGTCGGCGTACCAGAGGTTGCCCTTGCAATAACCGATATAGTCAAGGAAGTCGGTCCGGTCCAGCGTGTCCAATTCTCGCTTGTAGGGCACGTCGCGGCGGCGCGCTTCGGCCAGGCTAATGTTGAGCAACTGCTGCGAATCTAGCCCGTTGCTCAGGCGCAGCTTGCTCAGGTGGCCGTGCCGCTGCGCCCGGCGCAAAATGTCCAATCCCAGCGAGTGGAGGGTGCGGATGTCTACCGCCTGGCAGTAGGGCCAGGGGGCCAGGGTGCGCTTGAGATCAACCACGTTGGCCCGGCCAAAAGAGGTGGCTAGAATCTGCCCGGCGGGGAAGATATGCTCCCGCACCAGCCGCTCGATGCGGTGGACCATGGCCGTGGTCTTGCCGGCCCCGGCCACGGCAAAAACGAGGGCAGGGCCTTCGTTATGGTCTACGACCGCCTGCTGCTGGTCGGTTAACTGGATGGATGCGTCGCTCTTGCTGGTGGCCATGGCGCAGCAATCAGGGGCTTTCTTCAGCGCCAGGCTGGATGGTGATCAGCGTTTGCTGACTCACGAAGCCCGGTTCGTCTGTCTGGCCGGCAGAAACGCTAATTTCGGCCACGCCCTCCAGGTCTGCTGACAGCGTCGTTTCAAATTCCCAGTAACCCCACAGGTCGGCGGCTACGTTGGCTTCATCAATAATACGGCCGTTTTCCAACAGGATGCTCACCTGCAATTCCCGTTCGGTGATGCCCGGTGCCGTGCCGTAGATAAACAGCCGGTCGCCCGCCCGATAGACCGTCTGCGGCAGGGGTCTGGCAATTTCAAGCTGGCGTGCCTCGGCCGCCGTGGTGGGATAAACGATTAAGGGAACCTGAACCTCACGCCAACCCGCCTCGCCCGGCTGGCCAAAGCTGGCGATGGCACAGGCTTCACCTTCGGCTTCGGCGGGCACGATAATGAAGCCATGCCAGCTGAAGGGGCGAGGGCTGCTGCCCAGAACAAAATTCTGCCGGGCGACCTGAACCTGGCACTCATTGGCCCAAATGGCAATAGAGACGGTGTTGTTGGTGGGATTAAGAACCGTGCCGTCAAAAAGAAGATTGTAGCCACGAACGGCCCCATTCTCGCTCACCGGCCGGCTGAGCAGAAGATAACGGTCCATGACGTTGGTATCTGGCTCTAAGCGCACAATGATCTCATCGCTGGCCAGAACGCTATCATCTTCGTCTAATATTTCGGATAAAATACGGCCGTTGCCGGCCACGTTGAATGGTATGGGCAGCGCTACCTGCCAGCCAACCTCGCCCATTGTGGCTTCGGCTGTGGCCAGAGGTAGCCGGGTCAGGCTGAGCAGCGTCACCGATAGACGGGCGGTGGACGGCAGTTGCGCCCGACCCCGCACGATGACCTCATCGCCTAGCAATAACGTCATTCCGGCTGCCGGGTCACTAATGGTGACGGCCGCTGCCCCTGACTCAGCGGGGGTTGACGTCGCCTCCGGCGTAACCACTGCTGTGGTAGCCGTGGGCAAGGGCGTGGCCGTAGCCAGATCCTGCGTGGGTGGCAGGCTGGTCGCTGTGGCCGGGGGCACCGAGGCAACCGGCAGCGGTGTGGGCAGGGTGGGGGCCGGTTCACCATTACAGGCCAGCAGCAGGCCGGCCACACCAATCAGGCCGCAACATAGTTTTACCAATCGTTTCATAACCAGACTCCCAGAATTATGATCATTTCTAGCGTCAGGCCTAAGTCCATGCCCACCACTATGTTCACATCTATGCCTGACAACCATACCTCATTACCTGAATTGGCCCAATTATAGCCCCGTTTGGCGTATTTTCGAGTTGAGCCGTTGCTGAGAACGGCTCAACGCGCTACACTTCGGCCTTGATGAAGGCTAATCTGTTCTTATCCCGTCCGGCATCCTGGCTGCCCGTTTTGTTGACGGTAGCCAGCCTGCTGGCGGTCATTTTGGCCAACACGCTACCCGCGCTGCTGGTGGGCTGGAGCCTTTTGCTGCTGTTTTGGATGCTGGTAGCCCGCGCAGCCCTCGGACCGGCATTGGCCTGGCAGCACAGCGGTTGGCTCTGGGGGCCGCTGGCGCTATGGGCAGTTGCCGCCGCTGCCGGTCCCGTGCCTGAACCAGTTTACGCTCAGACCCCTACTTTACCTGTTATCAACCAATTTATCATGGCGGTTGGCCTGCTGTTGCCCCTCGTTTGCTGGCCGCTGTGGGGCCGGCCGCAGCTATGGGCGGCTGCGCCCCGGCCGCTGGCCTGGCTGCTGCTGGTCTGGCCCGCCCTGGCTGCGGCCATCGTCCTGGGCCGTTTTCTGCTGGCGGCAGGTGTGACCGTTTCTTTGCTGCTGGCGCTGCTGGCTACGGCCGTTTTGCTGGGTGGTGTGCCGCTGCTCTGGCGCTGGTTATCTATCACCGACCGCCTGCCGTTGGCAACAATTGGTGACCGGTTGACCGCTTTGTATCGCGCCCTGTACCAGGCGGTCCGTGACGCCCTGCTCCTGTTAGAAGGCGAGGTGGGGCTACTTTGGCTATTGGGACTGCTGGTGCTGGCGCTGCTCGTTTACTGATATGCCCACTATTTTTGACCTGTTGGCCCAGTTTGATTTTTTGCGCGGCTTGTCCGCCGTCTATCTGGTGCTGCTCACGGCCGTTCTCGTGGTAGTCGCCTGGGATTGGCGCCTGGCCCTGCTGGCGCTCGCCAGCCAATACTTGCTGGCCGGATTACTCTTTGTGGATGTGCTGGACCCGCGCCTGATGGTGGTTAAAGTAATCAACGGCTTCTTTGTCTGCCTTATCCTGTACATTACGGCCCGTCAGGTCAATTGGGGACGGCTGCCGTCTGACCTGACCGAGGCCGAGCAAGCCCGTCTGGGGCAAGAGCCGCGGGTGGCCCTCGGCCCGGTGTCCATGCCGCCGCAGGCCCCGTTGCGCCTCTTTCTGGTCATGCTGCTGGTGCTGCTGATATTTACGGTAGGCCAACGGCCGTCTCTGCTACTGCCCGGTATCGTGGAGGAGCTAAGCTACCTGAACCTGGCCATTTTCATTCTGGTTGGGATTGGCCTGTTGGGTGCGGCCAGCAACAGCGCGCCGCTGCCGGCCGGGATGTCGGCCCTGATGTTCCTGACCGGTTTCGAGTTGTTCTACAGCCTGCTAGAGCAGTCGGTGGCTATGCTGGCCCTGTTGGTCGTGGTCAACCTGGTAACGGCGTTGACCATCGCTTATCTGACACAGCGCTACCGGGCCTGGTCGGTTCTGGTTGAGTGATGACGATGTGGACCCAACCCGCGTTCTGGTTGATGCTCTTGCCATTGGTGGCGGCCGCCACGCTTTGGCCCGCCGGTCGCTGGCCGCGGGCGCAGGCCGCCGCCGGCGTGCTGCTGGCCTGGCTAAGCGCGGCCTGGCTCTGGTGGGTGGACCTGCCCGCTGCGGGAGCCATGTGGCCGGTATTTGGCCGGGCCTTTGTCCTGACGCCTGCGTTGCAAACGCTCTTTGTCTATCTGCTGCTGGGTGCGGGGCTGCTGTCACTGCTGTCGCTGCTTCCGTTTCTCAACAGCGGACCTCGCTTTGTGCCCGTCATGCTGGCTTTGCTGTCCCCGGCGGCCGCTATGGTTATGATACGGCCGTTTCTGCTGGCGGCTCCCTTTTGGCTGTTGTTAGTGGTGGGCACGTTATCCCTGTTCCGTTATGAGAAACAGTCCGGCGTAACGGCCGTACAGACGGCTTTCCGCTACTGGCTGCTGCTGCTGCTGGCCACGCTGTTGCTGCTGCTGGCCGGTTGGATGCTGGGCGGAACGCAGGCGGCGCTGCTGCTGCCGGGGGCGCGGCTGCTGGCGCTGGCCCTGGGCATCATGCTGGCCGGCTTTCCTTTCTTTATTTGGGTGCGACCGGTGGTAACGGCCGTGCCGCTGCTGGCGCTGCCGGTGCTGGTCGGGCTATTGCCCCTGGTGGCTGCGGCTTTCTACGTTACGCTGCTGCCTGCCTATCCGGCCCTGGCCCAGACCGATGCCTTTCTGGTCTGGCTGCCGTGGAGTGCCGGGCTGACGGTGCTGCTGGCCGGTTTTCTGGCCCTGGCTGCGACCGATTGGCGTGACTTACTCGGCAGCCTGATTCTGCTGGATATGGGCTTTGCTTTGCTGGCCCTGCCGCTGGCGGGATGGGGTGGTTGGGAAACGGCCGTTGGCCCGCACTTGCTACGACTGGTTAGTCTACTGCTGTTGGTGATCGGCAGCTATGCGGTGGGCGGTCAGTCGTTGTCGCTATTCGATAATCGGTATGCCCTCTTCCGTGAGCAGAATCTATTGAAGGGGGCGGGCTGGCTGTGGACGTATGGGCTGTTGTCTCTGCTAGGGCTGCCGCTGACGCCGGGATTTTACGGCCGTTGGCCCCTGCTGGCCACGTTAGGTAGTTCGGAAATAGCATCCCTGCCGCTGGCGCTGCTGCTGGTAGGCGGCCTGGCCCTGGCGCTGCTGGGCATTGGGCGCCAGGTGTGGACTAATCCATAAAGCCTGGCTAAGGGAGACCTGACAGGTTTCGCAAACCTGTCAGGTCTATGGTTCACGCGGCTTGCCGGGACAGGCAGTTTTGGTAAACTAGGACCGTCCTATCACGTTTGATGGTAGCTGAGGCGTATTGTTGTGAAAGAATGGTATGTGTTGCGCACCAAACCGCATAAGGAAACGGCCGTTTACCGGCTGTTACAATCTTATGAAGTCACCGTATTCTACCCAACCATACAAGTTGAACCGGTAAACCCTCGTGCCGCGCGTGTTCGCCCCTATTTCCCCGGCTATATGTTTGTCCGGGCCGATTTAGAGCAAATCGGCCGTAATACCCTGGAATGGCTGCCCGGCAGCCAGGGCCTGGTCTCTTTTGGGGACGAGCCGGCCTCGGTGCCCGAACAGTTAATCCAGTCCGTCAAAGAACGGTCGGCGGAATGGGCCAGACGGCAGAAGCAAAAGCCTGTCTTGCGCAGCGGCGACAAGGTTCGCATAGTCGATGGCCCCCTGGCTGGCTACGAAGCTATTTTTGACATGGAATTGTCCGGCCGGCAGCGCGTTCAGGTACTATTAGCCTACTTACACAATCGACCAAAGGCGATAAAACTTGACCGGTCGTCTATTTTGAAAGTCGAGAAATGAGACCCGTGGTGGTGAAGCCGTATCGCTAGTGAATTGGCCTGTCCTTCAACTAATCGTCAAGGCAACAACAGCACAAGGCAAACCTGTTGACCTACCCACCAACCGATGGGTCACTACATACCCTGCTTGCTTTTCCTCCTTTGTCGGAAGGGCGGAGCGTGCTTACAGAGCTGAGCGAGAGCGAGAGCAGTAGCGAGAGCGAGAGGACAAGAACGGCCACATCCCTCGCCCCATACTCTATCTCTACACTCTACACTCTACACTCTACACTCTATCTCCTGAAAAAAACATGAAACAAAATCTAAAACAACAACTATTACATAAGATTGAACAGCGCACGGCCCGTGTGGGTATTGTGGGGCTGGGCTATGTGGGCCTGCCGCTGGCTGTGGCCCTGGCCGAGGCCGGCTTTGACATCGTGGGTGTTGATGTCGATGCCGAAAAAGTAGCCCTGCTCAACCAGGGGCAGAGCTACGTGGAGGATGTCGCGTCGGCGACCCTGGTCCCGCTGGTGCAGGCCGGCAAGCTGCGCGCCAGCACGGCGTATGCCGACCTGGCCGACGTAGACGCCATCTCCATCTGCGTGCCCACGCCGCTGCGTAAAACCAAGGACCCGGATATTTCTTACATTATCCACGCCGCCGACCAGATTGCCGCCCACAGCAACGGCCGTGGCAAGCTGATCGTCCTCGAATCAACTACCTATCCCGGCACCACCGAAGAAGTCATTCAGCCGCGCCTGAGCCAAAACGGGGACCAGCCGGGCCGCGACTTTTTCCTGGCTTTCTCGCCCGAACGCATCGATCCCGGCCGTACCGATTACACCATGTGGACCACGCCTAAGGTGATGGGCGGCACGACCCCCGACTGCCTGGAAGTGGCTCAGGCCCTTTACGGCACGGTCGTACAAAACGTCGTGCCCGTTTCCTCCACGGCTGCGGCCGAGATGGTAAAACTGTTGGAGAACACTTTCCGTGCCGTCAATATCGGCCTGGTTAACGAGGTGGCCCTGATGTGTGACAAGCTGGGGCTGAACGTCTGGGAAGTGGTCGAAGCGGCCGCTACCAAGCCCTACGGTTTTATGAAGTTTACGCCGGGACCGGGGCTGGGCGGTCACTGTATTCCCATTGACCCCCATTATTTAAGCTGGAAGCTGAAAACGCTTAACTACAACGCCCGCTTTATTGAGCTGGCAGCCGAGGTCAACAGCCACATGCCGGAATATGTGGTCAGCAAAGTGACCGACGCCCTCAACGAGGAGCGGAAGGCGGTTAACGGCAGCCATATTTTGATCCTGGGCGTGGCCTATAAGCCTAATATCAGCGACGTGCGCGAAAGCCCGGCGCTGGACGTGATCCACCTGCTGCAAGAGCGGGGGGCGACCGTTACCTATCATGATCCCTACGTGGCCGACCTGTCTCATGAAGGGTTTAATCTACGCAGTGAGGCCCTGACCGATACCACGCTGCACAACGCCGATTGTGTGGTCATTGTCACCGACCACGCCAGCTATGAGTGGGAGTGGATTGGCCAACAGGCCGGCCTGATTGTGGACAGCCGCAATGCTTTTAAGGGTTTGGACCACAACTCGCTGGCGGCGCGGGTGGTGGGGTTGTAGGGGAGGGAACGGCCGTTTCCCAGCCAATCGCCACAATCAAACAACACACAACCACCGCACCCACAAAATCCGTTTCAGCCCCCAATCCGTTCAAACCCATTTGCCGGCGGCTTGCGCTGCATGGTAGATTGGGGTCTACGGAAGACTTGTCAGAACCATGTCATTCCTGTGCAGGCAGGAATCCAAGCCACTGGATGCCCGCGAAAGCGGGCATGACAACTTGTTCGTAGACCCGGTAGATTGGTATTTACAGAAGAATGGTGTATAAAATAGTTAAGTATTAGTGCAACGAGTTGAGATGACAGAGAAACCGGTCATGAGTGTAACAGTACCAATGGTAGCAAAAGATAAGCCTCATATGACATCTGTTGTGAAGGATGCGCTTGACAAACTTGTATACCGGCTGGTACACGGATTACGCCCAGAGAAAATTATTCTGTTTGGCTCATATGCACGAGGTTACCCAATGTCAGACAGCGATCTGGATGTGGTCATTATTGTTTCCGAATCTAACGAGCCACCTTATCGTCGAGGTCAAAGGGCCTACAAGCATGTTGGTGCCATCGGTATAGCCAAGGACCTGTTGGTATTAACCCAAGAGGAGTTTGAGACTCAGGGTCGTGTGCCCACATCACTCGCCCGGCGTGTGCGAGAAGAAGGACTTGTTCTCTATGAACGAGGAAAAACGAAAGGAAGTTTGGAAATGGTTGGTCAAGAGCCAGCATGATTTAGGTTCTGCCCACAAGTTACTGGCTGGTAAGAAGCCGTATCTAGATACGGGTGTTTACCATTGTCAACAGGCAGCCGAGAAAGCTCTGAAAGCATTTCTGACTTATCACGATATTGCCTTTGGTAAGACCCACGACTTAACAGAACTCGTTGCCCAGGCAACTCAGGCAGAGACCTCATTTAGTGAGTGGCAAAATGTCGCCAGTGATCTAACACCTTACGCAGTCTGGTTTCGATATCCAGCAGATATAATGGAGCCACCAAAAAGCGAAGCCATGCATGCTTTCCGACAGGCTACAAGTCTGGTGAATTTTATCTTACGGTTGTTGCCAGATGAGGTGCAGCCATAGATAGATAGATAGATTGGCTTACATTGCAGACGACGGCCGTTTTCCACCAAACACGAAAGAGAAAAGGTAAAATTATGATGCTCAAACCTGAAATAATCCGTGTATTGCAACGAGAAAAGGCAGTATGTGAAGCTGCACTGGCTCGACTGCAAGAAAAAACCCATCCTTTAGAAAAACGGTTTGGTTGGTCTACAGATACATTTCTAAGACTTTTTAACGCTGGCAAAGCTGGTGATGATCAGGACTTTTTCCGCTGGTATGCGTTAGCAGAAGCTATGAAAGAGTGGCAGACAACCTATGACAGTTTGGAAGACCTGCTGACAAACAAGGAATTAGTGAGTGCTTAAGTCTGCGGCGGCTTTGATCGAAGCAAAGCTGAATGATTCGGTGCCACACCATCCTCAGATTGCTACTTTTCCTGACCATAAGCATACACCTAATGGTTTGTTGGAAAACGCAGCGCCAGATTTTGCTGATGTGTTTGAGGAAGCTGAATTATATGTCTTGGGAATTGGCTGAGTATCCAACTGTATGTTTCCCAGCCCATCACCACTATCAAACAGCACCCAACCGCCG
>SLGK01000019.1 GCA_007123775.1 Anaerolineae bacterium | reverse complement strand
GCCGCCTTTGCCGATCCCGACTCCCCCACCCACTTCTGTACCCCGCGCTACCTGCGCCAGCTATTGGCCGAAGGGGACGGCTTCTATTGGGAGCGGGAGGAGAGCGAAAAAGTCTGGCTGCGGAGCCAGGCCAAAGTCGCCGCCGCCCTGGGCGTCACCAAACTACGCGGCCGCGCAGTTGAGCTGCCGGTCTCGGTCCTCTTGGGACCCATCGGCGACCTGCGTGCCCACCTTTACGCCAGCTTCCACAGTAGTCGCCGTGGCTACAGCGATGGTCATTGCTTCACGGACGAGGCCAACCCCATTAGCCGGGCCGCCCTGCGTGAGCTGAGCGGGGTCTCGCCCCGCACCCAGCAGAGCTACGACGTGCGGGCGAAGGTCGAGGTCCAGCCCTGCCTGGCCATCGGTGGATTAACCAGTGTCGCCAGTACCCAAGAGGCCGCCTGGCAGCAGGGGCGAGCTGCCTTCACCTTCACCGACCATCAAGGCAAACAAGGCGCAGCCAACGGCCGTTACCAGGCCCACCGGCTACCTAACCGCTACAGCGGTCCCCACCGTTGCTTGACGGGTAGACCCAAACGACTCAATCGCCAGTTGATAGACCTGTGTCACAAAGGGTACGCGGGGAACGGTCAGTTGGAGAGCGAGGTGGACGCGGCAGAACGTCGCTACTACGGGGACGGGGTGGCGGCAGGACGGGTCTGGCTGCGGCAGCAGGGACGGGTGCTGGTTTACTGGCAGGCCAACAGCGGTATGGCCAACGGCCACAGGGCCGGCAGCCGCCAGTCCAATAACCGCCAGCCGGCCGCCTGCTTTTGGTACATGCTGGGCACGGGCGCGGTATGAGGGTCGAAACGTGCCGGTTCAGGTGCGGAACAAAGTTGCCGGGGTTATAAGGGTTAAAAAGGCAACGGGCGGAGAAATAGCCTCTGCTGAGCCGGTCCATCCAGCCCGACCGATATTATCATCCGATCAGCCACTACCCACCACGGAAACAGGATTAGCAGAGACGCAAAAACGGCCGTTGGTGCCCAATCTTGCCTGTGTCCGGTGGTGGAGGCCGGGGTCAGTTGTCAATGAGCCAATGTTCAATCTTTCATTCGGCCCGATAGAGGTGTGCCAACCAGACAGAATGGCCGTCCACAGCCAACCAGCCCTTCCTTTGCTGACGCGGCTGATGTTGGCGGGCGATCCCCCTACCCCGCCCGCGTAGCTTCCGTTAGAGCCAGGTTTTGAAAAAGTCAGTCATGCGGTTGTAGACGGTGACGCGGTTGTCGAATTTGAGAACGTCGTGTCCCTCATCGGCAAAGAGCAGGTATTCTACCTCTTTGCCCAGGCCACGCAGTTCTTCAACCAGTTCACGCGACTCCTGTTCGATAACCCGCGGATCATTTTGGCCCTGGATGACCAGCAGCGGGCATTGGATGTGGTGTATGTAGCTGCGCGGCGACCGCTCTAGCAGAAAGTCCCGCTCCGTTTCCGGATCGCCCACCAGCATCTTGATGAACGGCTTCCAGGTCTCCGGCACGCGCTCGGCAAAGAGGGTCAGGTCGTAGGGGCCGAACATATCAATGGCCGCTGCCCACAGTTCAGGGTGGCGCGCCGCCAGCGTCAGGGTCATGAAACCGCCATAGGAACGGCCGACGACCCCTGTCCGACTTACGTCCAGCCGCTCATCCTGGGGCAGCACCTTCGTCATGGCGTGAACGTGGTCCAGCCGGTCCTGGCCGCCCCAGTCCCGCTCGACCCGCTTCATGTAGGCAAAGCCGTAGCCGGTGCTGCCGCGCACGTTGGGTACAAAGACGGCAAACCCGTTGAGCGTCAGGAACTGGATAAAGGGCATGGAGAACCAGGCAAAGTCGGGCCGCTCCTGGGATTGGGGGCCGCCGTGGATGTAGTAGACCAACGGCCGTTTCCCCTCATACCCCAATTCTGCCGCCGGTAAATACAGCCGGGCCGAAAGGCGCAGCCCGTCGTGGGAGACAAAGGAGGCATCCTCCCCCGCCGAGAGCAGCGCCGGATCAATGCCCAGCACCTGCTCATCGGTGTGGCGCGTAAGCTGGTCCCGCTCTGGCCCGGCAATGGTGTACAGTTGCGTGGGCGAGGTAGCCGTGGAAAAAGAGAGGGCAAAACAGTCCTGCTCCTTGTCATAGGTGACCGACTCCAGGACGCCGTTAGCCAGTTGGCCCGCGCCGCAGAGTAGGTGGGTCAGGCGCATCGTCCAGGTGGTTTCGTCCAGTTCGGCCTGATAGAGCCAGGTGCAGCCGTCGATGTTGTACTGGACGGTGTAGCGCTGGCCCACCAGATGTTCCACCCCTTCCAGTTCGCCCGCGCCGCTGTGCTGCTGGCCGGTGATGGGGACCGGCGTCATCTGGCCGGGATTGTGCAGCGACATGTGGGCCAGGCCGTAGCTGTCGTCGAAGAGGATGGTTTTGAAAATAACGGCCGTGTCATCCGCCACAAAATGGATGTTGTGAATGCCGGTCGGTTCTGCCGGCTGGCCCGCCTGCCGCTGTTCGAGGGTAACGCCGTAAAAGTGGCGCGGCGTTTTGTCAGCACGGCTGGCCCGGTAGAGGACCGTATCGCCCATGCCAAACTGCTCGGCCAGGATGTACTGGTCGTCGGTCTGGTTGACCCCCATAGGGAACATGCCGTACATGCCCTGGCTGATTCTCTCTAATTTGTCCGTTTCCAAATGGGCCAGATAGGTAGTAAATAGGGCCTCGCTGCGGGATTGGGCTAAAAAGTAGACGCTGTTTTGGGTCAGGTCCGCGTAATACATGTTGACACTGTGGCCGGCAAAGGTGTCGGCGAAGACAAATTCAGGATAGCCACCCTCCATCGGGACCAGAGCGGGCAGGTAATCTTCGTTGCCGTCCTGATCAATCAGCACCAGGATTTTTTCCAGTTGGGGGAAGACGATGAAAGAACGGCCGTCTATCAGGTGTGGGTTTTGCAGGGCGATGTTGGCCGGCAAGAGGGGTTGGGGCACACTGCCGCCAATTCGCATCCGGTAGAGGCTGTTACGGCCGCTGAGGTTGCTGATGAAATAAATCTGGTCAGCCACAAGCTGCGGCACCAGGAATAGGCGTGCGGATAACAGGGACTCAATGCGGAACATATGGGTTTTCTCCTTAACCTAGGGCGCAGGACATAGCCAGCAGAAAGTGACAGATAGCCATATCAACTGCTTTTAGCCGAACATGCAGACGCTTGCCGTCCACGTGGCTATTGTACCACCACGCCGCCCACCTGCGAGCGCTCCGAGTAGAATGATGGTCCGTGCCGTCAGCCGTATCGCCGGCTGTAGAAGGAACCGTTTATCTGAAGCGGCTGGTTGGCGAGATTGGGAAACGGCCGTCTGGTCCGCCACAAACCGCGTGGCTGCGGTTGAGCTATCCCCCCACCCTATTGACGAGGTGCCTGCACATCTTGTTTAGGCCCAATGTATACATCGAAGTAGACAAACGTATGTTAGCGTATACGTTAGTATACGCATAAGTGCCTTATTTTGCCGGAAGCGACGGTCAAAGTGGGGTGGGGGCAGCAGAGGTAGGGTCCGTTGTCTAAAAAAGCAACGGAGGCCTGTCAAAATCTTTCCAGCAATGAAAACTGACCATATCCCAGTATTGCGTGTACAAAATCAATGAGAAACTTGCTACGGGCCGAAATTCGGCCATTTGAGACCAATTGCCGGCCCCTGACGTGCCTGAAAACCAGGATAAGGTAAGGAAGGAGTGCGATTTGAACAGTGGGCCAGAGTTGAGGTGGCTGCCGGCTCGCGCCACGTAACCGGCTGACCGTGCGGCTGGCGGCTGGGGATGAACAACAACGTCTGCTAGTGTAGTGTAATGTATACGTTAGTAGACATCGACGTATACATTGGACCTTGTTAGAAGTCTATCGTGTTACGAAACTTCGGTGAGTCACTGCGGCTTCTAGGCGGTGCGGGTATCTCACCCCGCTCGTAGAAGTCCCAGGCATATAGCAGCAGATATTTGGCCAACTGCGAAGCCGGTACACCCAGATCAATGGACTCTTGCTGAATAATCTCTTTCAAGTCCTGACCAATGTCATAAGTAGCACGCCCCACCAAACGACTTTTGGGCGTGCGGTTCTTGCTGCGCCTTCTAGGACGCACCGCTTCTGGCGCCGGTGGCGCGAGCGGTTCGGGTCGCACCGCTTCCTCTTTCTCTGGTAGCGGTGGCTTGGCCCCCAATCCTTGCAGTTGGCTCATGACGTCAGGAATCTCTTTTCGCTTACTCATCATTCACAATCCGTTTTGTCAGTTTCATGTAATCCTGGGCCCCATTGCTGTGAGGATCATACTCGAAAATATGCTGGCCGTGGGCCGGTGCTTCGCTGAGCCGGACGTTATAGCGGATAGGCGAACAGACGATGTTGTCAAAGTGGCCCACTAGCTGCGGCATAATTTCTGCCGTCTGTTTCACTCGCCGATCCAGCGCTGTGGGCAATACGTAACGCAGGGCGACATCATGATAGCGTCGTACTTCGTCGATACGCCGGGTAAACTCGATCAAGCCGTCCAGGCTTAGCACCTCCAGATTGACCGGTGTCAGGACCTCCTGGGCAAAAAACAACACGTTGATTTGCAGGTTATCCCAGCCGGGTGATGTATCAAGAATGACGTAATGGTAATGCGGTATGTAGGGTTGTAGCGCCGCCGACAGCGTTTCCTCCTGGCGCATGTCGGCTTCGGCAATCACCTGCTTGACGGCCGCCAGCCGGTGCCCGCCGGCCAGCAGATGTAAATTGGGTCGGGCTTCCACAGCGGCGTTCTCAAACGAGGCGTCGCCCAGCATAAAATCGGCCAGGCCGACTTCAGGTCTCAGCCCCAGCGATTTACCGGCCTGGGCCTGGGTATCGGTGTCAATGAGTAAAACACGCCGACCGGAAATGGCCAGAGCAGCGGCTAGATTTACAGCAGTTGTTGTTTTGCCAACACCGCCTTTGGACAGGGAGATGGATATTCGTCTAGTCATGGTATACTAATGTATCATAACGTATACGCTTTGCCAAAAAGTGAAAAACGAGGTAGAAACAGTCTGATGTTCAAGCCAATGTCTGGCAACCGGCCACTAATCAATAATGGGATGGTAGGCGATTACATGCTAGAATCCTGTCCAACGAAATCATGAAGATTGGGCAAGAGACGGTCACTTTCTATGGCCATGAACGCCTTGCTTGGCGTGGCCATGACCGGCAAATTCATTTGTCTCATTTTCGTTTGATTTCGGAGGAGCATTGTGTCGATGTGTCGGGTAAAAGAGAATGGAGAGAGAATTCATGACCGATGAAGCGTTGGTGCCTGTAGAGCAAAAACAGGTTGTTTTTTATGATGACGAGATAACGGCCGTTTTGGTGCAAATTGAAGGTGATGAGAAAGTTTACGTACCGGTAAGGCCCATCTGTGATTTCTTAGGCGTCAGTTGGAGTGGCCAGCTTCGTCGCATTAACCGTGATGCCGTCTTGTCAGAAGAAATTCGTTCTGTGAACGTTACGTTCACAGAACCCAATCGAACCCGACAAATCGCTATGCACTGCCTCCCGCTAGACTACATTAGCGGCTTTTTGTTTGGCGTCAATCCGGAACGCACCAAGCCTGAGATCAAGGATAAGCTCATCCGTTATCGGCGCGAATGTTTCAAGGTGTTAGCCGAGGCGTTTGTCGAAGGCCGGTTGACCGCGGATCAGAGTTTCGACGACTTGCTGCGTCAGGCCAGCAGCGACGTGGTGGAGGCGTACCAGATAGCGCAGGCGATTATGAAACTGGCCCGCAATCAAATCGTGCTGGAAGCGCGACTGGACGATCACGGCCGTACCCTGGCCGAGCATACGCGGCGCCTGGAAACGATTGAAGCCGATATGCACCAGGAGGACCGCTACATCAGCGAGAACCAGGCGACCCAGATCAGCCAGGCGGTCAAAACGATTGCTATTGCGATGGGACAGCGCACCGGGCGCAATGAGTTTGGCGCCACCTGGGGCGAATTCTACCGAAAATTTGGTATTGCCAAATACCGGTATCTGCCAGTATCCAGATTCGATGAGGCCATGGCCTGGCTAAATGAATTTTATCAGAGCTTGACAGGTGAGACGCCTTTCTAGGTGGACCTTTTCAGGTAAACCTCGTCTGAAGCAGGAGCGAGTAACGCATGTCTTTGGTTCAGCTTACACTCGTGCAGCAAGCCGCTCTTGATGTGGTGAACAAATATCCAGGCCATTTTTCCCGCAGCGGCCTGGCCCAGATGCTGGTTGGTGCCAAGTCTTGGCAGGAGCGCGATTTTCCCGAATACGGCCGTTTCTCCGAATACCGGCGCAAAGAAGTCGGCTTTCAGGTGGAGATACTATTGCAGCAGGGCTATCTGGAGCTGGACGGCCATCAGCGTTTGGTACCGGCGGCTTGAGGCGGTAGGGTGGGGGTGAGAGTCGTCTGTTGCCGTCGCAGACCATAGCTGGCCTGCCAGGCAAACCAGGATTGTTTCGTGTAGTACTTCTATCTACCAATACCCGACATAACCCACTCACAAAATTAGTACCTCTTTGGCCACCATTTCCCTGGCTACTACAACATTTTGAAGTGCATTTGAGCTATGGTGACAGAATGAGCATCTCTTATTGGCACCAATGGCTTCGGTCTCTGGGTACGATTCTCCTCTGTTTGCTGCCGATACCCTTCCTCGTGGGCTGTATCCCTTTTCAGTTTGAACGACCGGCCCAGGTCCATCAGGTTGCTCTGGGCGACCTCAACGGCAACGGCCATTTGGATGCCTATTTGAACATTGGCTCCGGTGGCCGCGAGCCTTACGTGCGCCCCAATTACCTGTTGTTTAATGACGGCAGCGGTCACTTTGGCGACGCCGAAGAATTTCCGCAAGGCTGGCCTGATCATGCCGTTACCCTGGCCGATTTGAACGCCAGCGGGCTGGCCGATGTTTTGCTCACGATTGATGCCGGTGGTTTGGTCCACGCTGTCAATTTAGGCCACACATTTTACTCCTCCGGCCTATCGCCCCCTGCTCGCAAAGGGGTGGGGCGGCTGCGGCCAGCCGTAGCCGATCTCAACGGGAATGATCACCTTGACATTTTTGCCGCCGGCTGCTGTGGCCGCGAGCGTGCACTTAGCCCATCTGATGAACATTTGCTGCCATACAGCCAGGTCTGGCTCAACAATGGGCAGGGGCGGTTTGTCGGTACCGGACAACTGATTGGCAACGCGGGCAGCAATGCGGCTGCGCTGGCGGACTTAAACGGCAATGGATACCCCGATGCTTTCCTGGCTAACGGCCGTACGCTGGATAGAGAAGGAAGTTACCGGACCGACACACCCAACACCGTCTGGTTCAACGACGGCGAGGGGATGTTCCAGGACAGCGGTCAGCAGTTGGGCAGCGCCGAGAGCCTGGCGGTGGCTCTCGGCGATCTCAACGGCAACGGTTTTGTTGACGCCGTCGTGGGTAATCGCGGGGCCGATGAGGTGTGGCTCAACGACGGGCTGGGTAATTTTAGCGACAGCGACCAGCGCCTGGGCAGTGGGCTGACACGTGCTGTTTATCTGGCCGATTTGAACGGAAACGGCCGTCTGGATTTGATAGTGGCTGGCGAAACAGAGGTTCAGGTTTGGGTAAACGACGACAGCGGCCACTTTCAATCTGGCCAACGAATCGGCCACCACCGGTATGAAGCGATTGCCGTCGGTGACGTGACCGGCGACGGCCAGCTTGATATTTTCGTGGCCGGGGTCCGAGCGTATCAGGTGTGGCGGGGGCAGGGCAACGGCCGTTTTACGGCCGATCCGCGCACCGATTACCGCCAATGATACCCACGGGAATAAAGGCACTTATGAAAACGAAGCTGGTTTATCTATTCGCCCTGATCGTACTAACGGCCGTCTGGTGGCTGCTGTCCAACCATTTCTTTGGGCCGCCAGGGGGCTTGCTACTGCTCCTCCTGGTATATTTACCCCCTTTTATCCTGCTCCTGGCACTCCTGCTTTTCTGGCTGCTGGCCAAACCTGTCGGTGATATTGCCTCCAGGATAGATGCTCGGCTCTGGCTGATAGTTGGCCTGCTCATTCTGATTGGCCTGGCTTTGCCGGACACAACGCTCGTCAAGCTGCTGGCCGGTTTCTTTTCAGACTATGCCACTGCCGCCCCGTCCCCGGCCTATATGTGGGGCACACACTGGCTGATCATCCTTGCGCTGGTGGCGTCTGCCCTCTTCCTCTATGTGGCTTGGAATCGGTTTAGGGCCAACTCGTCTGAACCGGTAACAGTAGACGGCCGCTCAGTTCCAACGGAGCGGGCAACTGACCGGACAGGCATTGCCCTTTTGGGCTTAAGTGTGCTGCTGCCGGCCAAAGCTTTGCACAACGTGTATTGGGTCACCGTCTGGGACAATACTTACGATCCGCTGACTTATGGGTGGGTGGTTTTTCCCATCCTGACCCTGCTTTTTGCTACCGTTTTTCTGGCGACTGCCCTGCCGGGACGGGCCAAATTGAGTGGGCTGCTCTATGTGCCGCTCCTGGCTTTGCTGTTGATAGCCGTCTCCCGCCAGGCCCAACAAGTGGACTATCGCCAGTTGACCGGCCAGCGGGCCGAACAGGTCGTCCAGGCGGTTGAGCGTTACTACGAGCGGGAAGGTCACTATCCGGCCACGCTGGACGAGGTCACGGTCTGGCCCCGACGCGGGCTACCGGGACCAGTCATACTGTATGGGCAGGCGTGGTGTTACGACGGCGGTCCCGACTATTATCGGCTGGGTTACATTGACCGTGAGCATTGGAGCGCTCCGCACCGTATCCCCCAGCTATATAACGCAGTGGGTGAGCTACCCGATCTCGAACGTCTGTGTGGGGCGCGGGGTGTCTACCAGTACAGCCATGAGGCCGGAGGGCAATAGCAATGATGACCAAAAGCACAAATCTACCGGTGATGGCCAGTCCGACACGGTCGGGAGCAGATGGTGAGCGGGCCGACTGGCATGACGTCTGTCTGGCGGCGCTGCCCCATCTGTTGCTGGCGTCAGTTTATGGTCTCTCAGCGCTTTTTCCGGGCAGCCTGCCTGCCACTATGCCCTACTTCCTGTTGACCGCCATGTTGGTCGCCTTTCTGCTGGCCTGGCGGCGCGGCTGGCCCCTGTGGAGCGGCAGTTGGGCCGGTTACTGGCTGCTGATTCCGTTCTTTGCTATTAGCTGGCTGCCGCTGCGCAGGGTTGAGCTGCTTATCCTGCTGATGCTGCTGGTAGCGGGTGTGTTTATCTTTCAGCGCCGCCCCCTATATGGACTGCTGGCGAGCTTTCCCCCGCTGCTGCTGACCCGTTTCTTTGCGTTTGAGTTGGTAACCGGTGGCGTGTGGGTTTGGACTGGTATCTGGTTGCTCCTGGCCCTTACGGCCGCAGCCATTGTCCGCCGGGGCAGCTTGCGGGCCGGCGTCCGGCTCATGATTGCTTTTCACCTGGCCGCCGGTCTGACCTTTGCCCTGGGCCGCGCTTATCTTCCGCATCGCTGGCCAGGCCATATGGGAGCCAAACAACCGCCAACCTTCGTGGAACTGGCTAACGATTTTGTCCCGCTGACGCTGGTGGCGCTTGTCATTCCGCTGGCCCTGCTCTTGCTCCACCCCTTGTGGCAGTTGGGCCGGCAGGGTGGCGTATCCGGTCGGCGCGGTCACCGGTTGCTTTTGGTTGGTATGGCGCTTACCTTTGGCGGCTTTTTCATAGGACGTGTGCAGCCCGCGCTGCTGCCGCAAGAGATAAGCAGTATTGTGTCGCCGCTGCTCACGGTAGGCGGACTTCTCCTGGCTGTGGCTGCCGCTGTCTGGCTGGCCAGAATAAGTTGGCTGAGAACAAACGGCCGTTTCTATGTGGTTCTAATGTCGCTGCTAGCCATACTGGCGCCGCTGGTTGTTTTCCAGCTGGCCCGCCCCTTTGGCTCGTATGATGACTCTTTTCAGGTCATGGTGCTGTTGAGTTATACCGGCGTGTTTTTATGGCTGCTTGG
>SLGK01000081.1 GCA_007123775.1 Anaerolineae bacterium | reverse complement strand
TGTTTAGGGCGAGTGACGGTCGCTTAATCAACGCTGACTGTAACGGCGCGTACAATATTATGCGAAAGGCAGTCCCGGAAGCATTCGTGGACGGGATAGAGGGCATTGCAGTATGCCCGGTGCGGGTTACACCTGCACAAAGATAATGTTTGATAAGACATTATCAAACTGTTAGTCACCTCAGCGCAGACGGCCGTAGCGGCCATGCAGCATTGGTTGGCGGCCGAAGGCTATCCGGAAAGCGAGTCCCCGATCATGTGGGACAACGCCCAGCCCGGCGACCTCCTGGGCACGGCCGATGGCTGGCAATACCGGGTCATTGCCCGCAAACTGCGGCCCAAGTTCCGGGCGCGGCGATTGGCGGCTGCTATTCCGGGTGCCCAAGTTTGGATAGACAGTCCTCGTGCCTGGGCCGTTGTCTTGCCGCTGGGACGAAAACGGAACCAGTAGGCAGCCCGCTACAAAAAACCGGGCCTCAATTGAGACCTGGCTAGTAACGAACCTGTTTCCCCTACTTCGGCCAGGCTCAGTACATGTCTGCAAGAGGTCAAGTTTAGGCCCTCAAACTTATATCCCGCCGGTGTGGGTTTCGGCGGTAAGGATAGTATAATTTACGGCTGCGCCAATTGCGAATTGCTAAAAGTAAAATTGTATTTGAATACATGTTTGTTTATAATAACCTTATGCAAAAGCAAAACATACCCCCACATCCGGCCGACCAGTGGGCCAAAGAAGCCCAACACCAGTCAGGGAACACTGCGCTACGCCTGGCAGCTATAGCTGGGCATATGGGCATTGACAAAATTGCGGCACGC
Organism: Anaerolineae bacterium; assembly: GCA_007123775.1. GTDB lineage: Bacteria > Chloroflexota > Anaerolineae > Promineifilales > Promineifilaceae > SLGK01. The sequence continues at coordinate 1,761 of SLGK01000081.1, read as the reverse complement.
CGGGCGGCCCTCGTTGACCTGCTGGCCGACGGCCGTCCCTACACCCGCGAGGCCATCTGGCAGCGAATTGCCGACCGGCTGGCGGAAGATTGTTGGGGTAAACTGCCCCAGGAAGCATTGGCCCGTGATCTGGCTACCTTGCGTAAAGGGGGCATTCGGATTGCTTACTGCCGCCGTCCGGGAGTTGCCGGTTACTACCTGCAATATCCGCCGCTTAAACGGCCGTCTCGCCAGCAGTATGGGGCGGTCAACTGGGAACTGATTGAGCAGATTAGGCAGCTCTCTACGCCCGAAAAGAATGAACGCGCCTTTGCCGCAGCCGATTTTGCCCTACGTCAGAAAAAGCTTATTCTGGCTGAAAAGCATCCGGACTGGTCGCCGGAAAAAGTCGACCAGGAAGCACGCTGTCTTGTTTTTGGTGTAGTTGAGGCAATATTTCCTGAGGAGCCTAAACCGTGACCGGTTACGAACAAAGCCGGGCCTTTGGCGGCGTCATTGACGTCTTGGAAGCGATTGGGGCGCAGTACGCGATTTGGGGCGGCATGGCGGTGGTGGCCCATGCCGAACCACGATTCACTCAAGATATGGACATTTTGCTCAGCCCGCAGCAGTTTGCGGTCACCAGCTTCGTGCGCCGGCATACCGAAACACATTACCACGTGGATGAAATCGCCGTCAACCGGGCCCTAAGTGGCGGCTACTTCAACGTCATCCATCTCTATTACCATATCAAAACAGATTTCTATGTGCCGGTTGAGCCGGCGCTGAGCGCTATGATAGCCGGCCGTATCTATCTGCCCTTTGACGAGATACGCCGGGCTGCTTATGTGACGCCTACCTCACTGGTTATAGCCAAGCTGCGGGCTTACCAGGAAAGCCAATCGACGCGCCATCTGGATGACATCGCTTCTGTGGTGCGCCTGCAAGCAGGTGAATTAGATTCGGAACAGATTGATATTGCCGCCGCTCGTGCCGGTTTGATGGGCGTGTGGCGCTCGCTTTTGGCCGACAACCAGCCCCCATAGTCAAAACAGGCGCGTAACCGCGCCGGATGGGGTGAATCTCAAAAACAGGAGGCCGCCCCATGACCCAACAACTACCCCTTATCGTTTACGCCCAGGAAACCAAACGGCCGTTTGTTCGCCGTCGCATTTGTGATCTGCCGGCTGAAGAACGGCCGTTGTACCGGCTGCACCAACACGGTTCAGAAGCATTGGCTACCAGTGAACTGCTGGCCCTGCTGCTAGGCACGGCCGAAGCGCCCGGCATTGCCGCCGACTTACTGGCTCGTTTTGGCTCTCTCTACGCCCTGGCTCGCGCCCGCAAAGAACAGTTGATGAAGATACGGGGCATCGGTGAGAGCCAGGCGGCACGGCTGGTGGCGGTGCTGGAGCTGAGCCGCCGCCTGCAACTGCCGCCGACCGGTGGCGAGCCGCCCCGTGTTTCCAGCCCGGCCGATGCGGCCAATTTGCTGCTGCCGCGCCTGAGCCGATTGGAACAGGAAGAGCTGCACGTCATCCTGCTAGACACGCGCAACCAGGTGTTGGGCATCAAACAAATCTACAAAGGCAGCCTCAATACCAGCGTGGTCCGGCTCAGTGAGGTCTTTCGGCCGGCCATCGAAGCCCCGGCCGCGGCCATCATCGTGGCCCACAACCATCCCTCCGGTGCGCCAAGAAGCGTACCTGTTTAGTGTCACCAAAGTGACTTGGTAAAGGAGTTTACCAATGGCTAAGGAGACATGCCCAATGAATCGAGAAG
>SLGK01000333.1 GCA_007123775.1 Anaerolineae bacterium | reverse complement strand
CACCGGAGGGATGGTTGTGGGCCACGATGAATGCGGCTGCATTTTCTTTGATGGCCGCTCGAAATAGTTCGCCGATACGCACTACCGAGGTGTTGAGGCTGCCGACATAAATAGTCGGTGTCCTGAGAACCTCGTTGCGCGTGTTCATCAAAATCAGGCGCAGATGCTCCTGCTCTAAGAACATCATTTCTGACATAAGTAGGTTGGCCGCGTCGGCCGGTGAGGAGACGCGGGGGCGTTCTTCAGGTACGGCCGCCATCAGCCGTCGTCCCAGTTCCAGAGCAGCCTTGATTTCAATCGCTTTGGCCGGGCCGATGCCTTTGACCTGCTGCATCTCGGTAATTGAAGCCTGGGCCAGACCCGGCAGGTTGCCGAACCGCATCAGCAGTTGCTCGGCCAGCCGTAGGACGCTCTCACCAGCCTGCCCGGTCCGCATGATAATGGCCAGAAGTTCGGTGGTGGAAACGGCCGTTGCCCCTACCTGTAGCAGGCGCTCCCGCGGTCGCTCCTCCAGCGCCATGTCATGAATCAACGGACTGTAAACTGGTTTTTCATTACCAGCCACGCTGTTCTCCTCCAGTTTTGTAGTCTTGTAGTCTTGTTGTCTTGTAGTCTTGTAGTCTTGTAGTCTTGTAGTCCTGTTGTCTTGTAGTCCTGTAGCTCCGTGGTCTTGTGGTCGCTCCGACTACTCGACCACTCGACCACTCGACCACTCGACTACCCGACTACTCGACCACTCGACCACCCAACTACTCTGCGCTCTCAATCAACGTTACAAACTCATCCCACTCTTCGGCTGTCAGGTGGAGCGTGACACCGCCCAACTCAACGTGATAGAGCGTGTCATCTTCTTCTCGACTGCGCCAAACGGCAAAGTTTTCTGTTTCGGCCAGGACATCCGGTTCAAATTCTTCTTGATGATTGTTAGACATGGTTTCTCCTTCTTGAATTTGTGGCTAAAGTTGGACAGTGCATACTACGCATAGGATTTTACATCAATTGTTTCTAATTCCGAAAAGTTACTTTTGCCCGCGGCGTCGTACAACTCGTCAGATTGTGCCTGAACCACGCGCCAATCTTTCGTGCAGCAAACAAAGTAAAACTGCCACGACTATCAGCACGCTTCCTACCATTTCCAGGCTGTGCCACTGCACCAGCAGCCCTGTCAAACCAGGAATAACCATCACGCCCAGCATGGCCGCGCTAACTTGCAGCCCTATGGCGTAGGTTGCCAGCCGTTTGCTGACTCGTTCTGGGGTTTGTTTCATGAGGCAGGGGAAGACGGGGGCCAGTGAAAAGCCGAGTAGTCCCAGCCCGGCCAGGGAGATAATGGGACCGCCTTTGACTGCTAGTAAAGTTGCACCGAAAACGGCCGTTATCATACTCAACCGCACCAACTGAGTCATAGGCAGCCAGCTCACCAACACGCCAAAAGCGATACGGCCGATCGTCAAAAAAGCCCAATAGGCGCTGACCCAGATACCCGCCTGCGTTATATCCACCCCACGCCCTTCCGTCAGCAGCGTAAAGCTCCACTGCCCGGCCGTAGACTCCAGCCCTGTATACAAGAAGAAAAGGCCAATTTGCAGCTTTACAGTCGGATGGCGCAGCGCATCCAGCATCGTGGGCGGACGTTGCGGCATGGCTAACGGCTGCGGCGTGGTAGGCGACGGGGGCGGAATAGTTGGCTCAGCCAGCGGCTCGCTCTGACTGACCCACTGGCGGCGCGTCAGGGTAAAAGCGGCCGTCATGGCCCCCATGCAGACAGCCACCAGCAAATAGCCCCAGCGCCACGTGCCGGTCTGCTGCAAAGCGGCTGTCATAATCAATGGCCCCATCGTTGCCCCCAGGCCATAACAAGCGTGCAGCCAATTCATTTGCCGACCGCTAAAATGTTCGGCCGCATACACATTCAAGCCTCCATCAATAGCCCCGGCACCTATACCCGTCAAAACCGCACAGGCCAAAAACAACGACCAGCTTTGGCTCAGCGCATATCCGACCAGACTGGTGGCCATAAAAAGCGTACTCAGCGTCAACAGCCAGCCCAGGCCCATCCGCTGCACCAGATAGCCCATATTAAAGCTAACCATAAAGTAGCCAATACCCACAGCTACCAAAACAAGCCCCAACCCACTTTGGGGCAGCAGATACCCTTCACGCAGCGAGGGCCAGGCCACCCCCAGTGCCGCGTCAGGCAAACCCAAACAAACGTAGCCCAAATAGGCAATGACCAACAGTAACCAACGAGGTTTTAGCAATGGTTTCATAGTTTACACAGGGGCACGATGAACCAACACCTCATGCAGCAGCAATAATGAAATAGCGACCACACTTAGTACCAGCCCCACCACTTCCAGGTTGTACCACTGTACCAGCAGGCCGGTAAAACCGGGCACAATCATAATCCCTAAAGTAGCTGCGCTCGATTGGAAGCCAACGGCAAACGTTGCCAGCCGTTTACCAACCCGTGCCGGCGTTTGTTTCATCAAACTGGGGAAAATAGGAGCCAGCGCAAAGCCCAGCAAGGTGAGACCCAGCAGCGACAGCGCGGCCCCACCCCGCACAGCCAGCAGGGCAGCCCCGGCCGTTACCCCAATCGTGCTTAGCCGGACCAGTAGACTCATGGGTAGCCAACTTACCAGAAAGCCAAAGGCAATACGGCCGATCATCAAAAAAGCCCAATACGCGCTGACCCAAAGGCCGGCCTGAGCCGCTTCAACACCACGCGCTTCGGTCAACAGCGTAAAGCTCCACTGCCCGGCCGTCACTTCGACACCGGTGTATAAAAAGAAAAGCCCAATTTGCAGCCGCACAATCGGATTTTTTAGCGCGGCACGCATGTTGGCCGGTGGCAGTGGCTCAGTTGGTGGCTGGATGGGTTGGACGGTAGGGACGGGGGGTTGGAGAATAGCAGTTGGGGTTTGCACAGACAATACCCAGAGGCGGCGTGTCAGGGTAAAGGTCAGCGACATGGTGAGCATACAACCGGCAACAAACAGGTAGCCCCAGCGCCAACTGCCCGCTTGCTCAATAGCGGCCGTCATGAGCAATGGCCCAATGGTGGCTCCCAGACCGTAACAGGCGTGCAGCCAATTGACCAGCCGCCCGCTAAACTTTTCGGCAACGTAGGCATTCAGACCGCTGTGTAATGATCCGGCTCCCAAACCAACCACATAGGCACAGAGTAAAAAGACCGGCCAACTGCGGCTCAATACATAGCCCGTTAAGCCAGCGGCTACTAAAAACATACCCAGGGCCAGCAGTTTGCCCATGCCGATCCGCTGCACCAGGCTGCCCATGTTAAAGCTCATGGTCAAAAAGCCCAGCCCCACCCCAATCAGGACCATGCCTAAGCCGCTTTGGGGCAGCAGATATTCGCGGCGGATTGACGGCCAGGCCACGCCCAATACGGAATCAGGTAGGCCCAGGCTGATAAAAGCTATGAAGGCGATGATGAGGACAATGTAGCGATTGTTCATTAAGCAACTCAGGTGCGGCACACTTCCATATGTGCGTCGTACCACTTACTGCCAGCCCAGGCTGATGCGCCCGCGCTCAATTTCTACCTGCCTAATCGTCACATCTACCAAATCGCCGACGGTGAGGCTGGTGTGGCGCGGGATTTGGCTAACGTGGAGCAGGCCATCTTGCTTCACGCCAATGTCGACGAAGGCCCCAAAATCGACCACGTTGCGGACCGTGCCGGTGAGGATCATGCCCGGCTGCAAATCTTCCATGCTCAGGACGTCGCTGCGGAGGACGGGCGGCGGCGCATCTTCGCGGGGGTCGCGGCCGGGGCGGAGTAGCTGCTCGAAAATGTCTTCGAGGGTGGGCCGGCCGGTGTTGAGTTGGGCGGCCAGTTGGTCCAGGGGTTGGCGTCGGCGCAGGGCGGCCAACGGTTCGGCACGGACCTCAAGGGGGCTGCCGGGGGTGAGATTGGCCTGGGCTAATACGGCCGTTGCCACCCCATAACTCTCCGGATGAATAGCACTGGCATCGAGCGGGTTGTCGCCGTCACGAACGCGCAAGAAACCGGCAGCTTGCTCAAACGCTTTCGGCCCCAGCCCGGAAACTTCACGTAACTGGGCGCGGTTGGTAAAACGGCCGTTTTCATCCCGATATGTTACGATCCGCTCTGCCAATTTGGGACCAATACCAGCCACGTGAGTCAGCAGCGCGGGCGAGGCCGTATTCAGGTCCACGCCCACCTGGTTGACCACGCTTTCTACCACCCCGGCCAGCGTGTTGGCCAGTTGGGTCTGGTTGACGTCATGCTGGTACAGCCCCACGCCAATCGACTTGGGGTCAATTTTTACCAATTCGGCCAATGGGTCTTGCACCCGCCGGGCAATCGAGACCGCGCCGCGCAGCGTCACATCCAGGTCGGGGAGTTCCTGGCGGGCCAAAGGGCTGGCGCTGTAGACCGACGCACCGGCTTCATTGACCATCAAGTATTGCATCTGCTCACGGGCCTCAGTCTGAATCCAGTCGGCTACCAACTGCTCTGTTTCGCGGGAGGCGGTGCCATTGCCGATGGCGATGAGGGTTATGTCATGCTGCCGGTGCAGGCGGCTGAGCGTCTGGCGGGACGGGGCCACCTGTTTTTGGGGCGGATGGGGGTAAATTGTGGTTGTGTCTAGCACTTTGCCGGTAGGGTCTATCACGGCCACTTTGCTGCCGGTGCGGTAGCCGGGGTCGATGGCCAGGATGGTCTGCCCGGCCAGCGGCGGCTGGGTCAGCAGACCGCGCAAATTGTTGGCAAAAACGTGGATGGCGTGGGATTCGGCCGTTTCGCTGAGGTGGCGGCGCACGTCCCGTTCGATGGCGGGCAGGAGCAGCCGTTGGGCCGCGTCTTCAATCGCCGTCTGAAGCTGACCGGCCAGCGGCGACCGCCGGTCGGGCCGGAATAGTTGCTGAATCGGCCCCAGCCAGTCCCGCTCCGCCACATCCAGCCGCACGCGCAAAATGCCTTCCGCTTCGCCCCGGTTGATGGCCAGAATCTGGTAGGGCTTGAGCCGATCAACCCGATTCTGAAATTCGTAGTAGATTTTGTAGATGCCCCGCTCGTCGTCGGCCTTGTCAATCTTTTCCACGCGCAGTTGGCCGAATTTGAGGGCTTTTTCACGGACGGCCTGGCGAATTTCGGCCGTATCGCTGATAGCCTCGGCCACGATGTCCCGCGCCCCGGCCCAGGCGTCGTCGGCTGAAGGCACGTCGTCGCTGAGGAAGGGTTGGGCCAGCGTGTCCAGACTGTCGCCGGTGCGTGGCTGGCTAACGAGCAGTTGGGCCAGCGGTTCTAGCCCTTTGTCGCGGGCCATGCTGGCGCGGGTGCGCCGCTTTGGTTTGTAGGGCTGGTAGAGGTCTTCCAGTTCGGTCAGGCTGCTGGCAGCGTGCAGCCGCTGGGCCAGGTCGTCGGTCAGTTTGCCCTGGCCTTCAATGCTGCTCAGGATGGTCTGGCGGCGCTGATCGAGGTTGTGCAACCGTTCGCGCCAGTCGGCAATCTGGCGAATTTGTTCTTCGTCTAGGTTGTGGGTGGCTTCTTTGCGGTAGCGGGCAATGAAGGGGATGGTGTTGCCCGCGTCGAGCAGTTCGGCAACGGCCGTTACTTGTACCGGCCGTAGGGACAGTTGTTGGGCGATGTTGTCTGCATAAATCATAAGAGGGGTATGATGCCGGAAAATGGGGAAATGTCAATAGTGGCGGAGTGGCAAGGTGGCGGAGTGCCATAGCTCGTACTCGCCACCCGCCATCCGCCACCCGCTTACGGCAGCCAGGTGGGGTAGAAGCCGGCCGCAACGATGGGGGTCATTTCTTTGGTCTGCAAATCAAGCAGCCAGATAGAAGCCATATCCTGCTGGTTGTCTATCTCGTAGCGTTGGGTGAGAAGATAACGGCCGTTTGGCGACCATTGCGGCGGACCATGATTGACCATCGGTTCGTTGGTCAGGGGGCGCATGTTGCTGCCGTCCGCGCCCATCAGCCAGAGTTGACGGCCTGTTAGCACCTTTGGTTCCTTGCGCGTGAAGGCGATTTGCTGGCCGTCGGGCGACCAGGCGGCGGCACTGTCGTCAAACCCTTCTTGGCCACTAATGGCAGTCACACCCGTTCCCTCTAAATGGGTCAGGTAGAGACCCACACCCAGTGTGAACTGTTGCATGGCTTCGGTACGGATGGCTTCGTCCTCGGTCACGCCCATCAGGTATGAAAGGTAATGGTCGCGGATGAGCAGGTAGTTGCCATCATGGCTCCAAATAGCGGGGGTGCCCATTTCACTGGTGATGCGCCGGTAACGGCCGTCACGAAAGTTGTACAGCCGCACGCCCTCATCAGGGGATACCACAAAGCTGACCCATTCCCCATCGGGCGAAAAAGCAGCCCCGCCGCTCGGCCCGTCAATCGTCTCTAACAGGGGGATGGTCTCGCCGGTTTGGCTGTCTAACCACCAGAGTTGGGGGGCACCGGGCGTGCCCATGGCCCCAGTAAATTCGCGCCGCTCATAGAGCAGGCGGCGGGAGTCGGGATGCCAGACGGGGTGGCTACACTGGTTGTCGGGGCAGGCCAGGAGGAGTTGGGGGGAACGGCCGTTGCTTTCCATTAGCCACAGCTCATCCCCTTGTGGCCGCTGGCGCAGGGTATAGACAATGTGCCGGCCGTCGGGCGAGAGGGCATAGTCTATAATATCGTCGTCGGCATTGCTCAACTGGCTGATTTCATTGCCGTCGATGCTGCTCACATACAGTTGGCTGCGGTTGGCCTCATCCAGTGCCAGATACAAAACGCGCGGCTCAGCCTGAAACAGCCCCCCACAGCCAGCCAGCAGCAGGGGCAGCAGCAACAGCCAGCCTTTGTGGAATAGTCGGGTCAACATAGCCCAATCATACCGAACGACGCCGAAGCTGGGTGCTGTTCTAACTATTCGTTAAGTGTGGCGCAGTGGCGAAGTAGCGAAGTATCCTGCCACTTCGCCACCTCGCCACTCCGCCCCCCCGCTACTCCGCCGCTATGGGCAGCGAGAAGTAGAAGGTACTCCCCTTGCCCTCTTTGCTTTGCACCCAGATACGGCCGTTGTGTCTTTCCACAATATGGCGGGCAATAGCCAGACCCAGCCCCGTGCCGCCCTGACCGCGGGTACGGGCGCGGTCTGATTTGTAGAAGCGCTCAAAGATGCGGGGCAGGTCTTCGTTGGCAATGCCTGTGCCGGTGTCAGCCACGGAGATTGTCACCTGGCCACGCGCTTTTTTGTGGTTAAGCTGGGCACTGATGGTGATACGGCCGTTGGGCGTAAACTTGATGGCGTTATGGACCAGATTGGTAATTACCTGCTGCACCCGCACACTGTCGGCCAGCACCAGGGGTAGATTGGCAGGTAGGTCAATTCTGAGGTCAATGTCGGCCCGCTGTGCCTGCGGACTAAGCCGGTCGAGTGGTGGTAAAACGAGATCAGAAACGGCCGTTTGCTTCAGCCGCAATGGCACCCGACCCGACTCAATACGCGACAATTCCAGCAGCTCCTCCACCATCTGCGTCATCGTGTCCACTTCGCCAGCCGCGCGCTTCAAAAATCGCTGGGCCGCCGGGGGGTCATCTAGCGCTCCGTCGTGCAGCGTGTCCATGACGGCCCGCAGCGAAGCCAGTGGCGTCCGCAGCTCGTGCGATAGATTACTGATGAAGTCACGCCGCACCGTTTGCAAATGGCGTACCTGGGTCAAATCTTGCAAAATGACCAGGTAGCCCCGCGCCCCCTGTTGTTGGAAGGGTGTAAAAACCACCTGTACGAAAAGTTCACGGCCGATTTCCACCGCTTCCAACTGCTCCTGACCCGTGTCACGGCAAAGCTGCCACAATTCAATCAGCTTGTGGTGACGCACCACTTCCGCATAGCGGTGATTGAGGGCCTGGGCTGATTTGGTTTGCAGCAGCCGCGTCGCCGCCGGATTGATTAGTTCAACCCGCCCCCGTTCGTCTAAAATTAAGACGCCGTCGGCCATATAGGCTAACACCGTTGCCAACTGACGCTGGCTCTCTTCGAGCGAGGTCACGCGCTCACCCAGCGTTTCCATCATGCCGTTAAAGGCCAGGATAAGTGTCCCTATCTCGTCGCGCCGGATGGGTAACATATGGGCGTCTAGTTCACCGTTGTTGATGCGGCGGATCACTTTGGTTAACTGGCGGATGGGGCCGGTCGTGCGTTCGGCTACCAGCACCGCCAGGACGACGGTGGCTGTGACCAAAAACGCGCCGCCTACCAACAGCCCGCGACCGATACAGTCGCTATCGCCTACACAGGCCGGACGTAGTAAATAGTAAGCCAATCCACCCAATACGGCCGTTACCAAAAGAGCAAAGTTTAAGGCAATGCGCCAGCGGATTTGAGAGAACATGAGTTAGTGCGTAGTGCGTAGGGCGTCAAAATTCGATTACGCCCTACGCACTACGTTCAGCCATCAAAACGGTAGCCGATGCCGCGCACCGTTACAATGCGTCGCGGATTACCGGGATCATTTTCTATTTTTTCGCGCAGCCAGCGCACGTGGACATCGACCGTGCGGCTATTGCCGTCGAAAGTCCAGCCCCACACGCGCTCCAAAATCAAATCGCGTGACAGAGCCATGCCTTTATGCCGGGCTAAAAAGGCCAGCAATTCAAACTCTTTCGGCTTGAGCCGCAGCGGGGCATCATTCAGCCGCACCTCATGTCGATTTTGGTCAATTGTTAGCCCGTCAAACATGAGCAGGGGCGAATGGGTTACGCTTTCTTTGCTCCGTTTGTCGTTGTCCTGTTCGGCCTGTTCGGCTTGCTCGGCCTCCACCTCTTCACGCACTAGCCGGACGCGGCGCAGCAGGGCCTTGATGCGGGCCAGCAGCTCGCGCATACTGAATGGCTTGATGAGGTAATCATCGGCTCCCATTTCTAGCCCTACCACCCGGTCTACTTCTTCGGAACGGGCGGTCAGCATCAGAATGGGAATACTCAGCTCTTTGCGGAGTATCCGGCAAACCTCAAAGCCGTCGATGCCGGGTAGCATGACGTCAAGCACAATTAAATCGGGTTGTTCGTTACGGGCCAGGGCGAGGGCAGATCGGCCGTTGTCCGTTGCTGTAACGCTGTAGCCCTGCCGCTCCAGGTTATAAACCAGGGTTTCTTGCAGGGTAATATCATCTTCTACCACTAATATTTTCGGCATGGCGTTGTTTGTAGCAATAAACTGGATAAGAGGCAAATGGTTGTGAAGTGGCGAAGTGGTGGGGTTACTTTGCCACGCCGCCACCTCGCCCCCTCGCTACCGCAGATCATACGTAAAGGGGAAAATCGCTACTTTTGTCAGCTTGAGGTGCTGCTTGGCAAACGGCAGGCCGACAATGGTGATGGCCAGTAGCAGGGCGCTGACCAGATGGGCCAGGGCAATTTCCCAACCAAACAGCACAATCCAGATGATGTTGAAAATTAATCGCAGAGTGCTGTCGCCGCCGGGCTGTTCCACCACTTTTTTGCCGAATGGGGTCAGGGTGGCAAAGCCAATGCGAATGGATTGCATCCCAAACGGGATGCCGATTATGGTCAGGCAGAGGGCCAGACCGCCGATAATATAGCCGAGGGCGGCAATCAGTCCGCCGAAAATTAACCAGATTACGTTACCGAATAGACTCATTGTTCTCTCCTTATTTGAATAGTGTTGCGAAGTGGCGGGGTAGCGGAGTGGCGGAGTGGCAAAGTGGCGGAGTTATTATACCACCTCGCATCCTCGCCACCTCGCCACCTCGCATCCTCGCCACTTTGCTACCTTGCTATACGGGCTTCTGTCTGCTTTGTTGCGGCAGCGATACGGCCGTTAATCCATTCGCTATCTTCGTCAGAAAAGGGTGGTGGTGGGGGTGGCTGCCGGTAGTCGAGCAGCCGCTCATAGCCCACCAGCGCAAAACAGGCGTCAACGGCCGTTTGCAGTTCCAGCACCACATCCTCATCCGGCGGCAGCAGGGGCACAGGCAGATTGGGCAATGGTTGGCGCAGATCAATCGCCCACACCTGGGTGACGGGCCGGCGGTCAAAGCGGCTCAAAAAGGCATAGTAGGGAGCCGGCGGCAGCGGCTCATCAAAATGAAGACGGCCGCCCTGCCGAATGAGGTCAATTTCCAGCAGATGGGTCCTGGTTTGCAGCAAATCATGGCGGCGCACCACATATTCCCGCGCCCCGTCGCCCCGCTTGTTGACCGGCGACAAAATCTCAATGACTGTGACCAACCGCCGCTGGGCCACATCCCGAATCTCTACGCTGAGAACGGGCACTTCTTCAATTGGTAAGCTGTGTGGTAAGCTGCGGACTTCCAGCGTGGGTGTCATGGTGCCCGCGTAGGCGGGAGCCGGTTCTTTGACCTGGACGATATGGGCATCAGGATAGATGATGCGCTGCTCCGGCGGCAGGTCCAGCATGCCCAACCCCGGCCGATCAAACACGTATCGTTTAGACAGCAGGGCCACGTATTTGGGCTGAAGCTGCGGCAAGAGTTGGGTGCTAATTTGATTAGCCAGGCGATCATGAAATTCCTGCCACAAATCACCTTCCAGATAGGGGTCCATACCGGGAAATGGAGAGGCCATAATTTGCTCCTTGTAAAGACGGAAGACCGAGGACAGAGGACGAACGTTTTTTCCGTCTTCCGTCTTTCGTCTTCTGTCACGATTTGCTACTGTGTAAGTATACCATAACAAACGGCCGTTTCGACCAATGGCTTGCGTTATCCTATAATCGAGTAAAATGCAAAAGTAAAACGTGAAACGTAATGAGCTATGGTGACGCACTTACGTTTTACGCATTACGTTTTACTTACAAACCATCACAACACAAAATGAAGGATTAGACCATGACCACAGGTTATGCAGTACGCCATACGCAGTACACCAACGGCCGTTCTCACATCAACCGTGCCTTTGACCAGCTACAGGGCCGGGCGGCCCTGATGCCCTACTACACGCTCGGCTACCCCGACCGGGCCACTTCGCTGGCTGTGGTCGAGGCCATTGCCCCCTACAGCGACCTGCTTGAACTGGGCGTACCCTTTAGCGATCCGCTGGCCGACGGGCCAACGATTCAGCACAGCACCCAGGTGTCGCTGGAGCAGGGTACAACGGCCGCCGGTTGCCTGGAAATGGTGGCCGAACTGCGGCAGCGGGGCGTCACCGTGCCCATTTTGATGTTTGGCTACTACAACCCCATTTTGGCCTATGGCCTGGAAAAATATGTGCAGGATACGGCCGTGGCCGGGGCGCAAGGTTTCATCGTGCCCGATTTGCCCCCGGAAGAAGCGGTTGAACTGGAAACGGCCGCTGCTGCCGCCAATCTAGCTTACGTTCACTTTCTAGCCCCCACCAGCAGCCCGCAGCGTATCAGCGATGTGGCCCAACGCGCCCGGAGCTTCATCTATCTGGTCAGCGTCACTGGCGTTACCGGCGCGCGTGACAGCCTGCAAACCGACCTGAGCCAGTTCGTGGCGCGGGTGCGGGCGCAGACAAAAGCGTGGCTGGCCATCGGCTTTGGCATAAGCACCCCGGAGCAGGCGGCCCGCGTGGGCCAACTGGCCGACGGCGTTATCGTGGGCAGCGCCCTCATCAACGCCGTGCGCCAGGCCGACGACAAAGCGGCCGCCGCGGCTGCATTTGTGCGCTCTTTGCGTGAGGCACTGGAAAAGAAATGACCGAAGACGGAGGACGGAAGACGGAGGCATTTACCTCCGTCTTCCGTCTTTCGTCCTTCGTCCTTGACATGGAGATAATCATGACTAATCGTTTAGCCAATGAGACCAGCCCTTACCTGTTACAGCACGTAGACAACCCCGTCGAATGGTATCCCTGGGGTGAAGAAGCTCTGGAGAAGGCCAAAACAGAAGACAAACCGATTCTGCTCAGTATCGGTTATGCCGCCTGCCACTGGTGCCACGTTATGGCCCACGAATCGTTTGAGGATGAGGCCACGGCGGCCATCATGAACAAACATTTTGTTAACGTCAAAGTGGACCGTGAGGAGCGACCCGACCTGGACAACATCTACATGACGGCCGTACAAGCGATGACCGGTCACGGTGGCTGGCCCATGACGGTGGTGCTGACTCCCGACGGCCGTCCCTTCTTCGGTGGCACCTACTTCCCGCCCGCGCCCCGCTACAACATGCCCAGCTTTGTGCAGGTCCTTAACAGCATCATCAAGGTGTGGCAGACCCAGCGGGAAGACGTGGAGCAGAGCGCCGACCAGATTAGCGGCCATTTGCAGCGGGTGTTGGGACTAGACGGCCGTTCCGGTCAGGCCATTGACGATACCCTTTTCCGCCGCGCTCTGGCTAATCTGAACGAGGCGTTTGACGCGGCCAAAGGTGGTTTTGGCCGCGCCCCCAAATTCCCGCCCTCGATGACCCTCGAATTCTTGCTGCGAATGCACCTGGCCCGCAACGACGCCCACGCCCGGCACATGGCCGAAAAGACGCTGCAGGCGATGGCCTACGGCGGCATGTACGACCAGATCGGCGGCGGTTTTGCCCGCTACGCAACCGACAACGATTGGCTGGTGCCACACTTTGAGAAGATGCTCTACGACAACGCCTTGCTGGCCCGCGTCTATCTGCACGCCTGGCAAATCACGGGCAAGCCGCTCTACAAACGGATCACCGAAGAGACGCTCGACTTTGTAGTGCGCGAAATGCGCCATGAAGACGGCGGCTTTTACAGCAGCTACGACGCCGACAGCGAAGGGGAAGAGGGCAAGTTTTACGTCTGGGATAAGGCGGAGATCGAGGCGATTCTAGCTGAGGAGGCTGACCTTTTTAAGCAAGTGTACGAGGTCACCGAACAGGGCAATTGGGAAGGCACTATTATTCTGCGCGTGCAACAAGAGCCAACGGCCGTTGCTGCCGCATTGGACCTGCCCCCGGATGAAGTGGAATCCCGGCTGGCGGCTGCCCGCCAAAAGCTGTACGATGCCCGTGCCGGGCGAATCTGGCCGGGGCTGGATGACAAGGTTCTGACTGCCTGGAACGGGCTGATGCTGGCCGCTTTTGCTGCCGCCGGCCGCGCCCTGTCCCGCCCCGATTACACCGAGGTGGCGGTGCGGAATGCCGGCTTCTTGTATGAGAATTTGCGCGGGGAAAACGGCCGTCTCCTGCGGACCTGGAAAGCGGGCAGCGAAGCCAAATACAACGCCTACCTGGAAGATTACGCCTACCTGGCCGACGGGCTGCTGACCCTCTACCACACCACCTTTGATTACGAATGGTTTGCCTGGGCCAAAGAATTGGCTGACCTGATGCTGGCCCATTTCCGCGATGAGGAATTTGGCGGTTTTTACGATACCTCTGACGACCATGAGGAACTGCTGACCCGGCCCAAAGACATTCAGGACAACGCCACGCCCAGCGGTAACGCCATGGCCGCCCGGGTTTTGCTGCGCCTGAGTTTGTACACGGGCGACGGCCGTTACTGGGAAGTCGCCGAAAAAATGGTCCAATCTCTCTACGAGCCAATGGCCCAATACCCCAACGCCTTTGCCCAATGGCTGCAAGCGGCTAGCTTCATGGCCGCTGAGCCGCGTGAGGTGGCTATTGTCGGCGATTACGGCCTGCCGGATACCGAGGCCCTGATCCAGGTGGTCTTTGAGCAATACCGGCCGGAGTTAGTAACGGCCGTTGGCTTCAAAAGTGACCTTATCCCCCTCCTGGCCGAGCGCAAGATGATCGACGACAAAGCCACCGCCTACGTCTGCCGCCGCTTCGTTTGCCAGCAGCCCGTCACCGACCCCGATGCCCTGCGCCGACAGCTTCTTGAGGAGAATCAATAGATGAACTACCAACGCACTGTCGAACAATTAGAACAAAATGCCGCTTTATCGTGGCCAATTGAGCTTGCACCCCAGGATGATGGAGCAGCCATCATCACTGAACTGCTAAAAACTCAGGACGACTTCATATCGATCCTCAATTTTCCGGTCAAGTCGGTCGAGGAATTCATCACCATATTGCCATCAGCCAAAATGCGACCGAATCTTTTCCTGAAGCATCTTGTGGTGTTGTCAGATTTCAGCGGCGAACGTATTAAACGCTCCATGACCTATCTGCGAAAATACATTCCTGATGGTAAGCTCCAATACGAATGGGATGGACAGTTACGAACGTTCCAATTTGAGGCCCTTTTGAAGGCCAGTGCAGGCAATATCAAAAAGACGGTTGGGATAGAAGGGGCTACACTATTTCAAGAATTTGAGTTGAACGACACCATCAAAGAACTTGTCGTCTTGCTCTTGGTGGGTGCGAGTGCTGTTGATGAAGAAGCTGCCGAATGGTTTGCCAAATGTGAGATCAGCAATTATCTTGGTGACAAGAATAAACTGGAGCAATACGTCAAACAGCGTTATATTTGGGTCAGCACAATATTAAAAGGTTCGACTGCCAATGCGTTGGGACATGCTGCCCAAAACTTTGTCAAGGATTTTTTGGCAGAACAGCTTGACCTACCTGATCTTGTTTTGCAGACGGATGGTAATTTGCCCGGTGTGACCCATTACGATCCGGAATCCGGTCGAGAAACCAACTATGACATTGTGCTGTCCAGAAATGGCAGATATGTGGGCATCGAGGTAAGTTTTCAGGTGACCACAAATAGTGTCATTCAACGAAAATCAAGAGAAGCCAGTGCCAGTTACACACAGGTACAGGCGGCAGGCCATAAGCTGGCCTATGTGATAGATGGAGCCGGTAATTTTGAGCGTCACCAGGCGGTACGTCTCATTTGTGACAACAGTGATTGTACCGTTGCCTTTACCCGATCTGAGTTACTGGTTTTAGTCCAATTTATCCGGGAATTTTTGGAGTAGACAAGTGTGACTCATTACTCAGAAGATAGTCAACCATTAGCTATCAGCCATTATGAGCTTCACGATCAGGATGAGATCGGGCCATTGGTAGCACAATTCAATGATGTCTGTTTGTTGATTTTGCCTTCTGCCGGGCAAGTGCTGCCTGCCAACCTGTCACAAATCGTTAAGCAGGTAAATGATGGGTTAGGGCAAAATGCCACGCTGATTACATTGGGTGAGCCGGCCGACCTTGTGGCAGTTCACAAAACCATTTCTGCTTTGATCTATCAACTTTGGATCAGTATCAAAAGACAGACAATTCTATATTGCAATGACAACAACATGTTGCCGCAGCACTATTTTGGCGCATTGGTTCATACACGCTATGAGGGTGCGCTGCAACATACAACCACCCGCATCAAATATACCTATTGCCCGGCTTGCGACAAAACCACAAAGGATTATGGGGGTAAAAAGCATACATACAATTCGTATGGTACGCTGATTTCTGACATCTGGCGTGATGTTGCCTGCGATTTGGAGGGGGATTTGTCTGAGGTAATCGGCCGTTTTGCAGACTTGTTTGGTCTTGAAATGTATCGGGAGCTAAGGGTGCTTGATTGTCGCCAACTTGGGCAGCCAGTACCAGTCCAGCAAATTGCCGATAAGCCGGACACAGCTTACAAAGCACAATCTACCCTGTTCTTTGACGCCCATCTCGACGATGATGATAGCCAGCTATTGCAAGGTGATTGCCTGGAACATTTACGCTCTCTACCAGACAATTCTATTGATTTTGCCTTTATTGATCCGCCCTATAATTTGGGCAAAAACTACAACAACTATGCTGATGACCTTTCCATTCAGGAATATTTTACCTGGTGCGATGAGTGGATAAATGAAATTGCTCGTATTTTGCGACCCGGACGAACCCTGGCCGTTTTGAATATTCCGCTGTGGGCAATCAGACATTTCTTGTTCATGGAGACAATTCTTGAATTTCAAAACTGGATAGCTTGGGATGCGCTCTCGTTTCCAGTAAGGAAAATTATGCCGGCCCATTATGCTATTGTGTGCTTTAGTAAAGGACCGTCTCGTCCTTTGCCAGGGCTTGTTGATAGTTCCGAAGAGGTTAATATTTTTAATTGGAACAACTCTTTTATGCCTTTGGAACCATTGGATGAGTGGTATTGTTTGCGGGCCAGTTGTGTACGTCAGCGTAATGCATTAGGATTCACTGATCGAGGACCTTTAACTGATCTTTGGTGGGATATTCATCGTCTAAAGCATAATAGCCGTCGTGTTGATCATCCGTGCCAATTACCGCCTCAACTGATGTACCGGTTGATCTCGATTTTCACCAAACCGAATGAAGTTATACTAGATTGTTTCAACGGGGCCGGTACAACAACGCTGTGTGCCCACCAAATGGGACGACGCTACATCGGCATTGAGCTTTCAGAAAAATATTACCAGATTGCCCTAGACAGGCATGAAGAGATTCGTCAGGGCCTTGATCCATTCCGTAAAGCCAGTCGCAAGCTGACTGAAAAGAACAGCCGCGTACCAAGAATGGCTAAGCAAACGTATGAAGTTCCTAAGAAGACACTGCAACTTGAAGTAAGACGAGTAGCTCGTCACCTTGATCGACTGCCATCACGCGAAGACATGATCGATCATGGCAAGTATCCCATTCGGTATTATGATGAGTATTTTGCCAGTTGGGGAGAGGTTTGTGCCGCTGCTCGTCACGATGGTATGAGTGAGACGAGAAAGTCGTCACGAGAATCTAAAGGTGAGAAGAGTGCCAGGACACAACAGTTGAGCCTTTTTGATAAAGGCTTGACAGACGCCAAACGGTAAAATAATTACTCCTTGTTCCAAATTCGATGGTAAAGGAGGGTTGGTAAATGGCCCGATTGTTACGAATCCCCGCCTGGAAGATCATTATTGTCTTTACCGCGATTGGTTTTATTGTGCCTTTTGTTCTTGGCCTCGGTGACTTAACCTCTAAATTTGGCCCACCAAAACAGTTAGCCCCATTGCCAACTCCGGCTCAAGCTATTCTCGGTTTCGATGCAAGCTGGTTTTTTCAAGCAGATCCCTACATCGAAACGGTTGATGGGCAGATATATGCTCACGAATGGGATTCTGGAGGCTATTCCTGGCAAGCAACCCAGCTACACCCCGCCTCAAAGAATGGTGAGGACTGTACTGACGACATTGTAAAACGCATTGAGAATAGTTCTGCTACAACAATTGACTGCCAAACAATACGAACGATAGGAGAATGGTGTCCTGGCGATGTTGTCTCAATAGCGATTACCGAAAATGGAGTCGTCTGGGAACTAATTGAACAACCGCCTTGCTATTTCTTCACATTCATTTTTCTGACGCTAACCGTGCCAGCCGGGTTTATCTTAGGCATTTTGCTGGCTGGTGGCAAACGAATCGCGCTATTCATTATGACGAAACGAGCAAGAGAAAGGAACAAATGAACGATGCCGCCAGGTTTCGGAATTGGTGCTGGTGTGGATCGATTAAGCTCACTCTGGCAGATTTCTTTCCTGTTGGCCGAGAAAGATCATTGATTCCAGGTCTTCGCTGTCTTGGGGAGAATAGCTGGCGACAGCGGCACGCACTGCTTGTAGGTCTTCGTCGCTGGCCCAGCCCACCATGCGCGAAATATCGGCCATGTCCTGGCTGCGTGAAGCGCCCAATTTCATTAGCACGAGGTAAGGCAAGGCCAGCACAGGATAGCCTGCTGGATCGCGTTCCGGGTTTGCTAGTGCATCGTTTAGCCAGGGGTAGTTGCCCAAAATCAGGTCTACCTCAACGCCATCGGGAGATTGCAGGATGTAACCCGGTATGGTGGCTAGTTGTTTGATTAGTTCGTAATTGGCTGCTTGCAGGCGATCCAGAACGATCTGGTTGTCACGTTCGTGGACCAGAATGTCCAGGTCTTTGGTCATTCGCTCAGGCATGTAGGCGCGTGTTGCCACACCGTCCACAATGACCCAATCAACTTCCGCTAGAATCTGACGCAGATCGGGCCAATGGATCATGGCTGTTCGTCTCCGCAGGAATTCTTGGCTGCTGCCGCTGCCTGGCTGTACGCGACGCAGGGCCATTTGCAGCAGAATGTGTCGTCGCTGGCGCGGGGTCAGCTTGCCGTCGGGGGCAATTTTGGCAATGGCGGGGGGGATAGTTGGCTGAATCATATTATCTATTTCTGGCTTAACTGGCGCGCCCCGAAGATGGAGAGGCCAACCAGCCCGCCCAGCAGGGTGGTGATTAGCCCGGCCCAACCGCCCAGATCGAGCAACACGGCCGTTCCCGGCAGCCCCAGTACGAAATAGTTATAGACAACCAATCCCCCCACAACGCCCCACAACAGCCAGCGCAACTGCTGCGTCAGGGGCACCGGTCGGGTGCGCACGAAAAAGAGACCGGCAGCTAAAACGGCCGTTAATCCCCCAAACAGCGACAACAGCATCCAGAAATCAGAGAGCAAAATGTTGATGCCTGGCTCTGGTGGCGGGCCAATTGCTTCCGGGGCGGGGGTGGTGGTAGGGGTGGCGGTTGGTATTGGCGTAGGCGTTAACGTGGGCGGCACAGCCGTTGGCGTGGCAGTAGGTGTGGCCGTCGGTTCCGGCGTCAGGATGGCCACAAACGCTTCCCCTTCAATAAAGATGTCTACTTCTTGCGATTGGGTAGCTTCGCCAGCAACGGCCGTAATACGAAACTGTCCCGGCCCGGTGCGGGCCTCCAGTACATAGTCCAATTGGGCGATGCCCTGGCGTGTGGGCACTTCCTCAATAATGCTCACGAGACCCTGAATGCGGTCGCGCTGAATAAATTGGACGATAGTGCCGTCCGGGACGGAATGGCCGTTGCGGTCGCGGATAAGACCGGTTTGCAGGCGCAGCGTATCGCCAATCGAGACATCCAGCGGTTGTTCGCGAGGCGGAGATTGACGCTCCCCGTCGCTGCTGGTGATGTACAGCTCGATCACTTGCTGCGGATCAGGCTGGGTTTGGTGGAACAGGTTGTAGCCAATACCGTCCACGTCAACCGGCGGCACACCCGTTAGCGGCAGTTCTTGGAACAGGGCGCGGACCGAGGCGTCGATGAAGGCCTCGGCCTTGCTGTAAATGCCGTAATAGGCGGTCAGTTTGCTGATTTCGGTTGTGTCCAGATAGTAGGGGGCGTGGTAGGCATAAACGATTGATTTGCTGTTGCGTAAAATGTCGGTCCGTTGGGCCAGAAATTGGCTAAGAGGTTGGGCACTGCTGGTCTTATCAAGCGTGGCGAAAATAATCCAGTCCGCTTCGGCCAGGCTTTGTTGTACAAAAAAAGCGGTAGGCGGCGCCGGTGTTGGTGTGGGAATGGGGTCAAGATCGGAATCGGCCGTTTCCTCTGGGTCTTCTGATTCGGCGTCAGCAGCCGGGTCCGTAACGGCCGCTTCATCTGCTGGCTCCACAATGGGGGCTGATTCAGGCGGCGGCCAGATAATCGGGTCAGTCCCGGCGGCTAAAAACTCGGCCAGGTCGGCAAAGGAATAGCTTTGAATCTGGTCGGTTTGTACCTGACCACTGGCGTTGGGGCCGTAGAGGGCCAAAATGCGGTTTTCCAGCGCGTCTACCTCGATGAGCGGTTCGGCAGGACATTGGGCACATTGCTGTACCAGGCGCAAGTCGGTGAAAATGACGATGTTTTCACCAATCGTGGGTGGGCTGGCCATGCGTTCGCCTAATTCGGTCTGGCTGGGGGAGATAAGGGTTACGGCCGTCTGGGCCACATCGAATAAAGCTGCCCGGTGTTGGGCCGGATTGGGTAGCGTGTCGGGCGAGGCCAGTACGTTGCCGGCTGAAAAATCGCCGTCGTATAGTCTTAGTTTGAGATGCAAGATTTGCAAAACGGCCGTATCAACCCGCTGTTGAAAGGTAGGATCCGTCTCGTACCGCTCCTCAAACCAGCGAATAGTGTCTTTGATATTGGCTAACTCAACGGCATACGGGCTGCCGGGCAGGGCAAATTCATCGACCAGCAGCAGGTCATTGCCCGCTAAGAAAGCATCTTTGGCAATGCGCCGGTGGGGGAACTCCTGCTCCGTATCGTCATAAAAACGAGCAATGGCCCGCGCTCCCAGGGAATCAGAGACAAGCAGGCCGCCATTTTGCCGCCACTGGCTAAATTCGGGCAACTGCATCAGGCTGGTGAGCGCCTGGGGGTCAAAGCTGACCGGGGCGGTGGTGGCCCGAATGTTGCCCTGGAAGCCCTGATAGCGAATATGGGTCGCCAGCAGTCCATCCACGACCGCTTCGGGCGTTTCGGCCCGGCCGGTGACGGCAAAGAAGGGGGATAACTCAATCTGTTTAAGCTGCTCTAGCGATTTGCGGACGGTGGGCACTTCTTCGGTGATCAGCCGGTCGCTGCCGCCGTTGCCCGGAAAATGTTTGGCGATAACGGCTAAACGGCCGTTGCTGCCCGCATGAACGCCGCTGGTATAAGCCTGCCCCATTTTGCCCACCCAATAAGGATCACCACCAAAGGCGCGGATGGCCAGACTGCTGGCTGCGCCGGGGGCCGGTTTTTCCAGCACGTCGAGGCTGGGACCAAGCAGCATGTTAATGCCCAACGCGGTCAATTCCTGCCCCACAATCTGGCCTACGACGCGAGCATAGTCGGGCTGCCAGGTGGCACCAATGGCCATGTTGTTAGGGATTGCGGTCAGGCCATGCCTGATCTGGGTGTTGGGGTGACCGTCGCCTTCATGCTGGATGGCGATGAGCAAGGGGATAGGCACGCCGGGTGGGGCGGGTGTGGGGGTGGGCACAACGACGCCGTCTACTTCTTCGGGGCGGTCGGAGGTGATGGTGGCGGTACGGCCGTCTATTGACAGGCGTTGCAGGCTGTTGTTGAGATCGATTACCTGGCCGGGTATGTTATTCAGATCGCCATAACCGGTGATGTTGTTGTTTTTGGCCAGCAGAGCCACGCCTCCCACGTGATAATCAACGATCAAACGGGCGATCTCACTATCAGCAACGGCCGTGTCGCCTTGAAACGTTACTATGAACAGTTGCCCCACGCGCTCAGCCGGACTGAGACTCTCTAGTAACGCCTGTGCCTCCTCACGATAATCGGACGCAGGCAACGCTTGCGCCGCAATTCCCGCCGGTCGCAGGGACAGGCTCATTGCCAAGAGTAATAATCCGATTAACCACAGTTGCCATAACCGCTTCATACCGATACATTATAACGTAGATTGGCGGTCTAAACACCTGTATTAAAATAAGGGCGCATAGTTTGAAAACCGAGGTAGACTACAGGCAAAGCCCACTTCATGATTGGAAATAAGACATTGTGACAAATCGAATACGTAACTTGCTCCTGATCCCCCTGCTGCTTCTGTTAATAGCCAGCGCGTTTGGTGCCGGCTTTCTAACCAGCGACTACCTGCGCTTTCAACACGGTGGCCCACTGGCTGCGGCTGATTCATCAGACCGGCTGCATCTTTTTTGGGAAGCGTGGGGGTTCGTGCAAAATCACTATCTAGGTGAACTGCCTGATGATAATGAATTGGCCCATAGTGCTATTCGCGGGGCTTTGTCCTCACTCAACGATCCGTACACCGTCTTTATCGAGCCGGTTGCCCGTGAGCAGGAGCGTATTACCCTGCGGGGCACGTTTGGTGGCATTGGGGCCACTTTGTCCCGGCCTGACGAGGATGGGGATATCATCTTAGACCCTATTCCCGGCAACCCGGCAGAGGCAGCGGGCATACGGACTGGCGACCGGCTGATAGCGGTTGATGGCGAACCGATATCAATTGCCATGACGGTGCAGGAAGTGGCCGAACTGATTCGCGGCGAAAAGGGTACGATTGTAGTCTTGACCGTTATTCATCCTGAGGAGACCGAACGGGTAGATATTGCGGTTGAGCGAGATGACATTTTGCTGCCTTCTGTGACCTACCGGCTTACGCTGGAAGATCCAACGATTGGTTATATTCAGTTAAGTCGATTCAGCGGCGAAAGCAGCAATGAGATTGCCCAGGCGGTCAACGCTTTAACAGCGGATGGAGCCGAGAAGCTGATTTTGGATTTGCGCCATAACGGTGGCGGGTTAGTCGATGCGGCCGTTTCTGTGGCCGATCATTTTTTGAGCGAAGGCGACGTACTCTTCCAGGTCAGCCGTACAGAAGGGGAACGTTTTTATCGTAGCTCCAACAATACCCTGGCGGCCGATAAGCCGCTAATTGTTCTGGTCAACGGCGGCACTGCCAGTGCCTCTGAGATTTTGGCCGGTGCCTTGCGTGACCGAGATCGAGCAGTTTTGGTGGGGCAGCCAACGTTTGGCAAAGGCTCCGTGCAACTGGTGTATGATTTGAGCGACGGCTCATCGATCCATGTTACGTCATCCCGTTGGTTTACGCCAGCCCGCACAGAAATTGACCAACAGGGCCTCACACCTGATTATGAGGTAGAGATTACGCAGGAGGATATTGACAACGGCCGTGACCCAATCTTGCTGCGGGCGGTCGAGCTTTTGCAGGCGAAGTAATGAAGTGGTGGCGCGACGAGGTAGCAGCGCACACGAAATGAGGAGTGTTTATGACAGCGCAAGATAACGCAAGCAAATCGGGACGTGGTTGCTGGAACTGGCTCATAGGCGGGCTGTTGGGTCTGGCTTTGATGGTGATGGTGGCGACGGGAGGCTTTTTTGCCGGTCGCATTACCGCACCCGTGATAACGACGGGAGAAACGGTGGAGGTAATGGCCGAGCCAGTTACCCAAACGGTTGAGGTGACGGTGGTGCATGAGGTAACGGCCGTTCCCGATCAGCCCGTCGCCCAAAACGAAGCGGGCCTGGACGATACGCCGCCGGCTTCACCCACGCCGCGGCCGACCAACACGCCCGCTACCGTCACGCCCTCCGGTGACCCCGATTTTGCTCTCTTTGACGAAGTGTGGGAACTGGTCAGCCGCGAATATGATGGTGAGTTGCCCACCGATGAGGAGCGCATCTATGCTGCTATCGAAGGCTCACTGGCAGTTCTGGGTGACCAGTACACCCGTTTCTATCGCCCCGAAGTTGCGGCGCGTATGCGTGAAAATCTGAGCGGCGCTGTTGAAGGTATTGGTGCCTTTGTCCGCGAAACAGACGAAGGCGACATTGAGATCGTGCGGCCCATTCCGGGCCAGCCGGCCGAGCAGGCCGGTATTCTTCCTGGTGACATCATTATTGGCGTCGATGGCGAAGACGTGCGCGGCCAAACGCTGGATGAGGTCATCTCCAAAGTGCGCGGGCCACGCGGTTCAGAAGTTGTGTTAACCATTCAGCGGGCCGATGAAGCTGATTCGCTGCAAATTGCCATCACCCGTACTCGCTTTGAAGTGCCCACCATCGAAGCCCAAATGATCAATGATGAAGCGGCCGGTGACATCGCTTACGTGCGCCTGAGCAACTTCTCAGCTAATGCCGCAGGCCAGTTGACGCAGGCCATTACAGAATTGCTGGCCCAAAATCCGAACGGTCTTATCTTCGACCTGCGCGATAATCCCGGCGGCTTTTTAGACCAGTCCATCGCTGTGGCTGACCTGTTTTTGTCAGATGGCGTGATTTTGTATGAGCGCAATCAGGTGGGCCTGGATCAGACCTTTGCGGCTGAACCGGGTGACATAGCCGAGTCGATTCCACTGGTTGTCTTGGTCAACGCTGGCAGCGCCAGCGCGTCTGAAATAGTGGCGGGGGCGATTC
Source organism: Anaerolineae bacterium (assembly GCA_007123775.1). Lineage (GTDB taxonomy): Bacteria > Chloroflexota > Anaerolineae > Promineifilales > Promineifilaceae > SLGK01. The sequence continues at coordinate 4,888 of SLGK01000333.1, read as the reverse complement.
AGGATAACGGCCGGGCCGTCCTTATTGGTGAACCCACTTTCGGCAAAGGTTCCGTACAACGCAGCCGCCAGCTTTCTGATGGCTCGGAACTGCGCGTCACCTTTGCCCGCTGGTTTACCCCTAACAATCAGACTATCGACAACAATGGTATCAGCCCCGACATCCTGGTAGAAACAAACGAAGTCTTCATGTACGCCAGTGAGGATGACATCCAATTGCAGCGGGCGCTGCAATATTTTAGCGAGCAATAAAGAATTGAGTCCATTGAAAAAAGGCCCAAAAACCGAGTTTTTCAAGGCCAAACACTCTGGCGATTGTGATGCGTTTTAGCAAAAAACTCGGTTTTTTCAGTGGACTGTCAATCACACCTGCCGCGGCCGGTATTGCAGCGCTTCGGCCAGATGAACCGCCTGTATTTCGGCCGATTCCCCTAAATCGGCGATGGTCCGGGCCACTTTGAGGACCCGGTGAAAGGCGCGGGCGCTGAGACCCATTTGGGCCATGGCGCTCTTCATCAGCCGGTTGCCGGTCTCATCCAACAGGCAAAACTGGCGCACCTCGCTCGGCCCCATGTCGGCGTTACAGTAGATGCCAATCTCTTGAAAGCGTTCCGCCTGGCGCTGGCGGGCCAACTCTACCCGCTCGCGTACCCTGGCCGACTCCTCGCCGCGCCGTTTGGCCGTCAGCTTCTCGAACTGGATGCGGGGCACGTCCAGATGGATGTCAATGCGGTCCATTAGCGGTCCGGAGATGCGCTTCTGGTAGCGCGTCACCATCGCATTAGAGCAGGTACAGGCGTGGACCGGATCGCCGTAGTAGCCACAGGGGCAGGGGTTTTGGGCGGCAATAAACATGAAGTTGGCCGGGAAGGTGATGGTGCCGCTGGCGCGGGAGATGGAGACCTCACGCGGGTTGCCTTCGAGCGGCTGGCGCAGTACCTCAATCAGCCGTTCGCCAAATTCGGGCAGCTCGTCCAGAAACAACACGCCGCGATGGGAGAGGGAGATTTCGCCGGGGCGCGGCCAGGCCCCACCGCCCACCAAACCGGCGTAGCTGATGGTATGGTGGGGCGCGCGAAACGGCCGATTCCTGATCAGCGGCGTATCGGCCGGCAACAAACCGGCCACGCTGTAAATCTTGGTCACTTCCAGGGCTTCATCAATCGACATGCGCGGCAAAATGCTGGGCAGCGACTTGGCAATAAGCGTCTTGCCCGCGCCGGGCGGTCCGCTCATCAGGGCATTATGCGCCCCACCGGCCGCTACCTCCATGCCCCGCTTGACGTGTTCCTGACCCATGATGTCGGCAAAATCGGCCGCGTAGACCAGATCGCTGTCAAACGCCTCTTTGACGTCCACCGTCAGCGGCGTGATCGTTTTGAGGCCGGTCAGATGGCCCACCAGGTCGCTCAGGTTGGTAACGGGCAGCACCTCCACGTCAGGCATCAGGGCCGCTTCTTCGGCATTATCGGCTGGCACAAAGACACGCTCATACCCGGCGGCGCGGGCCAGGGCGGTCATGGGCAAAATTCCTTTGGTATGGCGCGTGGCCCCATCCAGCGACAGTTCGCCAATGAACAGAGCACCCTCCACCCGATCCGGCCAGACTTGCTGCGTGGCGGCCAGAATGCCCACGGCAATGGGCAGGTCGTAGGCCGGCCCTTCTTTGCGTAGATCGGCCGGGGCCAGGTTGACCGTGACGCGCCGGTTGGCCGGAAAGCGAAACCCGCTGTTTTTGAGGGCAGCATGAACCCGGTCGCGGCTTTCGCGCACGGCCGCATCAGGTAGGCCCACCAGGGCAAAGGCGGGGTAGCCTTTGATGACGTCTACTTCAACCTCAACCAGTTCGGCTTCCAGGCCGATAATGGCGCAGCTCAATACTTTAGCCAGCATGAGAACCTCCCGTGTTCGGTAATCGGTGGTCGGTATTTGGACTACAGTTGACCAATCACCGATAACGGGCATTATAGCAACGGTTGGGGCAATGCAAAAATTTGAGTTGCTGGTATATCAGCAGGTCAGGTTGAAAATGTGCCGATTATCCGTACAATGGGAGTGATAGTTGACAGTTGACAGTGAGCAGTTGACTGTTGGCTGTTGATTTTTGCTCCAGAGGAAACAATATGGCTATACCCACTGAACCCATTGATTTGTCTTTGTTGGACCCTGTGTTGGCGCGGTACAACGGCCGTTCCCGCACTACCCTTCTCCCCCTGTTACATGAAGTGCAGGCCCTCTATGGCTGGCTGCCCCCAGAGGTGCAGCAGGCCATCAGCCACACCTTGCGTGTTCCCCTGGCTGACATTCATGGCGTGATCGAGTTCTACACCATGTTCTACAACCAGCCGACAGCCAAACGAGTCATCCGCGTTTGTGAGGATATGGCCTGTAGCCTGGCCGGGGGCGAGGCATTCAAACAAACGTTGGAAGAGCGACTGGGGCTGCATCACGGCCAGACCAGCCCGGACGGGTCGGTAACGTATGAGCGCGTGCCCTGCCTGGGCATGTGTGAACAGGCACCGAGTGGGTTGGTTGGCGAACGGCCGTTTGGCAACCTGACCCCCGCTGACGTACCCGCCTTTTTGGATGGTGAACTTGACCCAGCCCCCCTGAAAATCTACGGTGAGCCACTGCTCAAGCTGTTCCGCGCCGGCAAGGTCGATCCCACCAGTCTGGACAGCTATTTGGCCCACGATGGCTACAGAGATTTGCGTAAAGCGCTGGCTATGACCCCCAACGAAATTATCAACATGCTCAAAGCCAGCGACGTGCTGGGCCGGGGCGGGGCCATGTTCCCGGTGGGGCTAAAGTGGGGCTTTACCCGTCAGGCCGCCGGTTCGACCGCCCAAAAGCATATCATCGCCAACGCCGATGAGAGCGAACCGGGCACGTTCAAGGACCGGGTGCTGATGGAGCATGACCCCTTTAGTCTGATTGAAGCCATGACCATTGCCGCCTATGCGGTTGGGGCTGAAAACGGCTGGATTTTTTTGCGGGGTGAGTATCCCCTCTGCGCCGAGCGGCTGGAAAATGCGATCCGGCAGGCGCGGGCGGCCGGTTATTTGGGCCAAAATCTAATGGGGCGTAAGGGGTTCCACTTTGACATTGAATTGCGGCTGGGGGCGGGGGCTTACATTTGTGGCGAAGAGACGGCTTTGTTTGAAGCAATTGAGGGCAAACGGGGCTTTCCCCGCATCAAACCCCCCTTTCCGACAACGCATGGACTGTTTGGGCAGCCAACGGCCGTTAACAACATCGAAACACTTGTGGCCACCATGGCCGTCATTCGCCTGGGGCTGGATGAATGGAATAAGCTGGGCACGGCCGAATCGCCCGGCACCAAATGGTTCTGCCTTAGCGGGCACATAGCCCGGCCCGGCCTCTACGAAGTCCCCTTTGGCCTGACCATCCGTGAGCTAATCGAGATGGCCGGTGGTGTGCCGGATGGCAAAGCAATTCAGGCCGTCCTGCTGGGCGGCGCGGCCGGCGTTTTTATCGGCCAGAAGCGGCTGGATGTGCCCCTGACCTACGAAGATGCCAAAGCCAACCAGTTCCCCATTGGCTCAGGCGTGGTGTTGGTGTTTGACGAAACGGCCGATTTGCGCCAACCCCTCTACCAACTGGCCCGTTTTTTTGCCCACGAAAGCTGTGGTAAATGTTTCCCCTGCCAACTGGGTACGCAGCGCCAACTGGAAATTCTGGCCCGCATCGCTGGCCGTCCTGTAGCCCACAATGGCCATAACAGCCACAATGGGCCAGCGGCCATCGTCTACGCCAGCGACAAAAACGACCTGCTGGACATCGGCTTTGCCATGACCGAAACGAGCCTCTGCGGCCTGGGCCAGACGGCGGCTTCGGCCGTTATCAGTGCGCTAGAACTATGGCCAGAACTGGCGGAATAATTATGAGTTATGAACTGTGCAGGATGAACACGCTCCATAATTCATCTTTCTGAATTCATAATTCCACACTGGTGATTTGTGGTAAACGAGAAAAACGAAATCGGGATTAGGCCTGTCCGCTATATCAGCATTGGCGCAGGCAGCCCGCAGTCGATAAATGGCGCGGTGGTTGAGGAGAGCCAGGTTTGCATCTCTGTGAATGGGGAAGAACTGGCCACGTTTATGTGTACCCCCCGCGATCTGAAAGCAATGGCTCTGGGTTTTCTGGCCAATGAAGGCGTTATTGACGGTCCGGATGAGGTGCGCCATCTGCATGTTTCCAAACAGAACAGTTGTGTTGATGTGTGGCTGCAAGATACCAGCCGGGAACTGCCGCAGCGTCGTATTATTACGGCCGGTTGTGGCGGTGGCGTCACCTTTGACGATTTGTCCCAGCGGTATGAGCCGCTCCGGTCAGACCTGGTAGCTACCAGCGGCCAACTGGCTGGTCTGATGCGCCAGATGCAGCTAGGTGCCGATCTGTACCAGGAAGCACGGGGGATTCATACGGCCGTTCTTACCACCCCCCACCAGATATTGTTACAGGTTGAGGACATCGGCCGGCACAACTGCCTGGATAAATTGCGCGGTCTGGCCCTGCAGCAAGCCATCGACACCCGCGACAAAATTTTGATGAGCAGCGGCCGTGTTAGCAGCGAGATGATCAACAAAGCCCGGCGGCTGGGCACACCCATCGTCTGCTCCCGCACTTCGCCCACCAGCCTCTCCGTGGCCCTGGCTGACGCCTGGCAAATCACGCTCGTCGCCTACCTGCGCCAGGACCGGATGCGGGTTTATACTCATCCACAGCGATTAGAGGAAGGACTATAGGCGCTTACGCGCCAACATCGACAAAAAATTGTCGATAGGCTATGTTAAACAACCAGACCAAGCAGGTGAAACAAGGAGTGCATTTCACGGTGAATAACCCGATATTGTTTGTCAACT
>SLGK01000061.1 GCA_007123775.1 Anaerolineae bacterium | reverse complement strand
TTTTAAGAAGGCTTCGGTTACGGCCCATTTGCCTGTCGGATACGAAGCAATCAGGCTTTCGCAGGCATAAAAGCCTGCTTTTCTGGCCTGATATTGACCAAATTTAGGGAAAACTAAAGATAGCTATGATTTTCGAGTGAATGTTGTGGCAGACGTGAACCTTTGCCCCATTTTGGCGCAGCATCTCGGCAGCTTGTGCGGCTGAGGGCAGTTCCAGATTCTGGTTAAAGCCGTCATCTACATAAATCAACACCGCAACACCTCGCGCTGTGGCCTGGGCTACTTTTTGGGCAAGATTGTCGGCTTTAACGGCCCGTTGGCGCAAGTAAGGTGAAACAATGACAAGCTGCTTTTTGGCTCGCTTAAAAGCTCTGGCTAGTACGGCTCTGTGTTTGTCGAGCGTACGAATGCGGTCAATCTCTTTGATTCGACGAGCTGTGGGTCGCGGCGGGACTGGTGCATCGCGGAGTTCATTGTCTGCTGAGGCGAAGAGATATAGGGCTAACAGGCCTGATGGTGTGCTGACAGCAGGATCAAAGATATCCATGTCGCCCATGACTATAAAGGTGTCTTTGGCTCGTGAGACGGCTACATTAAGCATATTAGGACCGCGATCAAAAAAGTAGGGGCCGCGGTCGCGGTTGGTGTAGACTGATGAGAAAATGATAAACGGCCGTTCTGCCCCTTGCAGCGCATGAACAGTCCCAACTTTGCTAACGGCGATATTTCGTTTGGCTAACCCAGCTTGCAACAGTCGCCTTTGGGCAGCAAAGGGGGTGATAATACCAATGATGTCATCAAGATCAGCCTGATAATGCTGCTCAAGCTTGGTTCTGTTCTCAACTATCCAGTTGATAACGGCCGTTGCTTCCCGATCATTTTGGCGACTACCACCAACTGACTGTGACACCCCTTTAACATGCACATAACCCATGTGGGGCCAGGGGTGTTCAGCCAAAGACGGCCGTTTTGGTCTCAGTCGCCCCCCATAAGCTAGATGATTACAGTAGCTGATTATTTCAGGTACAGAGCGACGATGTTCGGCCAAAAACATACCTCGTTCTGTTGTGCTACCCGCCGTAGACGGCCGTTGATAGGGTGAAACCACCTGTGCCATCTTCATCACCGATCCCGAACTCGCTGTAAGTCCTTGCGCCTTTACCTCAAAAAACGTCTCGTCGTCCGTGACCAGGCCATTACTTTCCAGATTACCCCGATCCACCGGTTCAGGAATGCTCCATACCGGCTCTATTTGCAGCCTGTCGCCCACCACCAATGCTTGTTTAGCCAGGGCAAACATCGCTCCCGACACTTCTGGTGTCACCTGTCCGGCTTCATCCACAATCAGCAAATCAATAAAGTCCAAAAGCGGTTCAGGCTGCCCGGCGTAATAGTCAAAGAAGGAGGTGCCAGTGTGCATGGTCGTCACAAAACAGGGTGTGAGATGGGCATAACGTCGCCAGCGGTTTTCCTGTGTTGCCCTGTCCTGGCGTTCCATACCATAAAGCTCTGCCAATCCCCGTTTTTCTACTTCTAGCAGCCAACGGCCTTCCCAGTAATGAGTAGCCAGCACAAATTGCTTATGCCGTAGTCGTGTGTCCAGCCAGTTTAACAAGCAGCTGTCTTCAATCTCGCCATCGGCAGTTTCCAGTGTAAAGAGCTTTGTTATATCTACTGCTGTTGCCCCAGACTGCTGTTGCCAGGATTGCCACGATTTCTCTAGTTGATCAATTTCCTCTTTTACCTGGTAAGGTGATGGAATCTTCTGTATTTCTTGGAGTGCTTCTTTCGCCAGCTTGTATTGCAGAGAAACCCATTTTGCGACATCTTGATTTCCCAGATCGACTTCAGTATCAGGTAAGAGCTTTTTAAGGAAAAGAATATTCCTCAACCGTCGCTTTCGCCGAACCGGCGGTAGAAAAGAAAAGAACCAGTATGGGAATGGTTCGTCAAGTTGGTGGTTCTCCCACTGTCTAAGAACTTCTCTGTATTTGTCATACTCGGCTTGGGCTTCGCGGCTCTTTCGCTCAAACTGCATAATATAGCTTTCGCCATGATCCTCATCTAGTGTATTCAGTTTTTTCCACTCAGCCTTTTTTGTTAAAAGCTTATTGGCAATATTGATCCCCTCTTTCATTTGTTGGGCTGTTCTGACTAACTTTTCGTGAAGCAAAATCACTGCATGTGAGACAGTTTCTACTTTTCGCTCGAAAAACGTCTGGCAGTGGCTCAAAAATTGTTCTCTGGCAGCACTAACAAAGCCCAACGTTTCTATCTGTTCAGGAAACCCCTCGCTCATCCTGTTAACCCACAATGTGCCAGTTTCGTTAGCGACGGCCTGTCTCTTCCGGTTGTTGACCAGATAAAGGCCAAAGCTATTTATAGGTAGCCAGCGCGTTACATTATCAAGATGCCCCAGGCTGTCAATCACGTTGGTCACGGCCTGATTATTGGTTGAGGTGACCACAATGACAGGGGGGTTTTCTTCTTTGAGGGCTGCTTCTACCCATAATGAGGCAATAACGCTGTGGAGCAGGGTGGTTTTGCCCGTTCCCGGAGGTCCACTGACTGCCAGAACTGTATGCTGGGGCAGGGCCAGGAAATTGTAGAATGCCTCTCGCTGTGAAGGAGATAGGGGAAACTGGTTGTTCACACTTCCCAGATGACGGTAAGCCGAGCGTCGCCATTTTGGGGGCGGTAGTGGTGGTTCAGCTTGTTTGTCTTTGGGGTTGGTGTAACTATGCAGCAAAGGTGGGTAGGTATCCAGGGCTAACAGACGGTCATAAACTTTGAGGATGTTGCCGGCGATGCCGCGTATATTTTCAGCATTGATTACGACAGAACGGCCGTTTACGGTATCATATCCTGCCACTTGTATGCCATCTATGTCTGTGGCGCCGGTAACAGTTCGAAACATCTGCCAGCTATAGTCCCACAACTGCTGCCATGCTTTTAGCAGGTCTTCACTTGGAGAAAAAGCATTTTGCGTTAGAAAATCGTCGAAGGCGTGCAATTCGCCCAACACCAACTCGGCACTGGTTGGTTCAAGCAGCGTGCGTGGTATCCAGGGTAACAGCCCACTTGTGTCTGGGCCAAGTGAACCATCTTTGTAAAGAACGGCCGGAATCAGTAACGGCCAGATCGTCTGCGGCATTTTGCCGCTTGCGGCATAACCATGAGAGTGGATTTTGGTCGCGATGACAGGGGCAATGACGATGTTGATTTCATAAACCTCATCAGTGTCTTCCTGCTCTTTTCTGTTGATTTTTACTTGTTGTTGAAAGAGTACGTTGGTTGTCTGGGGGTCTAGCCGTCCTCGCTCCAGCATAGTTGCGTGAATATTGATAGCGGCAGAGTCGCCCATTTCTATACCCATCAACTCAGCATCGCATAGACTGTTATGCCAATAAGCAACGAGGTCTTTGAGCTGCATTTGCTACGATCCTTGTGCCCTATCGCCCACAAACCCCCGCGCCTGCCACGCCTGATAGAGCATCACCGACCCGGCTACGGCCGCATTCAACGATTCTACATGACCGCGCATGGGCAGCCGGATCAAAAAGTCGCAGCTTTCACCCACCAGCCGGCGCAGCCCTTGCCCTTCATGACCCACCACGATGGCCAGGGGCATGTTGAGGTCAATTTCGCCCAGCGGTTGGGACTCGTCGGTAAGGTCGAGGCCAGCCACCCAGACGTCGGCCGCTTGCAACTGCCTGATGGCCTGGACCAGATTGGTCTCTTGGGCAATGAGCAGATGCTCAGCGGCCCCGGCCGAATATTGGACCACGCTAGGGGTAATGTCAGGGGCGCGCCGGTCTTGCAAGATAACGCCGTGGACGCCGCAAATTTCGGCCGTTCGCAGCAGGCTACCGATATTTTGCGGTCCGTGCAGCAGGTCAAGCAGGAGCAGCAGGGGCGGTTCCTGGTGGGCAGCCGCCAGGGAGAGCATGGCCTGAATGTCGCTGTAGACGTAGGGGCCAACTTCCAGGGCCACGCCCTGGTGGCTGCTGTCTTGCACCAGTTGGCCCAGCTTTTGTTTGCTGAGATGGGTGATAGGGACGTGGCGGGATACGGCCGTATCCACCACATCCTCCACATATTTCTGCGCCAACCCCTGCTGCACGTAGAGCCGGAACACCTCCCGCCGGCTGCCCCGCAGCGCTTCCAAAACCACATTGCGTCGAATCAGATACTCACTCATTGGCGAAGTGGCGGAGTGGCGATGTGGCGAAGTTGTAAGGTAACTTCGCCACATCGCCACTTCGCAGCATCAAGTTGTTTTCCAGACGGTGCCGTCGGGCCGGTCTTCGAGGATGATGCCCAATTCTTTGAGCTGGTCTCGGATTTTGTCGGAGGTGGCCCAATCCTTGTTGGCCCGCGCCGCGGCCCGCAGCTCGATGAGAAGTTGTACCAGACCGGCCTCGCGCTCGGCGCTGGCGCTGCCGGCGTCTTCGCCGGGAATAATGCCTAGAATCTTGCCACCCAATTCCCGGTACAGGTCATCGAGTGCCTTGAGCGAACCCTGGCTCAGCGACCCCTGCTCGTTGACCAGCGTATTGACCTGGCGCGTGTATTCCTGCAGGACGGCCAGCGCGGCGGGGGCGTTAAAATCATCGTTCATCTTCTCTACGAAGGCCTTCCGCGTTTGCTCAACCAGTTCCTTAACGGCGTCACCAGCCGCGCCGTCCGGGGCCTGGCCCATTTGCTGGCGCAGCAGGCGGGCCGCACCCCAAATGCGCTGCCAGCCTTTATAAGCTGCCTCAATCGCTTCGTCAGAGAAATCAATGGGGCTGCCGTAATGGCTGGAAAGGATAAAGGTGCGAATGCCTTCGGCCGGCCAGCGAGTCAGCGCATCGGCAATCGTCAGCGTATTGCCCAGACTCTTGCTCATTTTGATGCCGTCCAGCGTCAGGCTGCCGACGAGGAGCCAGTGGCGGGCAAAGGGCTGGCCGTCGTGGGCGGCTTCGCTCTGGGCGATTTCACACTCGTTGTGGGGGAACATATTCTCCAGGCCGCCGCCGTGAATGTCAAAGGTGGGGCCGAGATATTTGTTGGCCATGGCCGAACATTCGATATGCCAGCCGGGAAAACCTTCGCCCCAGGGACTAGGCCAGCGCATAATGTGTTCGGGGTCGGCCTTTTTCCAGAGGGCAAAGTCGGCCGGATGGCGTTTTTCTTCGCGAGTGGTAATGCGGCTGCCTTCTGCCTGATCGTCGACGGTACGGCCGCTTAGTTTGCCATACTCAGGAAAAGAAGCGACGTCGAAGTAGACCGAGCCATCCACCTCGTAGGCATGGCCTTTGTCAATGAGGGTCTGGATCATCTCGATCTGTTCAGGGATATGGCCGCTGGCGCGGGGGCTGATGTCGGGCCGCTGCACGCCGAGGGCGTCCATATCGGCAAAGTAGCTGCGGGTGTAGGTCTCAACCACCTGCATGGGCAGGGCTGACATCTGACGGGCCTTACGCAGTACCTTGTCTTCGCCGGTATCGAGCATGTGGCCCACGTCGGTGATGTTTTGCACGTACAGCACGTCGTAGCCGAGGTAGCGCAGGTAGCGGGCGATCACGTCGAAGTTGACATACGTTTTGGCGTGGCCGATGTGCGAGTTGTCATAGACCGTGGGGCCGCAAACGTACAGGCTGACTTTGCCCTCGTGCAGCGGCGTAAAGGTTTCTTTTTGTCGAGTGAGGAAGTTGTAGACTTTTAGAGACATGGGCTTTCCGAATTATGAATTACAAATTACGAATTACGAAACGTGATGCGTGATACGTGAGGTCTTTTATTCACGCATCACGCATCACGTTTTACGTTTTACGGTTTGGCGAAGATCATGCGGCCGGCGGTGGTTTGCAGCACTTTGGTGACGGTGACAGTGACCGTTTGATTGATCAGGTACTCCCCTTCTTCAATGACGACCATTGTGCCATCTTCTAAATAGCCGACGCCCTGATCAGCTTCGCGTCCTTCTTGTATTACTTTAACGGTTAGCTCTTCGCCGGGTAAGTAGGCGGCTTTGACGGCGTTGGCCAGGTCGTTGATGTTGAGGACGCGCACGCCCTGGATTTCAGCCACTCGGTTGAGGTTGTAGTCATTGGTCATGATAGGACACTGCCAATGGCGAGCCAGAGAGACGAGCTTGCTGTCCACTTCGCGTGTTTCACTAACATCCATATCGGTGATACGGGTGGGCACGGGGGCTTCGTTTTGCAGGATGGTCAACACATCCAGACCGCGCCGACCGCGATTGCGGCGCAGGGGATCGGCACTGTCGGCGATATGTTGTAGCTCCATGAGAACAAAGTTGGGAACCAGCAGACTGGCCTGGATAAAACCGGTTTTGCTAATGTCGGCAATACGGCCGTCTATGATCACACTCGTATCCAGCAAAATGACGGATTCGTCTTCTTTAGCGCTGAGTTCAGCCCCAGAACCCCTACGTGTGGTTTGTCCCAATGGCTGCAGGTTGCTTAGCATGTTTTTCAGGTCACGCTGGCGCAGCATCAAGATGGCGGTGCTAAGGTAGCAGAAAACGACAACGGCCGTTAACGGCAAAATCTCCCGAAAAGGGGAAGGCAGCATAGCCAACGGTAGCGAAATGAGCGCGGCCGCAATCAGGCCCAAGAAAATGCCGATAATGATAGCCATTAGCTGCTCAGGCGGCATATTGGTTAGACGTTGACGCAAGCGGCGCAACGGCCGTACCGTCAAATAGGGTGTTAACACCAGACCTGTTAAGATGCCTAACAGAACAAAAACGATAACATATGCCTCATTATTAGCACCCAGGTAGTTGGCGAGAGCATCGCCCAAAGCGGCAGCAGCAAAAGCGAGCGCAATGGCCCCAACTAATCTTGAGAAGAACTCTGTACTCAGTTTCATAATTTAATCGTTGAATGGTAGCACAGCCGTCTACCAATAGCAACAGGTTGTAAGGGCCACAAAAAAAAGTATAATTTGTTTCGTTATGCTGTAATGGTTTAACGTGTCGTATGTGCCGGGCGGATTATTTCCGGCCTGGTAACAGCGGGCGGTTAACGCCCATATCTTTAAGGAGAGAAGAAACAAATGTTTAGTAAACGATTCACCCTATCTATATTGCTTATGTGTTTCATGGGCATCCTCTTTGTGGCCTGCTCACCGGCAGCCGATGAACCGGCCGCTCCCGTTGATACAACGGATGCCGTTGATGTTCCTGCAGAACAAGTTGTTGATGACTCCGACGATTGTACCAGCCCTGACGTATTTTGCGTGGGCCTGGTGACCGACGTTGGTTCGGTGGATGACCGTTCCTTCAACCAGTCCGCCTGGGAAGGTGCGCTGCTGGCTCAGACTGAGCTGGGGGCCAGGGTCAGCTTCATTGAAACCGCAGACGCCCGCGACTATGCGACCAACATTGCCCTCTTCGCCGAGGATGGCTACGACGTGATCGTAACAGTTGGTTTTGGCTTGGGTGAAGCCACGAATGAAGCGGCAGAAATGTACCCTGACATTATGTTCATCGGTGTGGACCAGTTCCAGGTTGATACCATTCCCAACATCGCCGGTTTGATATTCCCTGAAGACATCGCCGGTTTCCTGGGCGGCGCTTTGGCTGGTTTATTGACCGAATCGAACATTATCGCTGCTGTGTTGGGCACCGACCTGGTGCCGCCAGTAGTTGCCTTCAAAGAGGGCTTTGAGAATGGGGCGCGTTTCGTCAACCCGGATATCCAGATTATCTCCACCTTTCATCCCGGTGGCCTGGACGTTGCCTTTACCGACCCGGAGTGGGGCGCCAGCACGGCCGCTCAGGCCATCGGTCTGGGTGCTGACTTTGTCTTTGGGGCCGGCGGTAATACCGGTAATGGTGCCCTGGTGGAAGTAGCCGGTTATGATGGCGTTTACTGCCTCGGTGTGGATACCGACCAATGGTTTACCGTACCCGCAGCCCAACCTTGCCTGGTTTCCAGCGCCATGAAGCTCATCACCCCCGGTGTCTTTGAGCTGATTCAGGCGGCCCAGGATGGCAACTTCCCTGGCGGCAACTTCGTGGGTGAAGTTGGTCTGGCCCCGTTCCACGACTTTGAGGATCAGATTCCTGACGAAGTCAAAGATCGTCTGGCCGAGATCGATGCCGGTTTGCGTGATGGTTCTATTCCTACCGGGTACAATCCGTAGTCGGATAGTCTACAGGTGGTCAAGTAGTCTGGTAGTCTGTGCGTTTGTAGAAGCTGGGCTTTTTTTGAAAGCTCATTTCTGATGAACGCGGGATGTGTTAACAAATGCAAGGTGCGACGTACTCTTGGCTGAAGGCGTCGCACCTTGTTTTTAGAAATACCGTTCGTAGTTCCTAATTCGTCATTTTCAGGAGTAGGACATGGCACAGTCGGCAGGGAATGGGGGAAGATCGGCCGTTTGGCGCAGAGTGGTGCGTATCTGGCGCACGGTGAGCGTGCCGATAACGGCCGTTTTGCTGGCCGGTCTCATTGGGGCAATTATCCTTATCATTTCCGGGGCTTCGCCCATAGACGCCTATCGTGCCCTGTATGATGGCTCTTTTGGCAGTGAACGGGCATTCGGCCGTACCCTGTCGCGAGCCACGCCGCTGCTGCTCAACGGGCTGGCGGTGGCCTTCGCTTTCAAGGCCGGTTTATTCAACATTGGGGCGCAGGGGCAGTTACTATTTGGCGCTGTTGTGGCTGCCTATTTCGGCTTTAGTCTCGACGGGCTGCCCGCGCTGATACATATTCCGCTGGCCTTGTTTGCCGGGGCGCTGGCCGGTGCCGCTTACGGGGCCATCCCCGGTATGCTCAAAACCTACACCGGTGCCCACGAAGTAATCACCACCATCATGCTCAACTTTGTGGCCATCAATATTACCGACTATCTGGCCGATGGTCCCTGGAAAGACACCAGCCCCGGCAATATTGTAGCCCGCACCCCCCGCATTTTTGCTTCGGCCGAGATTCCCAACATCGGTCCTTTCCCCATTGGATTTTTCATTGCTGTGGGTGCGGCCGTTTTTGTTTGGTGGCTGCTCTATCGCACCACCACCGGCTACGAAATTCGCACCGTCGGCCTGAACCCCAACGCCGCCCATTATGCCGGCATTCGCGTCAGTTGGATCATTATTCTGACGATGGTTATCAGCGGTTTTCTGGCGGGTCTGGGCGGGGCCATTGAAACCCAGGGCGTCGTCAACCGCTTCCAGCCCGGCTTTAACACCGGTCTGGGGTTTGACGGTATTACCATCGCCCTGCTGGCCCGTACCCATCCCATCGGCGTTATTCCGGCGGCGCTGCTGATTGGGGCTATGGAGGCCGGGGCCAGCCAGATGCAGTTCCGCGCCGGTGTGCCTAACCAAATCATTGACGTTATTCAAGCCTTAATTCTCTTTTTTGTAACGGCCGATATGCTCATACGCTGGCTTATCCGCACCCGGAAAGCGGAGGGTGAAGAAGAGGTCACGCTCAGCACCGGCTGGGGCCAGCATTGAGGCAGTAGGCAGCAGGCAGTGCGGAAGACGAAACACTGGGAGACCCTATGGAAGCAACAGTAGCACCACCGACTAACCGTTGGGTAGAGGCTCTATACCGTCACAGGATTTTACTCGGCCTGGGCGCGCTGGTCGTTATTGGTATTGCCTATTTTTATAACGTGGACCCCAGGGCGACAACGGCCGTTCTCAATGCGGCCCTCCGCCACTCAACGCCCCTGGTTTTGGGTGCCTTGTGCGGCCTGATGGGGGAACGGGCCGGTATCATCAATATTGGCATCGAAGGCCAGATGCTGCTATCAGCCTTTGTTGGTTTTCGCGTTGCGGTAGCCACCGGCAGCCTGATGTTGGGTCTGGTGGCCGCTATCCTGACCGGAGCCGTGCTGGGTGGGTTCCTGGGTTTCATGTCCATTACCCTCAAGATGGACCAGATTATTGGCGGCACGGTCATCAACATTCTGGCCTTTGGTCTGACCGGCTTCTATTACCGCATTGGTCTGACCATCCCGGCCAAGCTGCCTACCATCCGTTTAGGCCCTCTGGCCGATCTGGAGCTGGTTGGCCCGGTGTTGTTTACCAACACGCCCATCATTTACGTTACCTTGCTGCTGGTGGCTATTTTTCACTATATCCTCTTTTTTACCCGCTGGGGGCTGCGCACGCGGGCCGTGGGCGAACACCCCAGCGCGGCCGATACCGTAGGCATCAACGTTCACGCCATGCGCTATTCCAACGTAATTATCGGCGGGGCACTGGCTGGTTTGGCCGGGGCTTTCCTTTCGCTGGAAGCGGTAGGCACCTTTGACCGGGCCATGACCAACGGGCGTGGCTTTGTGGCTCTGGCGGTCATGATTTTTGGCAAGTGGACACCCATTGGGGCCTGGGGCGCGGCGCTGCTCTTTGGCCTGGCGACCGCGCTGCAAACTCAAATTCAGTTTAGCGGTGCCGTCGATATTCCCCATCAGTTTATCGGTCTGCTGCCCTATGTGTTGACGATTGTGGTGCTGGCCGGTTTTGTCGGCCGTGCCCGGCCCCCGGCAGCGATTGGCAAGCCGTATGATACGGAATGACGTATTGCGTATTGCGTAGTGCGTAATCAAAATCGTTACGCAACACGCAACACGAAATACGCAACACGCAACACGAAATACGTAATACGGAATACGTAACACGAACCAGGAAAAGGCATTATGAACAACTCCTCCATCGTTCTCGAAGCACGCGGTATTACCAAGCGCTTTCCCGGCGTGTTGGCTAATGACAAGGTTGATTTGACCCTGCACGAAGGGGAGATTTTGGCTCTGCTGGGCGAAAACGGGGCGGGCAAAAGCACGCTGATGAATATCTTGTACGGCCTCTACCAGCCGGATGAGGGGGAAATCTGGCTTAAGGGGGAGCAGGTGGTGCTGAAAAACCCGCGTGAGGCGATCCGGCGCGGCGTGGGTATGGTCCACCAGCATTTCCAACTGGTGCCGGTGATGACGGTAGCCGAGAACGTGATGTTAGGGTCGGAGATTACGCGCTGGTTCGGCCGTATCAGCCGGCGTGATGCAGCCGCTCGCGTGCAGAGTCTGTCGGAAAAGTACAGGCTGGCCGTGCCGCCGCGGGCCGTGGTCGAGGATTTGCCGGTGGGGATGCAGCAGCGGGTAGAAATCATCAAGGCGCTGTATCGCAAAGCGGACATTTTGATTCTGGATGAGCCAACGGCCGTTCTGACCCCCCAGGAAGCCGAAGACCTGTTTCGCATTATGCGCGACCTGAAAGCGCAGGGCGTTTCTATCATTTTCATCACCCACAAGTTGAAAGAGGTCCTGGCCATTGCTGACACAGTTGCCGTCATGCGCAATGGCCAGATGGTAGGCACGACCACGCCCGACCAGGCTACCGAGGCCAGCCTGGCGGAGATGATGGTGGGGCGCAAGGTGATCTTGCGAGTCGAAAAAGGGGATGCCCAGCCGGGCGAGCCGGTGTTGACGGTTGAGGACCTGCATGTGGATGACGACCTGCGCCATCATGTAGTAAGGGGCCTGTCGCTGACGGTAAAGGCGGGTGAGATTTTGGGCGTGGCCGGGGTGCAGGGCAACGGCCAGCGGGAGTTTGTGGAAGCTTTAACCGGACTGCGGCGGTCGAAAAACGGCCGTGTTCTCCTCGAAGACAAAGATATAACCCACAAATCTCCCCGCTACATCACCGAACTGGGGGTGGCCCACATCCCTGAGGACCGGGAAAAGCACGGCCTGGTTGGGCCTTACTCCATTGCCGACAATATGGTGCTAAACCGCTATTTTCGTCGCCCCTATGCGCGGGGTACGGTGATGAACCATGACCGCATCCGCAAAGAGGGCAAGGCACTGGTGGCCGAATATGATGTGCGTACCCCCAGCGTGGATACACCGGCCAGCAAACTCTCTGGCGGCAACAAGCAGAAGGTGATTGTGGCGCGGGAGTTTTCACGCGAGGTGAAGCTGTTGATTGCCAACCAGCCCACGCGGGGTATTGACGTTGGCTCGATTGAGTTTATCCACAAGCAGATCGTGGCCCAGCGGGACCGGGGAGTGGCTGTGCTGCTGGTCTCGGCCGAACTGGATGAGGTGTTGGGGCTGGCCGACCGCGTGGCCGTGATGTATGAGGGGCGGATTGTGCAAATCCTGCCCATTGCCGAGGCCACCCGTGAGCGGGTGGGCTTGCTTATGGCTGGTTCGGCGGTGGAAGAGACATAGATCGTAGTGCGTAGTGCGTAGGGGTCATTTGCTACCCACTACGCACTACGCACTACGCATCGCTTGCCGCCAACACCGCCCGGCTCTCCGCCAACATCGCTTCATCGTCGCTGCCTTCTTTGAGAGAGGGCAGCCAGACCCCTATACCACGCGGTAAAATCCGTTTACCCATGCCAATCAGGACCGGGTTGGGGCCGGCTTCCAGGAAGTGGTCGATGCCCATCTGGTGGGCGGTTTGCAGGGCATCGGCGAAGCGAACTGCGTCGCGCACATGGTCACGCCAGTAAACGGCCGTTTGCACCCGATCATCCGCTACCTGCCCCGTAACGTTAGAGATAAGCGGTGTTTGAGGTGGATGGTAGGTCACAGTGCGGGCCACCGCTTCGAAACTGTCGAGCATGGGGGCCATCAGCGGCGAGTGGAAGGCGTGGGAGACGACCAGCGCGCGGGCACGGATGCCCGCTTCTTTCAACTTGGCCAGGATGGTGGCCACGGCCGTACCCGCCCCTGAAATCACGACATTGGTCGGCCCGTTAATGGCCGCAATCGAGACCTCGTTGGCATAAGGCGCAATCGCCGCCGCTACTCGTGCTTCATCGGCAAATACGGCCGCCATGCTGCCGCCGGAGGGCAGGGCCTGCATCTGGCGGCCCCGTTCGGCAATCAGCTTTAGCCCATCGGCCAGACTAAAGACACCGGCTATGGTAGCGGCCACATACTCACCCACGCTGTGGCCCATGACCACGGCCGGCCGCAGCCCCCAGGCCAGCCAGACCTGGGCCAGCGCATATTCCACGCTAAAGAGTACGGGCTGGGTATAAGCCGTCTCATGGACCAGATTAGCGGTGGCTTCATCCTCAGCAAAGAGGATGTCTAGGAGGGGGCGGGGCAGAAACGGCCGTAAATAGTCATCACAGCTATTTAAGGCAGTACGGTACGTCTCATTGCGCTCATACAGTTGGCGGCCCATCCCCGGATATTGGGCTCCCTGGCCGGTAAACATCAGGGCAATTGGGACGGGGTTATTGGTCAATGTCGCTATTTCCATGTTTTCATTTGTTTACCTGTAAATGTTGGGTATGGTTCAAGTCAGCTTGACAATTCACTGACCGAGGACGGAGGACGAAAGACCGATGGCCGGACAAAGCGATGGGTCGATAGGCTAAAAGCAACTCCGTCCTTCGTCTTCGGTCCTCCGTCAAAATCTGTAAAGTTGGCTGCCAGAAAGCAGTGAACCATGCCAAATGTTTTTCATCACGATTCGGTGATGGCTATTCCCTGGCAGTAGAGCGTCGCTGCGCTGTCCAGCAAGACTTGCCAATTTTCCTTATCCTTCTCAAGCGAGGGCAGCCAGTGGCCAACGTCAGCCGGCAGGCAGCGTTTGCCCATGCCCAGCAGCGTAGGCTGGGGACCGATTTCCAGAAAGTGGGTGTGTCCGGTTGCATAGAGCGACTGCATCGCATCGGCAAAGCGAACCGGCTGGCGCAGATGGCGTCGCCAGTAGACGGCGTTGGTTACTTCGCCAGGCGCAACCGGCCGGCCGGTCACGGTAGAGATGTAGGTCAGACGAGGGTCCGGGTCGTGGTATTGGATAGTGGCGGCAACGGCTTCAAATTCTGACAGAACGGGATCGAGCAGGGGTGAATGGGCGGCCTGGGCCACGTCCAGACGGCGAGAGCGGACGCGCTCCTTTTTGAGCCGGTCGAGGATGGTTTGCACGGCCGTTTCTCGCCCTGATATGACCACGTTAGCCTCTCCGTTAATGACGGCAATGGCTACCTCGTCGGCAAAGGGTGCAATGGCCTGGGCCACTAACGCTTCTTCGGCAAAGATGACGGCCATCTGGCCCGTTTCGGTAATGGCGTCCATGAGTCGGCTGCGGGTGGCTATGAGCCTGGCGGCATCGGTCAGGCTAAAGACACCGGCCACGGCTGCGGCGACGTATTCGCCCAGGCTGTGACCCATGACGGCGGCTGGCTGCACCCCCAGACTGTGCCAAACCCTGGTCAGGCCATAGGCCAGGGCAAACAAGGCGGCCTGAGCGTGGGTCATGCTGTTGAGCAGGCGAGGCGCGTGGTCGGGATGGTAGAGGATGTCATAGAGGGAATGGTTGAGAAACGGCCGTAAAGCTTTTTCGCACTCCTCCATTGCCTGGCGAAAGACGGGGGCGGTCTGGTAAAGATTGTGTCCCATGCCCGCGTATTGGGCACCGTGGCCGGTAAAGAGGAAGGCCAACCGCGGTGGGGCGGGAGCCGTGATTTGCCACAAGAGGGCGTCTTGTTGCTGCCAGGCCTCCAGGTGGGCCAGGGCTTCGGCCGGATCTGCGGCAACGGCTGCTGCGCGCCAGGGTGCTGACGAACGGCCGTTTTCCCGGCGTAGCGACTGGCTGACGGCAGCCAGGGTGGTATTGTTCTGGCTGATCTGCTGGTAGCGTTGTCGGGCCGCTTCTCGCAGTCCGGCCTTAGAATCAGCGGCGAGGGTCAGCAGGTGAAACGGCCGTTGGCCTGTCAAATGGTCCAGTTCATTCTCCATAAATGCCTCTTCATGAGTACCCTATTCTACCTCTAATAGATAACACGTCGCCACTGTCCGGGTTGCGCTGCTCTGCGTAAGCCGCTTTTGACCGGGCTGACACCCTGTTTTATACTCACGAAATCAAGCCCAATCAGCCCGGCCAGGGTCGGCACGTCTGTAACTGTGGCTATGTGGTTGCCGCAGCGGCTCGAGGTCAGGGTCTTGCCTCCTTGATGTGCCAGCATTCGCAAGCGGAGGCAGTCCGTCGCGGGTTTCGGTCGATGCAGTATAACCTGGTTGTATCAACCAACGAAGGCGCAGTCAGGCTCTGGCCGAAACATGGCTTCGACATCGTGGGCACGTTACCAGAGGCATTTCGTCATCCCACACGAGGCTACGTTGATGCTTACGTTATGTATAAAAAACTTGAACCTGACGGCCATATCCTGTTCCGCCCGTTGTACTCTGATAAGTGCCATGACGGTAACGCATCATCGGCGTATAGAATGAAGGAATGGAGTCAGATCGACGAAATCCTCGTTGGCTACGGCCGAATCCGGCAGTAGACGGGCCATGGTCTGTGGCGAGTAGAGGCCAACCAGGAGAAAATTGCTGCCAGGCTCCAGTTCGTCATTGATTGCAATAGTGACCGGTTGGGCAATCACGTCACCCGGTTCCAAACCGCGCAGCGCTGTCTCCCAGCCGTCATATTGGGCCAAGACCTGCCAGACCTCTTCCCCAGTCAGGTGAACAAACGCGGACAGCGGCGGCCCAACGGCCGGAGCCGGTGCGGGCATGGGCTGGGAGCCAACCTGCCAATAGAGCGTCAGGTCAATCGTTGCTGGTGGTGAAACGGCCGTTTCGACGAGATGTACCCCCAGCAGAGTCATTACCCCGGCAAAGTCAACACCGATCGGTTCATAGACGGCTGTGAAGTCTGCACCTAGCGGGTAGAGTGTCGCCGTCGTTGATCGTACCCATTTGGCGACGGTTTGTTGTGTCGGCTGTACCCCTAGTTCGTCGGCTGATAGTTGACCAACCGGCGTCTGTTGCACCACAATTCGGTTGACACCCTGGTACGCATCCTCAGGAATGTGATACAGATAAATCGAATAACCGGCCCGCCCCACCGGCGCCATTGGTCGGAAGGCGGCATAATAATCGGCCGTTTCTGGGGTTAACACACCCAGGCGCAGGCTGGTTGCGCTGATGGCGTACCAACCCGGTGCCGGCGTGTATGGATTGAAGGCGGCTACCTCCGGACCATCAGCAAATTTCAAATAGCCGGGCAATGGCTGGTAGCGAATGCCATAATGCTCCGGGTAGGCCATGCCAAAATAGGCGAGATGCACCTCGGCCAGACCAAAATCGTCCATGACCTGACGTAAAGCGATTAAATCCTGCCCCCAATCCAAGTTGGAATCGACGAGAATATTGCTCCAGTTGGTCCAATCACCGGCCAGTTCGTTGAAATAGGCTTCCTGGTGGGGATAAATGCGGCCGGCCGGAACCGCTAACCAGACGAGCAGGCCGGCAAGTAGGAGCGCGGATAACGGCCGTCTGCTGGACGCTTTTTGTACCAACCAGTGGCCCCCATAGCCGGCCAGCAGCAGCAGAAAGGGAAGAGCGGGCAAGATGTGACGATAGCCAATCGTTAACACGCCGGTCAATCCCAGGCCCAAAAAAGCCAGCGGCGGCAACCACAGGCAAACTTCCGCCCGTAAACGGCGGTGGCGCGCCAGGATTATGCCACCGAAAGTAATCAACGCCAGGCTCGGTAGTGGCGTTTTAACCGCCAGCGCCACGGGGAAATAATACCACCAACCGCCGGTTGATACCTCGCCCAGCAAGAAATCCAGCTTGGCCTCAGCTTCAAGCGGCAATTTGACAAACGTTTCCCAAAGGTTTTGCCAAAAGTAAGGAGCCGGAACCGGCATAGCCAGGGGGAAATCAGCGATTGGCCCCGTGTCAAAACGGTAAACCGACCACAATACGAGCAGACCCACCAATCCCATGCCGCCAAAGTGGGCCAGACGTGACCATCGCTCTCTGGTGCTGGCCGGAAAAATCAGCAGGCACAGCAGGGTTACCGGCCAGAATAACAGGGCGGTATATTTGGTCGCCATAGCCAATCCGGCCAGAACGCCCACCAGCAGCAGACTCGGCCAGGACGGCCGTTTTAACCAGTGCCAAAAAGACCACATCGCCACAAAGAAGAAAGCGGTCAAGGGCAAATCGGTGGTAATCAGACGCGCATTGGCCATCAGGTTAGGATCGAACAGGGCCACCAGCAGCGCGATCCAGCCGGCCGTTAGTCCCCATGCCTGTCTGCCCCAGCCCCAGATACCCAGCAGCAACAGTAAACCCAGTAGGATGATGGGCAGCCGTCCGGCGGTTAGCAGCGCGTGGGCTTGATCGTTGGCTCGCCACAAGAACTCTTCGCTAAATAAGAAGCGATTGCCATCTTGCCAGGCATCGCTGTCTAGTGGTACAACTAAATCTGGCCGGGAGATAACGGCCGTTGCCGCCAGCGTACCTGCCAGGGGAGGATGAGAGTTCGCCAGCCTGAAGTCGCCCGATGTCAGGTAGCTGACGCCCGTCCCCAGGTGAAACTGCTCGTCAAAGGCGGCCGATTTCTGAACGGATGCGCCATGCGCCGCGCTACCATATAAGAGAAGCAGTGTGGCCAGTAACAGCCATTCTAGCCAGCGCGTGCGTTTGTGACGCCCCGACATTCTCAGTTCAAAGTCCATATGCTAACCGTCGTGGTCTGACAGACATGGGCTGCCAGTTTTGCTCAACGATTAGGGTATCACGAATTGTGGTGAGTTGGTAGTGGATTAAGGCGATTGAGAAGGCCCGGATTTCAAGCAAACGCAGGGTTGGACCATTTGCAAAAGAAGTTTGTACAAGCTACACGTTAGTTGACCGGACTGGAGTTATGTTTTATGCTACCGGCCTTGCATGAGTTTGGTATAGATATTACGAAAAGTATTTTGTTTGTAGTGGCACACTTGTGGTTGCCTTCAAGCGGGCGGGTGCAAGGCACTACCTCCACTGAAAATCATTATCTGGCGGTCTCTAGCATAGGGTAGGCTTATGAATAATTCCAAAGTTTGAGGCTGCCTTACAAGACATCTATTCGAGCTGAAATCAAGGACTTATCACCAATATGGGTGAAGCCATCAAATCAGGTATAGAAAATGGACTATTCAACAATTGTCGCAACTTTGAAAGAGGCAACCTTATTTGATCTGTATAGATTGAGTGTGGCCATCAATCATCTATTGGATGATCCCCAGCGAATTGACCAGATCAGGAGTCGCTTGAAACCGGGTCAAACGATTACCTATTTCGAGCCGGCGGAAAACAGGTTGGTTGAAGCCAGCGTGATCAAACTGAAGAGGAATCGCGTATTGGTCGAAAATACCCACGATCAGCAACGGTGGACAATTCCCATGTATTGGGTGAACCTGGATGAAGTCAACACAGACATAACGTTGCCCTCCAGAAAAGGGCTGGATAGGAGTCAACTCAAGGTAGGCGACATCGTTGGCTTTCAGGATAACCAGAACAATGATGTGTCCGGTGAAGTGATTCGTCTGAATCAAAAGACAGCCACAATCCGCACAGACACAGGTGCGAAATGGCGCGTTGGGTATGCGTGGTTATTTCCAGTAATAGATGGCAAGCCAGGGTCGCCGTATCTGATAGAAGGGCAGATTGTGGCCGATGACTGACCGCTTATGGCACATGACCCTGAAATCCTGAGTAACCATCCAGCGAAGCTACGCCTCAAACCGATGAATAGGACGCAGATTAACGCAGATGACGCAGATAAAAAAGAAAAAATCTGCGTGAATCCTGATAATCTGCGTCCCATCGCTAGCCAATACCGGCCGCGTCTAACAGCCGCTGCCGCTCCCATTCGGGCATATCCTCATTGCCGCCGGCCTCTTTGAGGGCCAGCGTTTGTTTCAGGTTCATGATTTCGTCGCGCAAAACAGCCGCTGTCTCAAATTCCAGGTTTTGGGCGGCTTCTTTCATTTGGGCCTCCAATTCGGCGATCATGTGGCGTAATTCATCGGGGGGGAGAACGGCCGTTTTCACCGCGTAAGCTGCCTGTTCCTCCGCAATAGCCAGCGCTTCCTGCTGCCGCATCTCGGCAATATCATCCGTCAGGTCCCGAATGCGCTTCAAGATACTGCGCGGCTCAATGCCGTGTTCCTGATTGTAGGCCATCTGCCGCTCGCGCCGTTCTTTGGTTTTGTCCAGGGCCGCCTGCATGGAGCGCGTCACCTTGTCGGCATACATGATGACCTTGCCCTCGATGTGGCGAGCCGCCCGGCCCACCGTCTGGATGAGTGACGTTTCCGAACGCAAAAAGCCCTCTTTGTCAGCATCCAAAATGGCTACCAGCGACACTTCGGGCAGGTCCAGCCCTTCGCGCAGCAGGTTGATGCCCACCACCACATCAAAGACACCCAGGCGTAAGTCGCGCAAAATTTCGGTGCGCTCGATGGTGTGGACTTCGGAATGGAGGTAGTGGACCTTGACCCCCATTTCCAGCAGATAGTCACTCAAATCTTCGGCCATGCGCTTGGTCAGGGTGGTGACGAGGACACGCTGGCCTACTTCGGTGCGCCGCTTGATTTCGGCTAACAGGTCGTCCACCTGGCCGCGCACGGGGCGCACTTCTACTTCGGGATCAATGATGCCGGTCGGCCGTATCACCTGGGGCACAATCTGGCTCGACTTTTCCAGTTCATAGGGGCCGGGCGTGGCGCTGGTACAGATGGCCTGCCCCAACCGCTGCTCAAATTCTTCAAAATCGAGCGGCCGGTTGTCCAACGCGCTGGGCAGGCGGAAGCCATAATCGACCAGCGTTTGTTTGCGGCTGCGGTCGCCGGCAAACATGCCCCGCACCTGGGGGATGGTCATGTGGCTCTCGTCGATAATCATCAAATAGTCGGCCGGGAAGTAGTCGAGCAGCGTCCAGGGGGGCGATCCTTCCTCGCGCTGATCCAGGTGGCGGCTGTAATTTTCGATGCCGGAGGTGAAGCCGACTTCGCGCAGCATCTCCAGGTCGTAGAGGGTGCGCTGTTCGATGCGCTGCGCTTCTAGCAGCATGTTGCGCTCTTTGAAGTAGGCGATGCGCTCGTTGAGTTCATTCTCGATGTCGTTGATGGCCTGGGCCAGCTTCTCCTCGTCGGTGATAAACTGGCGGGCGGGGAAGATTTCCAGGCTGGCGTGTTCCAGCTCAATCTCGCCGGTGAGCGGGTTGAATTCGGTGATACGCTCTACCTCGTCGCCCCAAAACTCAACGCTGTAGGCGGTCTTTTCGTTGTAGGCGGGGAAGATTTGCAGCGTGTCGCCGCGCACGCGGAAGACGCCGCGCCGCAGTTCCAGGTCGTTGCGGTCGTACTGAATATCGACCAGGTGACGCAGCAGCAGGTCGCGCCGGTAGGGGGTTCCCCGCTCAATTTTGACGGTCACTTTGCCCCATGCCTGCGGATTACCGATACCGTAAATACAGGAGACGGAGGCGACGATAATCACGTCGCGACGGCTCATCAGGTTGGCCATCGTTTGCAGGCGCAGCCGGTCGATCTCTTCGTTGATCTGGGTCTCTTTTTCGATGAACAGGTCGTGGCGGGGTACGTAGGCTTCGGGCTGGTAGTAGTCGTAGTAGCTGACGAAGTAGGAGACCGCGTTTTTGGGGAAGAATTCGCGGAACTCGGAATAGAGTTGGGCGGCGAGGGTCTTGTTATGGGCCAGCACCAGCGCCGGCCGCTGGGTGCGCTCAACGACGTGGGCGATGGTGAAGGTTTTGCCGGTGCCGGTGGCTCCTTCCAGGGTTTGTAGGGGGTCGCCGCGCTCTAATCCTTCTAATAATTTAGCAATAGCCTGGGGCTGGTCGCCGGTAGGCTGAAAGTCGGACGCAATCGCAAAGGGTCGGTTGGTCATGGTTTCCTCGAATTATGAATTACGAAGGATGAATTATGAAGTGAATCGTAATCGAACAAGTATTCTATCATGGAACGGGGGATTGGGGGAGGAAACGGCCGTTGTTTTTCAGCATTTATTCAAAGAGAACAACGGATTGGGGGAAGGAGCGGATTAGGCAACTACTCAGGTGCAAGGCACTGGCCGCAGAAGCTACCATGTCCAAAGCCGTTTGGCCAGTGCCTTGCACCACTCTGGGGCTTAATAGCAGATTTAGAAGGGAAGGCTCGCTGTTAGACGGTTTCTAATGCCTGCCAGCTTACCAAACGGCCGTTTCCCATGTGTAACGAGGTGTCGCCGCCATAGACCACAACATTCTTGCCCGGTTTGGGTGTGGGAGACCCTTCAAGTAATTTTTGCCAGTAGCGCAGGTTGCGAAAGTAGCTTTCGGTGATGGTCTTGCCAGCTTTGATCTCAACGGCCGTTACCTGCTCCCCATCAACCAACAAACAATCAATCTCATTTCCGTTGCTGTCACGCCAAAAGTAGGGGTATTGTCGCTGACCCTGGTTGAGCGTTCGTTTAACAAACTCATTGAGAACCAGATTCTCAAACAAGGCCCCTTTTAGATAATGGGTGTTGACTTGATCGGCCGTCTGAATACCGAGTAGATTGCAGGCCAGACCCGTATCGTAAAAGTAGAGTTTGGGCGATTTGACCAGCCGCTTGTTGAAGTTTTGATGATACGGCCGTAGACGATAAACCACAAAAGACGTTTCCAAAACCGACAGCCACGCTTTAGCCGTGTTGGGGCTAATCCCCGCATCATTGGCCAGACTGTTGTAATTAAGCAGTTGTCCGGTACGGCCAGCGCATAGTTGCACAAACTGAACAAAGGTATTCAAGTCGCTGATATTTTTCAATAACCGCACATCTCGTTCAACGTAAGTCTGCAAATAAGCGGGGTAGAAATCGACTGGAGGAATCTGTCGATCATAAATAGGCGGGTATTGACCGGTGAAAATAGCCTCTTCATATTGGGCAAACGTATGACCGGCGGCCTTCAGTTCGGTCAGCGAAAAAGGAAGCAGATTCAGGATGGCACTGCGGCCGGCCAACGTCTGGCTAATTTTCTCCATTAGCAAAAAGTTGGCTGAACCAGTCAAGATGTATTGAACACCTGGCTGCGTATCCACAATGGTTTGAATGTAGGAAAAGAGTTCGGGCGTGTGCTGGACTTCATCGAGAATAGCTCCCTCAGCAAAATTCGCCAGAAAACCACGCGGATCATTGAGCGCAAGCTGCCGTATATCTGGTTCTTCCAATGAAACATACGGCAGGTCAGGAAAAGTATCTCTTACCAGCGTTGTTTTCCCCGACTGGCGCGGACCAGTCAGACTGATTACAGGAAATTTGCCAACCAGTTCTTGAATCTTTCCGGTCAATTTTCGCTCGATCATACGTGAAGTATACTAAATTTATGCAAATCTGCAATGCAATTGCAGATTTGCATAAATCGTTATCCTTCGTACTCCATACAAACAAAACAGCGGATTGAAGAAAGAAGCGCATAAGAATCCGTTCCTTCCTCAATCCGCTGTTCTCAATGGAGATGGTGGGAATCGAACCCACGTCCGAAAAAGTAATCCATCTGAACGTCTACAAGCTTAGTCGGCCTATTTGTTCTCACCCGCAAAGCCCCGGCCAACGGGGTCTACTGCGGGCCAGTCGATGGCTCCCGAAAGAGCCGCTTAGTCTCATCTATCGACGTCGATGAGAGGCACGTCAGTGTATTGTGTCGTCTGCTGCCGCCTGACTGACGAACATTTGGCGCAAACGGGTTTCCTTCACGGAAACGTCTACTCTCCGACCACTAACGTGGCCGCTGCATTACGCAGCCAGGGGGAGAGCGTTGTAGGTGCGTGCGTTGTTGGCACTTAATTGTTTGTTCCCAGTTTTACGAGGTGTAGAACTTGCTCGGCTTGCAGTCCAGGGAGCTCCTTCTCCGTCGAAGCCTGTCATCCCCGAACAGACATAGTATATCATGACGGCCGTATCAAGTCTATTATCATCATGTTAGATTCAGCCACGCTCCGCACCAGACTACAAAAATCTTTGAGATTTTTGTAGTCTATCTAACCGCAAGCGGGTAAAATCGGGCCGCTTTGCTTACCCGATTACCCTTTGGAGCAACCATCTATGAACATTTCACCTTTTTCCCACCAACGTGTCTACGCATTGTTGGTGCCGCTGATCACGGCCGTTTTCCTCATCTTCCTCATTGGCTATGCCGACCGGCTGACCGCCTTCCCCCAGAGCGATCCGGCCGGCGAACTGCCCGATGGTGATTTCGTCGTCCGGGCCTACTATGACCAAGTTGACGACATTCAAGGATTGGTCGATTATGACCTGTGGGAGTACAACAACCTGGACGAGAAATACGTCCTGGTTGGGTTGAACCTGGTTGGCTACGAGTCGCTGCGGGCGGTCGGCTGGCGGTTAGCGCTGGACGAAGAAGCCACCGCCATGCTCCAGGCAGACCAATACCTGTTCGATTTCTACGGCGGCTATCGCAACGTCGATGAGCTGTACGCCGACATGGCCGTCATTAGCGATACCTATCCCCACCTGACCGAACTGATAACGTATGGCAGCAGCTATTGTCTGCTCAGCGGCGGCTGCTTCACTTCTGGCAACGACTACAACCCCGGCTTTCCTCTCAAGGCAATGCGCGTCACCAACCAGGAAATTCCCGGCCCCAAGCCGATCTATTTCCTGATGGCCGGTTTGCATCCGCGTGAAATCACCACCCACGAGATCGCCATGCGTATGCTGGATTGGCTGGTCGAGGGGTACGGCACCGACGCCGACGCCACCTGGCTGGTAGACCATCATGAGTTGTGGTTTGTGCCCACCGCCAACCCCGACGGCCTCTGGCTGGTGGAGCTAGGCACACGGGCACCGTATAATGGCAACCCGTTCTTTCATCGCAAAAATGCCCGCCCAGGCTGTTCACAATGGCCGCCCACAGCCAGCTGGCAACATGGGGTAGACCTCAATCGCAACCACTCATTCCAGTGGGGCGGTCCCGGCAGCAGCACACATCCTTGTTCCCAGACTTATCGGGGCACCCATGCCGCCTCTGAACCGGAGGTGGCTCAGCTCGAAACATTGGTCGCTTCGCTCATACCGGAGCCGCACATACCCACGACTGGCAATCCGGCCCCGGACGATACCATGGGCGTGTTTATCAGCCTGCACAGCTTTAGCGAGTTGATTTTGTGGCCCTGGGGCTATACGGCCGCACCCGCCCCCAATCGGGACCAACTCAAAGCCATAGGCGACAAGCTGGCTACCTACAATGGTTATCTTTCCTGCCAGGCCCCGCTCTGCCTCTACGCGGCCAGCGGCCTGAGTGATGACTGGGCCTATGGTCAGTTGGGTATCGCCTCGTTCACCTATGAGATTGGCACCTCATTTATGCCCGCCTACAGCGTGATTGATGCCGTGCAGTGGCCGGAAAATGGGCCGTCGCTGCAATATGCGGCCAAGATCGCCCGCACGCCCTATATCACCGTCTTTGGCCCGGATGCGCTGGATATTGAGGCGGAAGTGGGTGCGACAGGCATAATGACGGTAACGGCCGTTATCAACGATAGCGACAATGGCAACAATCCGATCAGCCAGGCCGCCGCCTACATCAATACCCCCTACTGGCTGACTGACACCATAACCCACACTCTCTCGCTGGTCAATCAGGGTGCGCCCGGCCCGGTAGAGACGGTCAGCGGTACCATCGACGTCAGCCACCTGCCTGTAGGCGAGCATATGCTCTTTGTGCGCGGGCAGGATGTGGCAGGGAATTGGGGCGCGATCAGTGCTATCTTCTTTGAGACAACGGAGATAGAATTAATTCCCGAACTAGACTGGTCTTCTCCTGAACCGGTCAGTCTGACGGTGGGTACCAGCCTGACGCAAAGCTGGACCATTACCAACAGTGGCCTGGCTCCGCTTACCTGGACGCTGGACCTGCCGCCCGACCTGACCTGGCTGGCGGCCACACCGCTCAGCGGCACCATTCCGGCCGGGGAGAGCGAGATGGTCATGTTGACCTACACGGCTCCTCTGACTGCCAGCGGCACCTTCACTGGCACCATGATCCTGCTCACCAACGATCCGGCTGCACCGGAAACGGCCGTGCCCGTCCAGATGCGCGTCGATTTCCTATACCAATACCTACCCCTCATCCGCGCCGATTAGCGATGTGAAATCGGCGAACCTGCGAGGTCTCGGAGACCTCGCAGGTTTAGAAGGTTTTGATTTCGCGGGGTTTGGCGTAAAACGTAATGCGTAATGCGTAAAGTCTCTCTGGTTACGTTTTACGTTTTACGCATTACGGCTTGTCAACCCCCTGAATTCCCAAGGAGCCATGACTTTTTTATCTCTGCGTAACTGCTTTGAGTTTTACTTCTCCCGCAGCGTCAAAAACGCCATCGGAATCGAAGAGAGCAAAATCAGCATCAGTGCCGGGGCCGCAGCCTGGGCAAAAAACGCCTCAGAAATATTACCCCAGACCGATGTCGCCAGCGTGCGGTAGCCTAACGGACTTAAAATGAGCGTTGCCGGTAGTTCCTTCATACAGGTCAAGAAAACCAGGGCCATACCGGCGGCCATACCGGGGCTGAGCAAGGGGAAGGTAATGCGGCGGAAAACGGCCAGCGGGCTGTGACCCAGGCTGCGGCCCGCTTCTTCCAGGCTGCGCGGTACTTGCAGCAGCGAGGAGCGGGTGGAGCCAACGGCCTGCGGCACAAACAAAATAACGTAGGCCACAATCAGCATGGGCAAAGTCTGGTAGAGGCTGGGGGTGTAATTGGCCCCAAAGAAGACGAGGGCCAGGGCGATTACGATGCCGGGCAGGGCAAAGCCGGTGTAGGTCAGCCGCTCCAGAAAATGGCTGAGGCGACTGGGCTGGCGCACCGACAGAATCGCTACCGGCAGCGCGGCGGCAATCGCCACCAGCGAAGCAATGAGCGAAACCGTCAGCGAATTCCAGGAAGTCTGCCACAGGGCTACCGAAACCTGGCTGTTCATCCAGCCCCGTACCAGCCAGTAGACCAGGCTGCCGGCGGGCAAAATCAGGCCAATGGTGACGATACCGCCGATAAAGCCGAGAGCCGGCCAGCGCCAGCGGCCAAGCTGCACCGTTCTGGACTGGCGGGCGCAGCCAATCGACTGGCGGGCGTAGTTGGCTTTACCCCGCGTCCGCATTTCCATGAAGAGAATAACGGCCGTTAACGCAATCAACACCAGCGCCATCGCCGCCGCCAGCGAACGGCTGGTAAAGGAGCCATATTGAATGTAGATGATGCGGGTAAAAGTATCGTAGCGGAGCATGGTGACGGCCCCGAAATCGCGCAGCACGTAGAGCGATACCAGCAGCGCCCCCGCCCAGATCGACGGCCGTAAATGGGGCAGCGTGACGCGCCAAAAAGCCTGCCAGGGAGTCTGACCCAGGCTGCGAGCCGCCTCGATCATGGACGGATCCAGCCGCTTGAAAGCGGCCCGCACCGTCAGGAAAATGTAGGGGTAGCTCATCAGCGTCAACACAAAAAACGCTCCCCAAAAGCCATAAAAGGAGGGGAAGCGCTCGATGCCGGTGATAGGCTGCAACATCTGTTGGGCAATACCGCGCGGCCCTAAAATAGAGACAAAGAGGTAGGCCCCAACATAACTGGGCAGAACGAGCGGCAAAGCGGCCGTTACCGTCCAGAAGCGTTTGCCCGGCAGGTCGGTACTGGTCGTGAGCCAGGCCAGCGGCACGGCAATCACGGCCGAAGCCAGCGTCACCGTCGTTGCCAGCCAGACGGTTCGCCCCAACGTTTGAATTGTTGAAGGACGCAGCAGCATGTCAACGGCCGCTTGCCCTGCCCCAACCGTTCGTACCAGCAGATAGGCTGGCGTCAGCAGCATCAACGCGCCGACCAGCAGCGCCAGCAGCAGCAGAAAATAGCTTGAGAGTTGCCAGTTGATGGGTCTGGCCCCGCGTTGGGCCAGTCGAGGACGGGGGAGAGTTATAGCTCGTTTGCCGATGACAGGTGTTGCGCTCATGACCCTCATTATGGGGAATTGTGAAACCAGGATCAAGCCCAGGCGTTAACTTAGAAATGCACCGGCGTATAACCGGAATTTGACGAGTGTGCAGTTGAAAATTAACGGGTGATGGGTTGGAAGTTAACCGGGGTTAAAAATGGAGCGGAGCGGCGAGGTGGCGGAGTGGCGGCGTAGTTATCTTTCTACGCACTACGCATTACGCACTACGAAATAGACAACCCGTGTCTGCCAGGCAACCGTTCGGTCGGTCAACTGCTGGCGGTAGAGGCTGGCTACCCGCTCGATTTGTTTGGGGGTGAGGCCAGCCTGGGCCAGGCGTTGGCCGTAGGTGGGGCGGGCGGCGTAGCTTTCTGGCTTATCAAACCAGCGGGAGAGGGCAACGGCCGTTATGCGCCGCTGTTCGGTTTGGGTTTCGGGGTAAAGGGCCACATCCTGCCAGCCGGCCTGGGTGAAGGCGGCTTCAATGGTTGATTCATTCCAGTTGACCAACGGGTCGTCGGCATCCTGGTAGATTGCTTCTTCGGCGGCAATGACCTGCTGCTGTAATCGTTCGTCGGGCCACTCAATCAGGTTGTACAGGCGTTGGCCTTGTTGGGGAATGGTTTGCACGAGGACGAAGCGGCCGGCACTGAGCTTGTCGAAGCGGCCGTTTTCGGCCAACCAATTCTGACAGGCGACCAATTCCGCCAGGGGAATTTGATGGCTGGTGAGCGGGTTGCGGGCCAGAATGCGGTCAAAGCGTATCTCAGCCTCCTCGCGCAGGGCCAGCAGGGTGGGTAATTCTGACAGGGTGCCGATGAGGATAAACGGCCGTTCCAACTCCGGCAATCTTTCTGCCTGCTGGCGTAACGCTTCACCACTGGCAGGGTCGGTGGCTAAGGCCCAAACGCCGCCCTCCGGGGCCTGGCGCACCGCCTCCCAGGTGAGCAGGCCGCTGCCCGCACCGATGTTCAGCAACAGATGATGCCGCTGCACCTGGGCCAGTTCAAACAATCGCGCCCGCACCTGGCCTAAATTCTGCCCCGCCTGCGAAATCGTGCGCTGCAGCCAGAGGTCTCGCGCCCGGTCAGTGGGGCTGGTGGTTAAAATCTCCGGCGGTGCGGACTGGTTCTCTTCCACCATCGCCGCTAATTGGGCTTCCCGTTTGCGGGCCACCTCATCGCGGATGCGGCGCTCGTGGCCCTGGTCGCTGGGCTGGTAGAACAGCTTGCCTTGCAGCGCGTCGGGCAGATATTGCTGGGCCACCCAATGGTCGCGGTAGGCGTGGGGGTACAGGTAGCCCTGGCCGTGACCAAAACCTTCTTTGTCCCGGTTGCCATCCTTCAAATGATTAGGTACGTCGGCCTCGCGCTCCTTGCCCACCGTCTCCAGGGCATCGAAGAAGGCGAAGGCACTGTTGGATTTGGGGGCGGTGGCCAGGTAGAGGCAGGCCTGGGCCAGGGGAAAGCGGCCTTCGGGCATTCCGATCCGTTCAAACGCTTCCCAGCAACCGGTGACAACGGTGATGGCCTGGGGGTCGGCCATGCCCACATCCTCACCGGCAAAGATGGCCATGCGGCGGAAGATGAAGCGGGGGTCTTCGCCGGCATAAATCATCTTGGCCATCCAGTAGAGGGCGGCGTCGGGGTCGGAGCCGCGCAGACTTTTGATGAAGGCGGAGATGGTGTCGTAGTGGACGTCCCCTTCTTTGTCGTAGAGGACGGCGCGGCGCTGGATCGATTCTTCGGCGACGGCGAGGGTGATGGGAATACGGCCGTTCTCATCCGGCGGCGTGGTTTCTACGGCCAGTTCCAGGGCGTTGAGGACCCCACGAGCGTCGCCGTTGGCTACGTCTACCAGGTGGTCCAGGGCTTCGTCGCTGATTTCTACGGGTAAACGGCCGTAGCCCCGCTCCGGATCGGCCAACGCCTGCCGCGCAATCTGGCGCAGGTCGTCGTTGGTCAGCGGTTTCAGTTGAAAAATGCGGCTGCGGCTGACCAGGGCTTTGTTGACCTCAAAGTAAGGATTTTCGGTGGTGGCCCCGATGAGAATGATAGTGCCGTTTTCCACGTGGGGCAGCAGCGCGTCCTGCTGCGCCTTGTTCCAGCGGTGGACCTCATCGACAAAGAGGGTAGTGCGCTGGTTGTAGAGGGCGCGCCGCTCCTGAGCGTCGGCGATGGCTTCCCGGATTTCTTTGACCCCGGCCAGGACGGCGTTGATGGTGATGAAGTGGCTCTGGGTGCTATTGGCAATGACCATGGCCAGCGTCGTTTTGCCCGTGCCCGGCGGCCCGTAGAAGATGAGGGAGGAGAGCTGGTCGGCTTGAATGGCGCGGCGCAGTAAACGGCCGTGGCCGATGATGTGCGCCTGCCCGGCAAATTCGTCCAGCGTGCGTGGCCGCATCCGGTGGGCCAGGGGGGCTTCCTGTTCAACCTGCTGCTGCCGTGTGTGCTTAAACAAATCCATGCGCTGGATTATGCCATACCGTGCCAGGGCGTACAAGCCACCATGATCGGCTAATCGGCTAATTTATGCTAAAATCAGCCTCATTGTCAGTAGAGACCATATCTAGGAATTAAGCATGTTTATCGACGGGTTTGGAATTTCTTCATATAGAAGCTTCGGCAAGGAACTTCAGCTTATAGGCCCTTGCAATAAAATCAACTTTTTCATTGGCCAGAACAATTCGGGGAAATCTAACATTCTAAGATTCCTTAATGACCATTTTAATGATGCACTCGTGTCAGCTAGAGGATCACGCAAAACCATAGGGTTTTCAGACTTAGATCGACATTTTGGAGAAAATTCAGCCAAGATACAAATCGCATTCGGGCTTAAAAAAAATGGGCCACTTTATGAGCAAATACTTGAAAAGCGAAAAGTAGAAAGTAGCCACGTATTAACTCTCGTGGAACGGTTTTTGCAGCTTCCTGAACTGGCCTCTGTCAATGGAGGCGAAATAGTCGATAACCAATCATCAAATATAGCTTGGTTTTTTTACGAAGCGAACTGGAATCAAGCTCTAGCTATAGCATTATCTGAGTATGTGGGGATAGCTAAAGATAGAATTGTACGACAGCGCTATCGGACCAATGAATCGAAGGTTGACTTTACTCATGACGAGTGGTCCACTTTTTACTCGGCCATTGCGAGAAGCCAGATTCGTAATTACAGTCCCGAAGCAATTCATGAAACTGTGGAACATATGTTATCTGGACTCAGCCCAGTGCAACTTGATGTGCCGAAAATTACAACAATTCAAGCAATAAGGGAAATCAAAACTGATAAAGCAACAGAAGGCTATGATTTTAGTGGGCTAAATATAATTCGAGAGTTAGAGGCATTGGATCGGCCTGATGCTGGTCCTAAATATAATGAAAACAAAGCCAAATTTGAAACTATTAACAAGTTTGTGCGGAAAGTTGTAGGAAAAAAAGATGAAGTTCGTCTTGAAGTTCCGGCATCGGAAAAGACCATACAAATCCACATGGATGGCAAAACCCTTCCTTTGGAAAATTTAGGAACGGGTATCCACGAGGTAGTCATTCTGGCCATTGCCGCTACATTGCTTGAAAATCAAATTGTTTGTATTGAAGAGCCAGAGATACATCTTCACCCCTTGCTGCAAAAGAAGCTGGTTAGATATTTACACGAATACACCAGCAACCAATACTTTATTACCACCCACTCAGCATCAATGATTGATGTGCCAGACGCATCTGTTTTCCATGTTACGCATAATGGCACGCAATCTATTGTTCAGCCAGCGTTGACTGCGAGCCAGCGTTTTGCTGTTTCAGTTGATCTTGGCTACCGGGCCTCTGATATTTTGCAGGCCAATTGTATTATCTGGGTTGAGGGTCCTTCAGATCGCATTTATCTGAATCACTGGCTAAAGGCATATGATTCTGATTTGGAGGAAGGGATACATTATGCGGTTATGTTTTATGGTGGCCGGCTTCTCAGCCATCTCTCGGCTGATGATGAGGAAGTTGATGAGTTTATCGCGCTGCGTCGAATAAACCAGAATCTGTCTATCATCATCGACAGTGATCGGAAGAAAAAAGGTGAGAAAATGAATCCCACGAAGTGTCGCGTTCGTGATGAATTTGATAAAGGGCCTGGCTTTGCCTGGATCACTAAAGGACGTGAGATTGAAAACTACATACCGTCCGCACTGATGGAAGAAGCTGTCAAACAGGTGCATCCCGGTGCGGAAAAACTGACTGCGACAGAACCATTCGAGCAATGTTATCATTTCAAAAAGAAGGGTGGGGGCATCCAAAAAGAAGTAGATAAAGTGAAAATAGCCAGAAAAATTGCTGATTCCGATGCAGCGTTGGATGTTCTCGACCTGGCAGAGAATATTCGTAAAATGACTAAGTTCATACGTCAATGCAATGATTTGGAATAGTACTTACCATGCCAAAATCTAATGATAATATCGACCTGTTGCAACAGGCTTTAAAAGAACCAGCCCTCAAATATCTGCCTGATAATCAGTTGACGTTGTTTTCCCAAAAAGAATTGCTCAAAGGGGAAATTTTGGCGGTTGGCGAGCCAGAGGACAGTCCGCCGGAACCCCAACTGCTTTACCAACATCCGAACGGATCTATTTACGTAGGGGATTCACTGCAATGGTTGGCGTCGTTGGCGAGCGAATCGGTTGATCTGATCGTTGCCGACCCGCCTTATAACATTAACAAGGCGGAATGGGACTCGTTTGAATCGCAGCAGGCGTATGTTGACTGGTCATTGAACTGGATCGAGCAGGCGGCCCGTGTGTTAAAACCGACCGGTACATTGTACGTGTGTGGCTTTTCGGAGATTTTGGCCGACATAAAGCTGCCGGCCTTGCGCTTTTTTGAAGGCTGTCGCTGGCTGGTCTGGCATTACAAGAACAAGGCCAATTTGCGCTCCGACTGGGGTCGCTCGCATGAAAGTATTTTGCACTTTCGTAAAAGCAAGGAATTCACCTTTAACGTGGACGATGTGCGTATCCCCTATGGCAACCATACAGTCAAATATCCGGAGCGTACGCAGGCGGAAACGAGCCAATATGGCAGCGGCCGTACCAATGGCAAAAAACAGACCTGGCGGCCCCATCCCAGAGGGGCCAAGCCGCGTGACGTAATTGAAATTCCTACCACCTGCAACGGCATGAACGAGACTACGCCCCACCCCACGCAAAAACCGGAAGAACTGGTACGAAGGCTGGTATTGGCTTCGTCCAATGAAGGAGACCTGGTTATTGATCCTTTTTTGGGGTCGGGTACAACGGCCGTTGTTGCCGAGCAATTAAAACGACGCTGGTTAGGCTGCGATCTGTCGCAGGAATATTGCCAATGGGCTATCGAGCGCATTGAACTGGTCAAAGATTGGCCGATTGAAAAGTGGATTGAATTTGACCTGAACAATGCTAATCGGAGAAAATCAATTCGATGATGCAACCGGTGACGCTATTTGATTTGCAGGCCAGCGTTCAGGATAGGGCCGCCTTCACCCAACTTGCGGATTACTACACGCTTTCTCAGGCCTTTCTACAACTTCTGCCGGAAATTCAACCTACACGCATTGTGGCCCCAAATGACCCTCGGTACATCTTTTATCAATATGGTGAGACATATGGGTATAAAATTACCCGGCCGTTAAACTCGGATTTGTTCATAGAAACGGCCGATACCTTTCACATCGCTTTTGAACGCTTTATCTCTTTCTTGAACGACTTGAGTCACTCTGGGCAAGCTGCAACCGAAACGGTTGCCGCCCGCCAATACTTGTCAACCAATGAAATCAACAAGGTGGTTTACACCTGCCAGCAAATCATCGGCAGCATCGGTGATTCATTTACCAGCCCCAACCAGTCCCGCAAACGGATCGGCCAACTTTTTGAAAACTTGGTCAAGTTGATCATTCAAGAACTTGGCTTTAGCTGCGAATCACGCACAATTTCTGTGCCTATTCCTGGTTCGCCCGATTATACGATGTCGTATGAACTGGACCTTGTGTTTTCAAAAAAGGGTGCGATTGTCACTGCCGAAAGTGAATTCGTCCATCCTGATGAAATAATTGGCTCGGTTAAGACCACCAGCAAGGACCGGATTGACAAGATTTTTCTCGACAAATTCTTGCTCACCAAACTATTAGGTCGAGAAATCAAGGTCATCGCTGTCTTTTTACACGATGTGCAACGCGCTCGCCGTGCCAACAGCATTTTTGGGGTCAATGCTACTTTTAAGACCAACCATTTTCTGGGATATACAGTCGCTCTTAACCGGATGGATGGTGTGTATTACGTTGACCCGCGCCCGGAAATGGTCACAGACCCTCGTCTACGAAATGAGATTGCTGATTTTCAACGCTTTGTCACAGAGGACATCTGGCACTTATAGTTTCAGGGTTCATACGCAAAGCCAGCCTGCTCCGCGCTCAGGCTCACATAGTTAGAGGTAGAACGACTTGCCTCGTAAGGGAGTTAACATGACACAGCCCACGCTACAAACCCAACGTCTAACATTACGGCCGTTTACCCTTGACGACGCCCCCGCAGTGCAAAAGCTGGCGGGCGATCCGGCCATTGCCGATACGACCCTCAATATTCCCCACCCCTATGCCGACGGTATGGCCGAGGCCTGGATCAAAGGTCAGGCCGACGCTTTTGCCAGAAAAGGCAACTATACCTACGCCATTACCCGGCGCGACGATGGCATCCTGCTTGGAGCCATTGGCCTGACCCAGGATCAGCGTCACAATCGGGCCGAAATGGGCTACTGGATTGGCAAACTCTATTGGGGTCAGGGCTACGCGACCGAGGCCGCCAGGGCGCTACTGGCTTATGGCTTCGAAGCGTTGCAGTTGAACAAAATCTACGCCACTTATTTCAAGCGCAATCCCGCCTCCGGGCGCGTCATGCAGAAAATTGGCATGACGTATGAGGGGTTACTGCGCCAGCACGTCCGCAACGGCCAGCGATATGAGGATTTGCTTTATTATGGTATTTTGCGGGCAGATTTTGAAGTATAGTCAAGCATTTGAGGCAATTATGACAACAATCAATTGGGTTGAAATAGGCTCGGCGACGTTTTTCATTGTAACGGCCGTCTTGATCAGCATTTTCATCCGGTTTATTCTGGAGCAGATCAACGCCCGCCTGCTTCACCTGACCAGTACCAAATTAGATAATTTATTGGTCAACGCCATTGCCCAGCCAGCTCGCTATATTGTGCTGGTTGTCGGCTTCGATTTGGCCACAAGACAGATAACGCCGTTAGTCGAACGCTGGGGAACTGAGGCCGGCCGACTCTTCTTTGCTGCCTACGTCGTCATTGCCTATATTTTGTTCTACCGTCTCATTGATGCCCTGACCGAATGGTACGGAACGGAGGTAGTTCACCGTACCAGTACCGACCTGGACACGCGCTTCCTGCTCCTCTTTCGTCGTGTCGCCTTTTTAATTATTACCATCAGCCTTATTATTATTTTGTTAGACCAATTTGGCGTTGAGGTTAGCGGTCTGGTAGCCACACTGGGCATCGGTTCGCTGGCTATTGCCCTGGCCGCACAGGCTACGCTGGGTGACATGTTCGCCGGGTTCACCATTATGGTTGACCAGCCCTACACCATCGGCGACCGCATTGAGATACTAGATATTGATACCTGGGGGGACGTGATCGACATTGGCTTGCGTACCACCCGCATCCTGACCAGAGACAACCGGATGGTCTCTGTGCCCAACTCTGTTATTGGTAAAGGCTTGGTAGTCAACTACTCCCACCCCTCTTCCAAATTCCGGGTTGAAACTGACGTGGGCATTGCCTATGGGTCAGACATAGAGTTCGCGCGGCAGGTCATGATCGAGGCGATTAGAAAGCAAGACTGGGTCATGAAAAATGAACGGATTGAAGCCCTGTTTCTTGAATTTGGCGATTCTGCTCTCGAATTTAAGGTGCGCTGCTGGATAGAAGATTACGTCGAAACGCGGCGGGTGGTGGACAAGATGAACACCGCTCTCTATCAGGCGTTTAATGAGGCCGGTATCGTCATTCCTTTCCCGCAGCGAGATGTCCACCTTTACCGCACGCAGGGTGAATCATAGGCGGAATGATGGACCGGCGCTACACGCTTTACTTTGAAGCAGCTTACTCCGTTTCCGTGCGTGAGGAAGCGTGTCCACAGCCGGGCCGGGATGAGGTGCTGGTGCAAACGGCCGTTTCGGCCATCAGTGGTGGCACTGAGTCGCTGATCTACCGGGGCCAGATGCCAGCACAAATGGCGGCTGACGAAACGATCAAGGCCCTGGCCGGTGAACTAACCTATCCGTTGGCCTATGGCTACGCGGCAGTCGGTGCCGTGATCGCCTGTGGCGATGATGTAGACGATAGCTGGCTGGGGCGACAGGTTTTTGCCTTTCAGCCGCATACGTCCCACTTTGTCGCCCGGCCCGCCGACCTGCTGCCGCTGCCGCCGGGAATGTCGCCAGAAACGGCCGTGTTTTTACCGAACATGGAAACGGCCGTATCCTTTCTTATGGACGGCCACCCGATGATTGGTGAGCAAGTTATCGTGCTGGGCCAGGGCATTGTCGGTTTACTAACCACAGCGTTGCTGGCCCGGCTACCCTTAACATCGCTGGTGACGCTTGATGCCCACCCGCTGCGCCGTCACTGGTCACAGCAGCTTGGTGCCCATGTGGCACTCGATCCGGCAACGGCGGCTGCGGCCGATATTGTGGCGGCTCTGGCCCCGACCGCGGCCGACGCCTACCAGGGGGCCGACCTGGTGTATGAGCTGTCGGGCAATCCTCAAGCGTTGACCACGGCGCTGGCTGTGGTGGGTTATAACGGCCGTATCCTCATCGGTTCCTGGTATGGCCAAAAGCGGGCCGATTTGGACCTGGGCGGCCGGTTTCATCGCCAGCACATAACCATTCGCAGCAGCCAGGTGAGCCACATTGCCCCCCAATGGCAGGGCAGGTGGCATAAGCCGCGTCGCTTGCAGGTTGCCTGGCAGCAGTTGCAGCAGCACCGGCCAGAACGGCTTATTACCCAGCGCGTGCCGCTGGCCCAGGCCCATGACGCCTATCGCCGCCTGGATAAGTCACCGGAAACGGCCGTGCAGATTTTATTCACTTACTAACCTGAAAGAAGGAGAAAGCATGTACACCCTTGCTGTAAAACGAGATTTTGTCGCCCAGCATTACCTGATTGGCGGCGACTGGGGTCCCGAAAACGAATGGCACTCTCACCATTACCAGCTTGAGCTGCAACTGGAAGGCGCACAGCTTGACCAGCACGGCTATCTGGTTGATATTGTTCACGTTGAGGAACAGCTAGAAGCGCTGGTTGCCTATTACAAAGACAAAACCCTTAACGATTTACCTGAATTTGAAGGCTTAAACCCTAGTATTGAGCATTTCACCCGCATCGCCTGCCAGACATTAGCGGCTCACCTGTCCGCCCCCACACTCAACCGCATTCGTGTTAAAATATGGGAAAATGAAATTGCCTGGGCCAGCTACGAACAACCTGTGATCCAGCAGCAGCGGGCAGTGTAAGACAGATATGTACAGGAATGACCCCATGACCGAGATAACCGTGCAGCGCATGACGGCGACCCGCTTACCCACAAACGAGGGGGTATTTACCCTTTACCTCTACCATAACAACCAGGATGACAAAGAGCATCTGGCCCTGGTTCTGGGAGAGCCAGCCTCAGATGAGCCGGTATTGGTGCGCGTTCATTCAGAATGTCTGACCGGCGATGTGTTAGGCTCGCGCCGCTGCGATTGCGGGTCGCAGTTGCAGCGGGCTTTGCAGTTAATTGCCGCCAATGGCCACGGCGTCCTGCTTTATATGCGCCAGGAAGGACGAGGCATTGGCCTGCTGGAGAAGCTGCGAGCTTATGATTTGCAAGACAAAGGGCTGGACACGGTGGACGCTAACCTGGCTCTGGGGCACGGGGCCGACGAGCGGGATTATACGATAGCGGCCCTGATTCTACGGGATTTGGGCATTCATCGCATTCAGCTTCTCACCAATAATCCGGCCAAGATCGAAGGGCTGCAAGCGCTAGAAATTGAGGTGACGCATCGCCAGCCGCTTACAACGGCCGTTAACTCTGATAACGCGGGCTACCTGCACACCAAAGTAGTCCGGATGCGCCATCTGCTTAATCTGGATGAGCTACGCCCTACCTGGCCGCCGCGCAACGGCCGTCCCTATATCACCCTTAGCTATGCCCAGAGCCTGGACGGTTCTATTACCATTCAGCGAGGCCGGGCTACGCCCATCAGCGGCCCGGAAACGCTGCGCCTGACTCACCAGTTGCGGGCCAGCCACGACGCCATCCTAGTGGGTATTGGCACGGTACTGGCCGATGACCCGCGCCTGACGGTGCGGTTGGTTCCCGGCCCGGACCCGCAGCCCGTGGTGCTGGATACTCATTTGCGCTTTCCCCCATCGGCGCGGCTGTTGCAGAGCGGCCGCGCCCCCTGGATTGCCGCCAAAGATACGGCCGATCCAGGCCAGCTTGCCAGTCTGCGGGCCAAAGGAGCCACTATCTGGTCACTGCCCGTCGATGAAATGGGACTGGTAAGCCTGCCTGCCCTGCTCGGCCGGCTTAAGGATCAGGGCGTCAACAGTCTCATGGTGGAAGGGGGCGCACGTGTGATCACCAATTTCCTGGCCCATCATTTGGTGGACAGGCTGGTTGTGACCGTTTCGCCCCGGTTGCTGGGCGGCCTCAACGCCGTGGAAAACCTGGGCCAGCGGCTCAATGGCCACGGCCTGCCCCATCTGCGGAATCCCGAATACCAATGGCTTGGCCAGGATATGGTGCTGTCGGGCGACGTTGAATGGGAAAACTGTTGTTGATTCTGATCGCTCGCTCTGTAAAAAAAGCGTAGAAACAGTCGCACCCCTCTTTACATGTTGCCGCCAGTTCCAGTATGATGAACTTGTCAATTCAACCATTTGCGGAGGTACACAATGAACAAGAAAGTTGTTCTCCCTGTTGTGCTGATGCTTTCCACACTGCTTATGGTGGCTGTTTTTACTGCCTTGAATACGGCGATAGTAACGGCCGTTTCACATCCTTCAACTCCACCCACCCACGCTGACCAACAAGCATCATTTATCTGTTCTCAGTTAGTCGTTAATGGCGACATGGAAGAAGACCTGGCCTGGATCATGCCGCCCACAGAGGCCACCGCCGCTTACTCGACGGCCCAGGCCCGCAGCGGCGAGCGCTCCATTCGTATCGGCATCGTCAACGGTACCAACCGTGAAGCCTACTCGTCAGCGCGGCAGCCGGTAACAATCCCGGCCGACACCGTTACCGCCACGTTGACCTTATGGCTTTATCCTGTCTCCACCGGTACACTGGCCCAGCCCCTGGTCACCGGCGCACTGCCAGATAGCCCGGTCAATGATGCCCAGTATGTCATGATTTTGGACGAAAACCTGGACACGTTGCAAGTGTTGCTCTGGACACGACGCAATACCCAAAGCTGGGAGCCTTACAGCTTTGACCTGAGTGCCTATGCCGGTGAGACAGTTTATCTGCTGTTTGGTGTCTATAATAACGGTATTGGCGGTGTGACCGGTATGTATCTGGACGATGTAGCCCTCGATGCCTGTCGCCCTATGCCAGAGCAACCCTATCGGCTTTACCTGCCTATCATCCGTCACGGCTTCGCGCTTGACCCACCACCGCCTGCTGACCTGCTCCTGATTGATGGCCAGGTTGTGACACGTGTGATTGGACATCCCGACAGCGCGGCTATCTATGGGTTGACGGCAGCCGGTTTTTATCGTTCAGATGATGGGGCCGATTCCTGGACCCTAATTACCAGCATCTTGCCCGTAACCGGCACTGTTCTGCTGGCAGCCGAACAGCCTGAACTGTTGTATGCTGGCGCAGGCTTTCCCTGTTTCAAGGGTGGTCCACCCACGCCCTTCTGGCGCAGCGTAGACAGCGGTCTGACCTGGACCCAGATATTAACCGCGACCAACCTGGAGCCGCTGGCGGTCCATCCTGAGGACGGCGAAAAGCTGTACGCTCAGACCTGCGCTGGCCCCTATCTGTCTAAGGACGCTGGCGAAAGCTGGATCCACCAGGAAGATGAGCTATTTCTGCTGTATAACATTGTTGAGTTGGCAACGGCCGTAGTCGATGATTGGCAAACGGTTTACATTGGCGGCAGCAGCGAAGGGGGCAGCGGGGTCATCATTGGCAGTCAGGACGGGGGCGAGAGCTGGGCACGGCTTTTGCCGTCAGGGGCTGAGATTTGGTCCCTCTCTTCGATGGCCCTGGACCCGATTTCCACGACCCATCTCTACTTTGGCGATGGCCTCGCCTTCTGGGGGACGCTGGATGGAGGCATAACCTGGTACACCTCCACCAACGGGTTGGACAACGTGATTTACGATCCCGACGATCCCGATGAGCAAACGTATGGGCTGCTAAGCCTCGTCATTTTACCCACCAACCGAGAATTCTTGCTGCTGGGCACGGCCGAAGGTCTGTTCACCAGTGGCGACCGGGGCCTGACCTGGCACAAAGTCACCGGTTACACCTGGGAGGATGCTCGGATTGATGATCTGCTGCTGCGAACGGCCGAACCCGACAAGCTGTTTTTGACAACGCCAGACGGCGTGTATGTACACACGCTGGTTCAGGAATGATTGGCCTTTGGCTTATAAAGCCTGATCGCACGGCAGCTAACTAATTGTCCGAAAACAAGCTCCGCCCAAACCTGCGAGGTCAGCGAGACCTCGCAGGTTTAAAACCGATTACTTGCGACGTTTAGCCTTCATTGGGCCACGATAGCTGGGTACTTCCAATACAAAGAAGGTGCAGCGGCTGCCGTCT
Source organism: Anaerolineae bacterium (assembly GCA_007123775.1). GTDB lineage: Bacteria > Chloroflexota > Anaerolineae > Promineifilales > Promineifilaceae > SLGK01. Next base: position 26,892 of record SLGK01000061.1, on the reverse strand, counting down.
AACATACGGGTAGCCAGGCGCGGATCAATTTCGCCAATGGGCGTGGCTGTGGTGATGACGGTAGGCAGGCGAGCGCTGTAACGATAGTTGAACAACTGGTACAGCTTTTCCCGTGCCCAGGCCGTCGCGCTTTCGGTGCCCAGGTCGTCTAAAATGAGCAGCGGCGCGGTTTTGATCTCATCAAAGCGTTTGTCATAGCGCACACCGCTGGCCGGGTTGAAGGCGGCTCGCAGATGATCCAGCAAATCTGGCACAACAATAAATAGAACCGGCTCACCCTGGCGGGCAACCTGGTTGGCAATAGCAGCGGCCAGATGGGTCTTGCCGTTGCCATAGGCTGTGCTGTTCAAAACCAGCCAATCATGCGGTTGGTGGGCAAAGGTCTGCGCGGCTTCTAGCGCCCGCCGCAGATTATCTGCCTGGCTGCGTGTCAGTTCTCCCTGGCGCAGATCAAACGACTCGAACGTTTTATCCCCGTGCAAATTTAGCGTAGATAGGTCAGACTGTTCCTGATCGACGCCAGCCCGACGGAAATCGGGCGCCAGGATGGTGATAATCTGTACCAGGCTGGGGTCTACCATGCGTGAACGGATGCGAATCTCAATCGACTCCAACTCTTCGTTGGTGGTGATGACGGTGGGCAGGCGCGTGTTGTAGCGGTGATTGAAAATCTGGTACAGTTTTTCCTGCGCCCAGTCAGTGTTGCTTTGTGACCCAAAATCGTCCAGGATAAGCAGCGGCGCGTTGCGGACCTGCTCAAAACGCTGGTCGTAGCTGGTGGCGCTGCTGGGTGCGTAGGTAGCCCGCAGATGGTCTAACAAATCGGGCGTGTTGATGAATAGGGCGGGGTGACCCAGCGTCAGGCGGCAGTTGGCAATAGCCGCTGCCAGATGGGTCTTGCCACAGCCGTAACCCCCTTTGAGTATCAGCCAGCCCTCCGGGTTTTGGGCGTACGTCAGGGCGCGTTCGTAGGCGCGTTTTAGATTAAGTTGGCGACCGGGGGTCAGACCAATCCCTTCAGGCAAAAAGCTGTCGAAAGTGCAGTCGCGCAACGCCCCCAGTTGGCTTAATTCTTGCAGAGAATTGATGCGGGCTATTTCGCGTTCGGCCGCCTGGCAGTCGCAGACGACGGCACGGCCGAATTTGGGGTGGGTAAGCGGTACATCGGGTATGACGTAGCCCAGGCCGCCGCATTGGGGGCAATCGGGCCGGCCGTGGCCGGTTGTCTCATCTACTGCTTCATCCATGGGCTGTCTGTTATCGTTTGACAATATCTTTGAGTTCGTCGGGGATTTGTTGACGTATTGCTTTTTGAGAATCTCGCTGATTGATTCCATCTTGTTTCCCTTCCTGACGCCAACGTTCCAGAATAGCCAGGACGTAGCGCCACTTACGCACGTTGTTTTCCACGGCCCGCTGGATGGCCTCTTCGACCCAGCTCATGGGATACGTTTGCTCGGCGTCACGCAGTTCATCGGCGATCATGGGCGTTAATGGGCCAATATTTTGTTCGTATAAGATGAAGATATTCGGCCGTTCTACCAGGAGGGAGATAGGCGCATCTTCATCAGGGTTGGGTCGCCATTCGCCTCGTGTTATGCCCTCAACGGCCGCTCGCCCCTTTTCACTGTTGAGGAAGTAGAGGTCCGTACGGCCGTCGGCGCTTTCGATGTTGATATGCAGGAATGTACCCCGGGCCACGGCTCGCTCCAGACCATCTTGCAAGGCTTCAGTGGCCAGGTCTAGGGTGGGGGCCAGCCCTTTAATAAAGGTGACATCGTTGAGAAAGTCGGTCAGGCGCAGATAGCGCACCTGGCCTTCCTTCTGCGTCAAGGCCCAAAAGGCATAGAGCGTTACTTTTAGCTCAGCCAGATTGTCGATGGTCGGCAGCAGTTCACTGAAAAAGAGGTTGGGGATGCTGGTGAGCCGCATCTTGCCATCGGGAAAGCCGGAAAACCCTTTCATAGTTGATAGTTGACTATTGACTGTTACAGGTTGATTTCTTGCCGCTGTAGGTTGCGGAAGGTGGCCAGCTTGCCGTGCCAGTAGAGGTCGATGGAGCCGGTAGGCCCGTTGCGGTGTTTGGCGATGTTGATTTCGGCGATATTCGGCCGTTCGGTGGTGTCCGGGTTGTAATATTCGTCACGGTAGATGAACATGACGATGTCCGCGTCCTGCTCAATCGATCCAGAGTCTCTAAGGTCTGAGAGCAACGGCCGTTTCTCCTGACGTTGTTCCACGGCCCGGCTAAGCTGAGCCAGGGCCAGGACAGGCACATCCAGCTCGCGGGCCAACCCTTTCAGTGACCGCGAGATTTCGCTGATTTCTTGTACCCGGTTATTGGTAGACCGTTCTGCCTGCATCAACTGTAAGTAGTCGATCATGATCAGGTCCAGCCCATGCTCGGCATACAGGCGGCGACACTTGGTACGAAGCTGATTAGGCGTAATAGAAGGCGTGTCGTCGATGAAAATGCGCGTTTCCGATAAACGGCCGATAGCCTCCATAAAAATGGGCCACTCATGCTCTTGCAAATCACCCCGGCGCAGCCGCTGCGAATCAATGCGCGTTTCGGCTGAAATCATCCGCTGCACCAACTGCTCGCCCGACATTTCCAGGTTAAACATGGCCACTCGTTTGCCGTGGCGACGGGCGGCGGTCAGGGCGATAGCGTTTTGCAAACTGGTCTTGCCCATTGCCGGGCGGGCCGCCAGAATAATCAGGTCAGAGCGATTTAAGCCGCCCAGGATGCGGTCCATGTCCACAAACCCGGTGGGCACACCAATAACGTCATCGCCGCGCTGGTGTAGCTCCTGGATACGCTCCAGATAGCTGCTGGCAATTTGCTTTACCGGCGTCAAATCACGCGTCGTGCGCTGCTCACTAATGCTAAAGAGCGCCTGCTCGGCCCGGTCAATAGCGACGTTGATGTCCTCTGCCTCATTAAAGGCCAGCTCGGCAATGGTGCTGGCTGCCTGGATCATACGGCGGCGCAGCGCGGCCGCTTCGACTACCTGCCCATAACTGCGCGCATTGATCGACGTGGGCACCATATTGATCAGCCCGATGATGTAATCTTCACCACCAGCCTCTTCCAGCTTTTCACGGCGACGCAGATCCTCGGTCACGGTAATCAGGTCAAGTGGTTCGCGCCGCTCATAGAGGTTCAGAATAGATTCGTATATCCAGCGGTTTTGCACCCGATAAAAAGAATCTGGTTTCAGGAGCGAAGCCACGTCAAAGATGGCATCAGGATCGATGAGCAGCGAACCAAGCACCGCTTCTTCGGCTTCAGTACTATGGGGAGGCAGACGTTCGATTGTACTCATGGGCTATGTTATAGGTGGTCTAAACGAAAACGTGAAACGCGGGTTATTCACGTTTCACGTTAACTGCATGTGGCAAATGGCGCGTAACTGAAGGAAATCAGTCTTCGTCAAAATCGTCAAAGTCTAATGTATCGACAAAATCCAGAAAAGCATCGGGCGTTTCCGCTTCATCCTCACCAAAGTCGGCATCCTGTTCTTGAATATCCGGCTCTGGCAAGATACCGGCCTCTTCCATGACGGAATCGGCAATGAAAATAGGTACTTTAACGCGCACTGCCAGGGCAATGGCATCAGACGGCCGGCAGTCAATTTCCAGCATTTCACCGTTGACGTCGATGAAGAGACGGGCGTGGAAGACCCCTTCGTTTAAGTCTCTAACCAGAACGTGAGAAATTTTACCCCCCATCTCTTGTACCACGTTTTTTAACAGATCATGGGTAACGGGACGGGCAATCTTAACGTCTTGTAGCTCAATGGTAATGGCGTCTGCTTCGCAGGGGCCAATCCAAATGGGAAGTTGCCGTTCACTGTCTGTCTCTTTTAGCATAACAATGCGATGCTGTGAGACAAGACTAATGCGAATGCTGTCAATTATGACTTCAATCATCTTATACCCCTCTGCGTGTCACATTTGGTGAATCTCAAATGTATTGACAATAGATTGAGTTTGTTTGTACTAGATGGTGCCTGGCCAAAAACGGCCGTGACCTTTTGGTATCTTTTTTGTGCGTATGCTTGATCTGATACAGTAGTAAGATTGTAGCATAAATGACAAAATCAATCATCCTAAAATTCTTACGCTGTCAGAACCCATCTGCGGCCACGCAGCAGCAGACTGAGTTCAATGAGATTGGTTTGCCCGTTAGCCGGTGTAGCGGTTACAGTGGCGCGATTGGCTTCTATGGTGATGGTTTGGGGTGTATAGCCGAATTCACTCACTGTGCGCACAAGGCTCAGGTAGTTGATAGCCAGTGGGTCCAGAAAAGCCCCGCCACTATCAATAGTGCGGGCAATGCTATCGAGCAGCACGTTGGCGCGGTTAAAGTCGCCATTATGCAGGGCTTCAGCGGCGGCGACAAACATTGTTTCCAGGGCAATGTGGGTTTCGCTTTGGGGACGACGATTGAGATCGGCCGGATTCCCCTGCTCTCGCACGGCGCCAGGAAAAGGCAGCCAGGCGTTTAGAAAGTGAGCGGTGGGGTCATAATTGAGTTGATAATAGCGCATGGTGTCATAGTAGCGCAGGCTGGTTTGCAGATCGGCAATGGCTTCAGGGGAGGGTTCTCGGTTTTGCAGGTGGTCCAGCCAGTCAGCTTCCGCGGCTTCGAGGGTGGTTTCATAATATTGTTGCAGGTTGAGGTCAACGGATTCTGCCAGGGTAAAGGCAAAATCGGCCGTTACGCTGCTGTAAAAAGCGCGAAAGCGCCCCCAGCCTTTTTGGTTAATCAGATATTGTACGAAGCTGGCCGCCTGTAGGTAGCCGATTTCGTGCTGCACCGGGTAGAAGTTGTTGATGAGCTGTTCGAGGGGCACGTAGTAGCCCAGCGACAACATGGCCGCTGCCCGTTCTTCAATATCTTCCGGTTTGTAGTGGCCACCGCTGGCCCAGACGGCTACTCCTTCGGCCAGGAAAGCGATGCGCCGGGGGGCAAACTGGCGGTCGATGATGTGAGTGGCTTCATGGATGAGCATCTGGTCAAGCTGGACGCCGTTGTAGGGTCGGTCAGAATAGGAGATAACGATAGCCGAACCGGCATACCCACCCTGACCAATGACGCGGTCAGCCAGATAGACGTCTATTTTACGTAGGGGTAGTTCGTCGAGCTGGTCGCTGGCGATTTGCACGGCCGTTTCAATGCGCGGTACCAGTTGGGGTAAATCCCGGTAAGCGGCCGTGCCGCTGACGGTATGGATGATGCAGCAGGTGGTTTCAGCCCGTACCCAGGTTGCTTCCCGCTCGTGGCGGCTGAGCGCGGCGGCCTCTGCCACGTTCAGCGTGATGCGTGCTTCATTGTGACTACCCTGGCGGGGCGCTGGCAACAGCCGATTGTCTTTGTCCAGAATGACGCGAATTTCATGGCTGCCGGCCGCTGCCGTTGTTACCCACTGAAACAGACCAAACGGCCGTCCGGCCAGGTTACGGCTGTCTAACGTCCCGACCGCCATCTCTTCCCCATTAAGCAACACGTGGACCGACACCGATTCAGGCACAATGGCCTCGGGCACGGTGGGCATGATTTGAATGGTCAGCCGGTCTCCTTCGTAAACGGTAGGTACCGGATAGACAAAGATGTTGCCGGGACTAAGAGAAATATCTGGCGGCAGCGGCGTGGGGGTGGCTGTCGGCAGTTCGGTCGGCGTAGGCGAAGGAGCGGCTGGCTCTGAATCATTTGCGCTGATGGTTGGCGTTGTGACCGCTGGCGGCAGGGTTGGCGTGGGGATGGGGGTGGCAACGGCCGTTTGGCCACAAGCCGTCAATCCCCACAAGCAAACGAGCAGACAAAGCCCTAAAACACGACGCATCATACTCGTATTGTACCCAGAAACCTGCCAATTCCATATTGCATTAAACAGATTTTTTTAGTATGCTAACGTAGCGTTTCCTATTTGATACCTTGAGCCGTATGCGACTTGGCGTGCAGTTCGTGACAAACCAGTCAGTTGGGTGGTTGCTATTGTCCTCCCACGGCTGGTATTCATTGGCCCGTGCAGTAGCCAACGTCAAGGAGGGTTTTCATGTTGCGTTTGCCTCAAGCTCCACTTTCTTTTACCGCCCGGTCGCTAACCTGTGCTGCCTGCCAGGAGCAGTTCACAGTGGCCGAAGCCTTCATGAAGCAGAATCATGAGCAGCCTGAACAACGGGCACCTGGCACCAAATGGGATATTACCGACCAGTGGGATAGTACACACGGCAACGCCTGGCGTGAACCGCTGGTCAATGGACCAGCCCGCCACCCACTGCCGGTAACGGCCGACAAGACGGATCTGCCGCTAGACGTGGCCAGATCGCTCGATTTGTTTGACACAACTGTAAACTGTCCACGTTGCTTTGCCGATAACCGGAACTGGTTGCAATTGGCGTACAAACCGACCAAACCACACAAGCGATTGTGGGCGCGTTTTCTTAGGTTTCCTCTTTCAATGATGGTATCTGGGGCCGCAATTTTCCTGGCTGTCCTGGTTCTCTGGCTCGGTATGAACTTTAACCTGGTGCAGACGGTTTTTCTAACCATCACAATTGTTTTGACTGCCTGGCTGACGACAAAAGCGATGAACGGTAGCGGTTGGGCGCAGCGGGAATATGCGTATAGACGGCCGTTTATGTCCAAACCTAATCTCTGGCAGCGGATACCTCCCATCTTGCGTGCCGGGCTGCCAATCCTGCCACTTACTTTGTTGGTTGTGCCCATCTTTGTATTTGTTCTAATTCCGCTTTCATTCGATGTACTCCGCTGGCTCCTGGCCGCCTCGGCGGCGGCCCCACCAAGCGTTGATCTGGATCGCGAATTCCTGCGCGCATGGCTGTTCTTGGTTGGTGGCGTATGGACCATTGTTTATTTCAGCGCTTTTGTGGAAACAGACGGGTTCGTTAAGCATCTGGTTGAAGTATTGCCACCTCCTGTATTTACCAGCGTGGCCAAAATGACGCCCGTGGCCATACGTGATGCTGAACACGCACTCCGTTTTCAAGAGGGCAATGGGATCATCCCGCAAATTCAGTGGATGTTTGTCGAGCGACTGTCTGACGGTGGAATTAAGCTGATAGGATTGCACCGTGAGGAATTCATGGGGGATGAAATTCCGGACAAAGTGCGTGCCCATCGCTACACTATCGAGACGGATATCTGGTGTCGCATTGTAAAAACCAGCATACAAGACGTCACGGTGCCCCCCTCTATTCAACTACAGCAGTTTTGGCGCGAGATCATGGACATTAACAGCTTGTTTGCCCGGCAAGTGTCGTGAAAAGGCCAGCGCAGTTAAGCATCATCCCTAAAATGCCAGATTGGACCATTGACGCTATAATCAGAGCGAAAACAATCTGTAACAGCTTCATACTACAAGGAGACCAAGAATGGCATACGCTAAAATCGACATCCCCCAAACGGGCGAAAAAATAACATACAAAAACGGCAAGCTGCACGTGCCCGATCATCCCATTGTGGCATTTATTGAAGGCGACGGCATTGGTATAGACATTACCCCCGCTTCCATGACTGTGTGGAATGCGGCCGTAGAAAAGGCTTATGGTGGCCAGCGCAAGATTGCCTGGATGGAAATCTACTCCGGCGAAAAAGCGGCCGAGCGCTACGACGGTGACTTTATGCCTGAAGAAACGTTCCAGGCCATGCGCGACTACGTGGTGGGTATCAAAGGCCCGCTGACCACCCCCGTCGGCGGTGGCTTCCGCAGCCTGAACGTCACCCTGCGCCAGGTGCTAGACCTGTACGCCTGCGTGCGCCCCGTGCGCTACATTCCCGGCACCCCCAGTCCCATGCGCGAGCCGGAAAAAATGGACGTGGTCATTTTCCGCGAAAATACCGAAGATGTGTACTCCGGTATCGAATGGCCCGCCAATTCTGAGGGGGCGCAGGCCATCATTAAATTCATGCAGGAGGAATTGGGTAAGGATGTGCGTGCCGGTTCGGCCATTGGCGTGAAGCCGGTCAGCGAATTTGGCACCAAGCGACTGGTGCGGCAGGCGATTCAATACGCCATCGACAACCACCGCACCAGCATCACCCTGGTCCACAAGGGCAACATCATGAAGTTCACCGAGGGGGCCTTCCGCGACTGGGGCTATGAACTGGCACGCGAAGAATTTGGCGCGACCCCGCTGGACGGCGGTCCCTGGCACGTTCTGGCCCATCCCGAAACGGGCAAGGAAATCATCATCAAGGATGTGATTGCCGACAATATGCTGCAACAACTTCTGACGCGCACGGCCGATTATGACGTCATCGCCACTCTGAACCTAAACGGCGACTATATGAGCGACGCGGCCGCGGCTCAGGTCGGCGGGTTGGGTATGGCTCCCGGCGGCAACATCGGCGACGGCGTGGCTCTCTTTGAAGCCACCCACGGTACGGCCCCCAAATATGCGGGTAAGGATCAGGTTAACCCCGGCAGCCTGATTCTCAGTGGCGTAATGATGCTGCAATATATGGGTTGGCACGAAGCGGCCGATCTGATCGTAGACGCCATGACCAAGACCATCGTCAATAAAACCGTTACCTACGACCTGCATCGGCAAATGGACGGCGCCACCAAGCTGAGTTGCTCCGGCTTTGCCGAGGCGATTGTGGCCAATATGTAGCGAAGTGGCGGAGTGGCGAGGTAACTGCGCTGCTCTGCCACCTCGCCACTTCGCCACTTTGCTCCCATGCCCCCCCTTGTTCTGACCATTGCCGGCAGTGACAGCGGCGGTGCGGCCGGGTTGGCGGCCGATCTGCGTACTTTTGCGGCGCTGGGGGTGTATGGGCTGTGCGCGATAACGGCCGTTACTGCCCAAGATAGCGAAAAGGTAACGGCCGTTCAGTATATGTCCCCCGATTTTGTGGCCGCCCAGATGGCCGTCGTTCTGGCCGACTACGGGGCAGCCGCTATTAAAACCGGTTTCATCGGCCGTGAAGAGACCATCGAGGCCATTGCCGCCCAACTGACCCTCTACCAACCCCGCTGGCTGGTCGTCGATCCCGTTCTCGTCAACCACCGTGCCCAGCCCATGTTTAGCCCCGATGTGGTGGAAGCCTACCGTGCCTACTTGCTGCCCCAGGCCAGCCTGATTACCCCCAACTGGCACGAAGCGGCTCTGCTGACCCGCAGCCCGCTTCCCGCTGAGGCGAGAAAGCTGGCCTGGCTGGCCGAAACGGCCCGCACCCTGCACGCACTAGGGCCGCAAGCGGTGCTGATCAAGGGGCTGCCCCTGGATTCTGACGTGATTGACCTGCTCTTTGACGGCGAACGCGAACATATTCGGCGCGTGCCCAGGCTGGCCACAGCTAACACGCACGGCAGCGGTGATACGCTGTCGGCGGCTGTGGCGGCTTATCTGGCCCAGGGCGCAACGATGGCCAGTGCTGTGGCTCAAGCCCAACAGTTGACCCGGCAGGCCATTGAGCGTGGTGCGCTGTGGCAGATGGGCGCTGGGCATGGCCCCGTGTGGCAGTTGGGGTGAACTGTACAATAGGCCGGTCTTTTTTGGGTCTTCGGGATTTCGTGGGGTTTGGCGTAAAACGTAAAGCGTAATGCGTAAGGTCTCTCTGGTTACGTTTTACGCATAACGGTTTGTCAATCCCCTGAGTTCCCAAAGAGCCTCTTTTTTCTAAGGCAGCCTGTGGTTCAAGAAATGTTGACCGCCAGCTCATCAATGTAGAAACGGCCGTGTACTGAGTGGATACGGCCCCGCTTGTTTCCGGATCAGGGCAAAATACCCAGTTCGCTAAGCAACCGCACCGTGCCTTCCAGGTCGGCCATTTCCGACAGATCGATGTCTATGGCCACCGCATCCAATTCTTCCAGTGGGGGTAATTGGGCTGAGGTAGCTACGCCTTCCACCAGCGGATATTCAAACGTTCGGGAAGCAAAGTATTGCTGGCCCGGTACAGAAAGTAGGAACTCTACGAAACGCTCGGCGTTGGCCCGGTTGGGGGCTGTTTCCAGAATACCGGCCCCAGAAACCATGACCAGTGAGCCAGGACCACCACTGGGCAGGAAGTAGTTACGGGATTTGTGACCATCCCCTTCTTCTTCAAGGAAGCGGTAGAGATAGTAGTGATTGACAAAACCAACATCCACTTCACCGGCCGCTACCCCGGTTACGGTAGTGGTATTGTTGCGGTAGACGGTGGGATTGTTGGCCTGGATACCCAGCAGCCATTCGGACGTTTGCTCGTCACCCCAGATGGTGCGCATGGCAGTCAGCATGGCCTGAAACGAGCCGTTGGTGGGTGCCCAGCCGATACGGCCGTTCCATTCCGGTTCGGTAAAGCCCCACAAATCATCGGGTAGCTGGTTCTCCGGGTCGGTAATGGCGTCGGTATTATAGGCAATGACGCGGGCGCGGCCGGAAATGCCAATCCATTCACCGGTTGCGGCCGTATAGCGGGCTGGCACACGCTCCAGAATGCGGTCTGGCAGCGGCGTTAGTAAACCGGCAGCGGCTATAGCCCCCAGGCCGCCGGGGTCCTGGGCATAAAAGACATCGGCCGGGCTGTTTTGGCCTTCTTCGAGAATGGTGGCGGCTAATTCGGCCGTACCACCGTAGCGCACGTCAACCTCAATGCCGGTCGCGGCCGCAAACTGTTGGATAATGGGGTCAACCAGCGATTCACCGCGGCCAGAGTAGATGACCAGACGGCCCGGACCTGCTTCTGCAGCCGGTACTTCGACCTGGATAATGCGCGTTACTTCTACTTCAACTTCTTCGGTTACCACTTCTGTTTCACTGACCATGCGGGTCACTTCTTCCGTGACCGTCTCGGTGACGACGCGGGTTACTTCAACCGTTTCGGCCTGGCAGGCCACGGCCATAATGCCTAGCAGCGCGGCTGCCAGGATAAACAATAAGCTGTTTCTTGAACGAGTGTACATAAATGAACTCCTTGAACGTGTTGTGTGTTGCGTGTTGCGTAGTGGACTTTGGCGTTACGCACTACGCAATACGCACTATTTTTCGTTAGCCTGATTATGGGGTGAAACGGAATGAGAATCTACTGCGGCCGTTAATTTGAAAGTTGACGGCCGTTAAGCACCAACAAGCCGCTTGTTAAGTTTCAGGTTAACAACGGGCTTGTGAAAAATTTAACCAATGATCAACCGGTTCAAGGTTGGCTGAGACGGTAGGTATCAACCACTTCCCCGGCGCGGGTGATAAACTGGAAGAACATTTCGGTCTCGGTAGCCTCCACCAGCATGGCCCCGTAATCCTGGTTAAAGAATATCTGGCTGCCGTCTACCTCGTCAACCAGCCAGTAGCGGGCCGGATGGCCGCTCAGGCCAATGACAAAGTAGGGCAAGTCGTCAATGATCAGCCGTTCGTAGGTGTGATCATGACCAGCCAGCACAACCGAGGCGCCCCACTCGGCATAGGGCCACTGCATAACAGCGGCCGACCCATGCAGTCCTGACGAATAGGGGGGGACGTGCATGTAGACCAGTTGCCAGGGGGCGGTAGATGCGGCCAGCCCGTCGCGCAGCCATGCGGCCTGTACCGAGTTTTGGTGGTGGCCGTCTGGCTCGCGCCAGTCGCTGTTGAGGGCAAAAAAGTGTATTGGTCCCCAGACGAAATCGTAGTAACGGCCGTTGCCCGGCAGGTCAAAGTAATTCAGGTAAGGCTGGAAGCCATCGGTCGGCGAATAATCATGGTTGCCCAGCGCCGGGAAAAAGCGGTTGATGTCAGCCCCCTCACCAAACGTACCCCGGTAAGGGTAGATAAACTCATGGTAATACTGACCGATGTTTTCATCAATCGTAGCCGCTTCCCCATCCGGGTAGTTGTTATCGCCGGTGGTGATAATAAAGTCCGGTTGCCAGCTTTTGACCAGATCGGAAACATCGCGTGCTGGCTGACCCACCAGACCGTAGTCACCAATGACGGCAAAGCGGATGGGGGTCGGTGTTGGTGTGGGTGTATCGGTTGGTGTTGCGGTTGGCGTGGCGGTGGCGGTGGCCGTCGCTGTCATCGTGGGCGTGGCCGTAGCTGTGGGCACGGCCGTATTGGTGGGCGAGGGGGGTGGCGTAGGGCTAATCTGGCTAAGCGGTGTGGGCGGAACGGCCGTTGGCTCCTCAATTGGCTCTTCCAACTGACCACAGCCAATCAAAAGCAGTAGTCCCAATACCGCCCAAAACAAGTGTATCATCAGGACATTTTTCATGAGTACACCTCCTAACATGAGCAGGTTTGACGCCTCTCATTTTATGGACCATAATCTTCTTGTCAAGCTGGTATATAGGGTAACTGTTCACTGCAAAGAGGCAAGGAATTAAAGACCGAATCTTCGCGACCTTCGCTTGTTTGCGGTGAAACCCTATCTTGCAAGGAAAGAGTTGCCATGTCTGGCATAGCAGCAACAATCAGGTCTGTTTTTAGCAAAATTGCCTTCATAGCCGCTTTATCCCTGGCTGCGTTGTTACAACTGGCCTTTACCGCGCCCCCGACCGGAGCATTTCCGGCCGATTTTATGCTCGTCACGGCCGATTTCGGTACAGCCCTATACCAGCGACCCTCCCCCTACGGCACGACGGACTATGTGCAGGTCATTCGCCTGGACCAGGGAGCGTCACTGCAACTGCTGCACGGCCCTATTGTTGATCCCGGCCAGGGAGAAGGTGTCTATGGCGGGGACAATCCGCTCATCGCCACCCTATCGCTGCGGGACGTCTGGGATGCTTTCAGCCCCAATCAGCCCCAGGCCTTCTGCCTGACCAACGGTCAGTTCTACTCCAGCCATACCAGCAGCGTGCGCCTCTCCTTTCCTGTAAAAATTGATAGCCAGATCGTCAGCGATGGCTTTGCCATTGACCAGTTTTCCGACCACCAGTTGATGTTAGAGATCTGGCCGCACGGGGCTGACATCGTACCGCTTAGCGAAGCTGCCTTACTCCGCTCATCAGCCCCCCATATTCTCGGTGGTTTGGCCGAATACGCTGATGGCCGTCGCCCGAACCATATCACGGGGCGCACATTTGTAGGGGTGGGGCAACCGCAGCGTGATGGTCGCTATAGCACCATTTACCTCTTTACGTCACGACTGGCCCGTAAAACAGAGGTTGTGGCAACCCTGCACAGCTTTGGGGCCGAGAAGGTGATGATGCTGGATGGAGGCGCATCAAGTCAACTAATCTGCCAGGGTGAAGCTTACGTTGGCCCCGGCCGCTTTGTGCCCCAAACGATAGCGGTCCTGGCCGCCCCGCCACTCCCCGCCCAGCCCGGCTGCCACGCCGAGTCCGTACTATCCTGGTCAGCCTATCAGGGACCATTCACCGGCCATCGCTGGTGTTGAGCAACGGCTGGGAATGGTTTCCCAGTCCATAGCGCAGCTCATTTCATTTTGCGCTAAGCCAATGGCGTGAGGATGAAGACGATGAGTTCTATACTGACAGCATTGCTAGTAGTGGCTAACCGGTATCGGGAGAGCCGGCTGGCGCCCGCTGATGAACGCTGCCTGGATGCGTATGCGGCTGCGGGTGTGTATGGCGCGGCCGGGGTGCCTTTTGAGATTGTGGAACCGCGCCTGCCGGAAGCGGAACGGGCCGATTTTGAGCCGGATAATTTGGGACGGTTGGGGGGTAAGATTGCCACGGCCGTTGCTGGTGCTTACCGCCACGGCCGTTCCGTCCTCATGACCGGGGGTGACTGTAATCATCTGACGGGGATGATCGGCGGCCTGCAAGATGCCTTTGGCCCGACGGCCAAGATTGGGCTGGTCTGGTTTGACGCCCACGGCGATTTCAACACGCCCAACACCACCATCAGCGGCATGTTGGGCGGGATGCCGGTGGCGGTGGCCGCCGGGCTGGCCTACCCGCGCTGGCGGGAATGGTCCCACATTGCCGCGCCGCTGCCCACCGACCGCATCGTCATGGTGGACGTGCGGAACCTGGACCCGGCCGAAGAAACGCTGGTCCGGGCTACGGACGTGACGATTGCCCGCGTTGCGCCCGGTTTTTATGGGGATGTGGCTTTGGAAACGGCCGTTAACCGCCTGGCCGCCAACTGTGACCTCATCTACTTCCACATTGACAGCGACATCCTGGACGAAGCCTACGTGCCCAACCACCACACCCGCGAACCGGACGGTCCCGGTATGGCTGAGGTCAAGGCGGCCATTGAGACAGTCATGGCGACGGGTAAAGTAGCCGCCTTTGGCGTGGTCTCGGTTTTTGGTGGTGGTCCGGCTGAGCAGCGGGCACGCAGCGTTGAGTCGGGCTGCGAACTGATCGAAACGGGGTTGAAAGCGTGGGCTACTCACGGACGGCCGTCTGTGGGTGGTTGATACGGGACGGAGGACGGAAGACGAAGGACGGATCAGCGACCCGTCCTTTTATGTCAACCAGATTTGCTTGTGGTGACGATCAAATTGTGAATGTGGCTGACGGCAACGGCCGTGTCTTCCGCGTCTGCCACCAGGCTGATACTGCACTCTGACGACCCCTGAGCGATGGCCACCACATTGACCTGATTCTCCCCCAGCGCCGTAAAGATGCGGCCGGCGATGCCCGGCGTGCCCCGCATTCCGGCCCCCACTATCGTCACAATAGAGACGGGCCGCCAGGCCCAAATGCTGTCAATATCCTGCCGCGTTAGTTCTTCGGCGAACGCTTCTTCCAGGGCGGCGATCACGCCATCGGTGGCCGCTTCCGGGGCGGCAAAACAGATGGACTGCTCCGACGACGCCTGGCTGATGAGCAAAACGCTGACGTTGGTGCGGGCCACCGCACCGAAGGCACGGGCGGCAATGCCGGGTACGCCAATCATCCCTTTGCCTTCAATTGTTACCAGGCTCAAATTCTCAATGGCCGTGACCGCCTTGATGCCGCCGTTGACCGCCTGCTCGTCGGGCACAATGACGGTGCCGGGATGGTCGGGGTTGAAGGTGTTCTTGATCCGCAGCGGAATGTTGTGGCTGATGCAGGGGCGCATCGTTTTGGGATGCAGCACCCGCGCCCCGTAGTAGGCCAGTTCCGACACCTCGCGGTAGGTCAGCCGGGAGATGGAGCGGGCAGTCTCTACCAGCCGGGGATCGGCCGACATCACCCCGTCCACGTCGGTCCAAATCCAGACCTCAGCGGCGGCCAATGCCTGCCCCAGAATGGCCCCGCTGAAATCAGAGCCGCCCCGCCCCAGCGTGGTGGTCACACCATCGGCCGTGGCCCCGATAAAGCCGGTGATGATGGGGATGATGTTTTGGGCCAGCAACGGCCGTATTCTCCCCTCAACTTTCTCCGTCGTCGCCGCCATTAAGGGCGTAGCCGACAAGAATACGTCGTCGGTCACAATCAATTCGGTGGCGTCAATGGCCTCGGCCGGCTGCCCAATGTGGCGCAAATAGGCGGCCAGCAGGCGCACGCTCATCTGCTCCCCCATGCCGCCAATAGCGTCCAGGGCACGCGGCGACAGCTCGCCCAGAACCAGGACGGCGCGGCACAGGTCCTCAAAGCGCTCAATGAAACGTTCGATGTCGGCCGTAACCGCTTCCTGTTCAGGGCTGTCGGCCAGCAAATCGTTGATAGTCTGGTGGTGAATCTGGCGCAGATCGGCGGCCGTTTGTAGATAGGTGGTGCCATCCCCGGCCGCGGCCGTGTTGGCCCCTTGCAGCAGCAAATCGGTCACTTTAACCGGTTTGGTCCCCATGGCCGAAGCGACCACGACCACCTGGCCCCAGTCGGCCAGGCAATTTTGAATCAGATCGGCCGTTTCGCGCATGGCCTGGGCACTACCGACGGATGTACCGCCGAATTTCATTACTAATGTCATTACGCCTCCAAATTACGGGCATGGTTCACTGCTACTTGGCAGCCAACTTTACAAATTTTGACGGAGGACCGAAGACGAAGGACGGAATTGCTCTGGTTATCGGTCTTTCGTCCTCCGTCCTCGGTCAGTGAATTGTCAAGCTGACTTGAACCATGCCAAATTACGAATTATGAATTACGAAAAGCCTCGCTCATCTTCTCTGCTTTTCTCCGCGAACCTCCGCGTGTTCTCTGCGAATCTCCGCGTAACCGCTTTTTAAGATAGGGCTTGCTCCAAATCGGCCAGTATATCGGCCGTTTCTTCGATGCCAATAGCAAATCTGACCAAATTATTTTTGATGCCGATGGCTAATCTTTCCTCAGTGGAGAGTTCGTAAAAGGACATCAGGGCCGGCTGCTCGATGAGGCTCTCCACGCCGCCCAGGCTGGGAGCGATGAGGGGGATGGTCATGGCGTCAATGAAGCGGCCGGCCGTTTCCAGCGGAGATTCGCCGGGCGCGGGGGCCACCTCGAAGCTGACGACGCCGCCAAAACCGCGCATTTGGGATACGGCCGTTTCATGGTCAGGATGAGAGTCCAAACCGGGATACCAGACGCGCTCAATGCGGGGATGGGTCTCCAGGAATTCGGCCACCGCCTGGGCGCTGGCGTTTTGCTGGCGCACGCGCAAGGCCAGCGTTTTCAGACCGCGCTCTACCAGATAGGCGGCGTGGGGGTCGATGACGCCGCCCAACATCCCCTGGCTCTGGCGCAGGGCGTGCAGCAGCCCGGCCGCACCGACGACCACGCCACCCATGACGTCATTGTGGCCGCCCAGATATTTGGTGGCGCTGTGGATGACCAGGTCAATGCCAAAGTCGAGCGGATTCTGGTTGATGGGGGTGGCAAAGGTGGCGTCGATGATCGTTTTGATACGGCGCTGGCTGCGGGCAATAGCCGTGATCTTCTCCAGGTCGGCCACGCGCAGATAGGGGTTGGTGGGGCTTTCGCTGATAATAAGGCGGGTGTTGGGCTGCACGGCCGTTGCCATCGCCTCGTAATCCCCCAGCGGCACCTGGCTGGTCTCGATGCCCAGCCGGGTAAGAAAGGTGTTACAAAACTGGCGCGTCTTGCGGTAACAGTCGTCGGTAAAGATGACGTGGCTGCCGGCGGGCAAAATAGAAAGCAGTACGTTGGTAATCGCGCTCATGCCAGTGGGAAAGAGGAGGGCATCTTCCCCATTTTCCAGAGCGGCTATCCGTTTTTCGACGGCGCGGACGGTGGGATTGCCGTAACGGCCGTATTCGCCCCGATCCCCATTGCCGCCGAAGATTTTAGCCTCCATGAAGTCGCACAAATCGGCCGTATTGCGGAAGGTGTAGGTGGCCGTCTGCACAATGGGGGTGGTGAGTGAATGGTTGGGGTGGGGGATACGGCCGTTGAGCCGCCCATGCACACTCCGTGTGCCCACGGTCCGTGTGCCCACGGTCCGCGTGCCCGTTCCTATCTGTTCTTTCGTATTCGCTGCTATTGGCATATCTTCTCCACAAAAAACCCCTTCCGGAAGTTCAGAAGGGGTTTGCGCGTCAATGCCTATACCACGTTCTCATCTTCCAGAAGACCTTGCTTCTGCCGGAATTAGCACCATTTCTGTTTTCAGCGGTCTGACTACTGACTACTGACTACTGACTACTGACTACTGACTACTGAAACCAGCGGTTGCTGAGGTGTCGTCGGGCCGGTCCCTCGACCTCTCTTGATGATACGTATTAAATTGTTGGGAGAATGCTAACAAAAAATGGGCCAGGTGGCAAGTGGCAGAGTGGCGAAGTGGCGGAGTGGCGGAGTGGCGAAGTGGCGGAGTGGCGAAGTGGCGGAGTGGCGAAGTGGCGGAGTGGCGAAGTGACCACCAGACCACTCGACTACCTGACCACCTGACTACTCGACTACCTGACCACCTGACTACTCGACTACCTGACTTCTCACTGACCGCAGCATTGCCTCAAACAAATCCAGGTAGCGATCTTGATCCTGGTAGGGCTGCTCGCTGTCGTAGGGCGTCAGGGCCAGGGCCAGGTAGCGGCCGGGTAGCTCGAAAAAGACGGTCAACGCACCCGACATGGAGGGCAACCTTTCGGTGCGGTGGACGGTGTAGGGGCCGATGGTGTCGGTGGTGTAGCTGAAGTTGGCCTGAATTTCTTCGCTGAGATCGGCCGTTACCAGTTCGGCAAACGGCCGTTCCTCCGGATTGGGATATTCTTGAACATAAACGAAGTAGTGCATGGGCGTGGGCCCGTCGCCAAAACGCTCGTCAGAGGTGAACATGGGGAACCCCTCCACCTCATAGAATGCCCAACGGGGCGGCAGGTCGATGTTAAAATCAAGCCCCTCGATATATACGGTCTGCGGCCCGGCGTCTACAGTTATGACCGACAGGTGATTGTCATGGACATAGGCCAGCTTGCTGCCGTCGGGCGACCAGCGCAGCGAGTGGAGCGTTTCCCCCTGGTTGGGGGCCGTCAGGGGAATGGGCACGGTGGGCAGGTGGTAGGGAAGTGGCTGAAACGGCCGTGACAACCACCAGATGCGATTATCGCCCGTTTGCAAAGCCAGGCCCTCGCCATCCGGCCGCCAGGCCAGGTCCGTAACAGGCTCGAACATCTCCAGCCAGCGCTCCTGACCCGTTGCGGCGTGGACCAGCCGCAGCCGTTGTGGGCGGTCAAGGCGCAGGGCCAGCAGCGGTTCGGTGGGGTGCCACCAGACCTGGCGGGCTGGTTGCTGTGTCAACTGGCGACGTTCGCCGTCCGTATCCAGCAGCCAAACACGGCCGTTTTCCTGTGTCGTGTCGTCAAATTCGGTGTAGGTGAGGAAACGGCCGTTGGCCGACCAGTGAATAGACCGGAGTGTGTAAGAAATATCATCAATGACGCTGATCGTTTCCAGCGAAACCAGATCAACCAGATAAGCTACCCCCTCCCCACAGGTCAGCAGCATATGACGGCCGGTTGGTGATTCAAAGCCACAGGTCAAAAATGCGCTGCCTTCCAATTCAAATGATTCAGCCAGATTTTGATAACTTTGGGCGGCCGGTTCAATGAGGGGCACCAGTCGTTCTGGGTGTTGGCGGCTAATGGGAAAAACGGCATCGGACAAAAGTAGGGTATGACTCTCGTCGGATGTCCAGATGATATGGGAATAGGTTGCTTCACCGGGCCAACTGCCGCGACCGCCCAATGGGAAAAGATCGTCGTGCCAACCGCTGCCCGTGTTAACGTCAGCATAGTTGAAGCAGCAGGCAAAGAGACGGGTTTCATCGGTTGTCCAGCCTGGGACGTGGGCTGCTTCAACGGTCCACCCTGATAGCTCAACAGAACGGCCGTTTTCCAGATCGAGCCACACATTGCCTACCAGCAACCGTTGACCGCTAGGTGCCAGGTGTAGCGGTCCAGCTACATCATAGGTCTGGACCACATTTCCGGCTAGATCGCGCAGCCGTACTGTCTCGTCTACTTCGATAAGATGCTGCCGTGCCGCCGACCATTTAGGCAAGATGCAACTATCCGTCTGGGGCATATCCACACCCCAGGCCGACTCGCCATGCAAATTGGCTACGACGGGCCAGGTTAAATCGCTGAATAAGCTGCCCTGAAACTCGTTTTGTCCCACCAATGGAAGAAGCAGTAAATGGTCATCGTTAAGCCAGCGGTATGGCCCGTGCTGGCAGTAGTCAGACGAGCGTAAGCCGTATTCCCAGGTCACGCGCTGCATGGGGTAACGGAACTCGTTGTCTACTGCCCGGAAACGCAGCGCGGGCAGCAGGTCTGCTTCTAGTTGCTCGGCCGTTAGAGTGGGCAGTGGGGTGGGCAAGGGGGTGGATGTGGGCGGAGGGCTGGTAGCTGTGGCGGCGGGGCGGCGGGTGTTGGTGGCCGTGGGTTCGGGTGTGTCGGTGGGGGTGTGTAGGGCGGTGGCGGGAACGGCCGTAAACGTCGCAATAATCGTCGGCGTGGGCGAGGGTGGAATTTCGGGTTCGGAACGCACCCCTAAGCTACATCCCGTCAGCCAATACAGGCTGAGGATCAGTAGGAGCAGCCCATGAAATCTGAAGCGTGTGACACTGTCCATTTGCTCACCTCCGCGGAGAATAGTCAAGTGTTGACCTGGTAAGTAGGCGGGAAACAACTGCCCTTATCATATCAGATCAATCCAGGTGGTATTGAACGATCAGACTACGAGCGCTATACCAGGACTAAACGATTGGCCTGACGGATAGGTTTGTTAAGATGATGGTCATGGATTATAGTTGAACGAGGCAAACGAGAAGGATTTTGATACCGTGGCTAAATCATTATGCGACTTCAGTAGCAAAAAAAGAGATACTGCCAAATACCGGGCATTGGTAGACAATCCCCGCTTTATCTGCAAAAAATGCGGGGAGCGTGCCAATAAAAAGAAAAATTTATGTCAACCGAAAAAGATGTGAAATGATAGTGGTTGATCTGGTCGGGGGAATTAATGACTAAGTCGAGGCAGCGTTAGCAGCGTTAAAGCTGCGTTGATAGCATAACTGGCACCGGCGATACGGCCGTCTAACAGGGCGTAATGAAGGTCTTTCAACGATACCCAACGTATTTGGGCCAAATTGGGACCGTTTTCAGGTTGTGCTGTTTGGACAGCGTCAAGCGCGCAGAAAAAATGACCAACGCCGCCGTGATGGTCGGCATCCACCACAAAGCTCCCCAGGTAGATCCAATTATCAGATTGATAGCCACTCATTTGGAGGAGTTCTTGCTGAATCGTTTCATACGGCTCCCCATCTTTTTCCAAATGGCTCCCCAAAACCTGCCAGCTAGAAGCCTCAAGGCCATGTTGGTAGCCCTCTAAGATCATGACTTCTTTCTCTTTGTTGAGAACAACAGCATTCACAAAATCGCCACTGTAAAACCGAGGCCATTCGGGAATGATCTGCCCGTCAGGCAGGCGGATGGCCTCCATAGATACAGTGATGTGAGGGTGCTCAAATACAGCTTGCTCACAAATCACCTGCCATTTTGTTTTTTCGTCTGGTGCTTGCAACATCGCCAATTGTTCTCTGTCTTTGGAAGTAGAGCATATACAGCCGCACAGGTACTCTGACTTATTGTCCAGACTAATATTACAAACAATCTTTCACCTGCCCCAAGACCGTTGCCTCGCTTGCCTGAGCTTGCACCCCTACCCACTCTGTGATACGATCTTGCCTTATCAATGGGGCGTCGCCAAGCGGCTAAGGCAGCGGACTTTGAATCCGCCATTCGCAGGTTCGAATCCTGCCGCCCCAGTGTACAGAATAGCTGCGCCAGGTGGTGAGACGGGTGAGAAAACGGCCGTTTTTGCTCCTGGCGCGGTTTTGTTTTGACATAGTAGTTCGTGGTGCGTAACAAGGTTCTACGCACTACGAACTACGCACTAATTCCACAAGATCATCAATGACTACTACCGCCATCGTTCTCCTGGCGGCCGGCCAGGGAACGCGCATGAATTCCAAGTATCAGAAAATTCTGCACGACGTGGGCGGCAAGCCGATGGTGCTGCATCTGTTTGAGGCGGCTGAAGCGGTAGCAAACGTGCCGCCTGTCGTGGTCGTTGGCCCCGGCGGCGACGGCGTCCGGCAACTGCTGGGCCAACGGGCCACCTACGTGGTGCAAGAAGAGCAGTTAGGAACCGGTCACGCGGCGCTAATGGCCCAACCGGTTCTGGCCGGGCAAACGGATCAGGTCATCATTACCTACGCCGATATGCCGCTGCTGCGCCGCGAGACGCTGCAGCGACTGGCCGAAACACAGGCCGGCTCAGGGGCGACGATTGTCATGCTCTCTGTCCTCGGCGATCCCGCTTCTTCTTTTGGCCGGGTGGTACGCGGCCAGGCGAACCAGGTGGTGGAGATAGTCGAGGTGGCCGAAGCCAGAAAACGGCCGAATCCCGACACCTTCCTCAATATCCGCGAACTAAATGCGGGCGTCTATTGCTTCGCTGCCGACTGGCTATGGACGCACGTGGACAAATTACCCTTGCGCCAGGCTCGCAGCGGCCCGGAGTATTATTTGACCGATTTGATTGAAACGGCTGTGGCCCAAAACCGGCGCATCGAAGCTATCATCACCAGCGATCCGGACGAATGTTTAGGGGCCGGCACTCGCCACGAAATGGTTGCCGTCGAAAAGGCGTTTCGGCGGCGGGCCAACAACTACTGGCTTGACCACGGCGTGACCCTGGTTGATCCTGAAACTATCTATATTGACCCGGATGTGGTCATTGGCCAGGACACGGTCATCTGGCCCAACAGCTACATTCAAGGCGATACTACTATCGGCGAAGATTGTGTGATTGGTCCCAACACCCTCATTCGTAACGCGACCATTGGTCACGGCTGCCGCGTACGCCAGTCAACCGTCGAGCAGGTGTCTGTAGCCGATGGGCAGCAGGTGGGGCCGTTTGCCCATGTGCGGAAGTGATTGCTGGCGATCTGACTGGTTTACCCAGGCATCAGGTCTTGCTGTCTCCCCACTGTAGGAGATGATGATGGATAGGCAAGAAGAATTAGTAGAAGCTGCCGTGGCTGCCCGTAAAAAGGCTTACGCACCTTATTCTAACTATACGGTGGGTGCGGCCGTATTAGCTGCCGACGGCCAGGTTTTCACAGGTGTTAACGTAGAGAATGCCTCGTATGGCCTTTCTATTTGTGCCGAGCGAACGGCCGTTGTCCGTATGATCGCTACCACTGGTTACCAGCCGATTCGGGCCGTGGCGGTGGCTACGTCTAACGGGGGTTCACCCTGTGGCGCCTGCCGCCAGGTCCTGGTCGAATTCGCCCCACAAGACGTCCCTCTCTGGCTAATCGACGCGGCCGGGAACATCCAATCCTTTACCTTATATGAGCTGTTGCCTGACCATTTTGGTCCGGAACGATTGCTGTGATCCTCTGTCTATGAGCCGCGAACGAACCTTTCGTACCGAAGCTATCGTCATGCGCCGCACTGATTTTGGTGAGGCGGATCGCTTGCTAACCCTGTTCAGCCGTGAAAAAGGGAAAATCAAGGCAATTGCCAAAGGCGCGCGCAAACCGCAAAGCCGGAAAACAGGACACGTGGAACTCTTCATGCGCTCCACCTTTTTTGTAGCTGTCGGGCGTGATTTGGGCATTGTAACGCAGGCGGAAACGGTCGAGGCTCACGCCCCCCTGCGCCACGATCTGGTGCGGGCTACATACGCCGCTTACTATGTGGAGTTGCTGGATCGCTTTGTTGGTGAGGAGGACCCACATGCGGGCGTGTACCAGCTCTTGTCAGATGGTTTGGTCTGGTTGACAGAGATGGAAACGGCCGAGTTGCCTCTGGCAGCCCGCTATTATGAACTGCGTCTACTCAGCCTGACCGGCTTTCAGCCGCGCTTGTTCCACTGTGTGGCCTGTACCAGCCCGATTGCAGAGCAAGACCAATTTTTTAGTGCGGAGTTGGGGGGACTGCTCTGCCCTGACTGTTATGAAGCGGACCGGAATGCAAAACCGGTAACGGCCGTTGTCGTCAAAGTAATGCGCTACTTACAAAGCCGCCCCTGGGCTACGGTCAAGGTGCTACGTCTGCAACGGCCGTTGCACAGCCAGCTTGAAGTTATCATGCATTATTACCTGACCTATATTCTTGAACGTAATCTCAAATCAGTGGACTTTCTCTACCGGCTGCGCCGCGAGGCCGCTTTACTGCTCAAAGAATAACCTGTATGTGAAAGACCTGACAGGTTTCGCAAACCTGTCAGGTCTGCCACTCACGATGTCTGGCCTTACGCCGCCGGCCACGTGCTATTTACGCTAATCGTTGCCTCATGCTATAATCCCCCGCAGCTTAAGAAAGGATGTCTATACATGAAGAGAGGATTTAACTTTCAGGAAATCATTTTGCACCTGCTCAAATACTGGGAAGCGCAGGGTTGTCTGGTGCAGCAGCCCTACAACGTTCAGGTCGGGGCCGGTACGATGAATCCGGCCACGGTGCTGCGGGTACTGGGGCCGGAGCCGTGGAACGTGGTTTACGTGGAACCCAGCATCCGTCCCGACGACGGCCGTTTTGGCGACAACCCCAACCGGATGCAGATGCACCACCAGCTCCAGGTTATCCTCAAACCCGACCCCGGCAATCCCCAGGAGCTTTACCTGGCCAGCCTGGAAGCTATCGGCATTGACCCGCGCCAGCACGACATTCGCTTCGTCGAGGACAACTGGGAGAGTCCCGCCCTCGGGGCCTGGGGCCTCGGCTGGGAGGTCTGGCTGGATGGGCAAGAAATCACCCAATTCACCTACTTCCAGCAAGCGGGCGGTATGGAACTGGACCCGGTTTCAGTAGAGTTGACCTACGGCCTGGACCGCATTGCCCTGGCCCTGGCTGGCGTGGACAGCGTGTGGGAATTGGAATACGGGGCCGGGATTTCTTACGAAGACATCCTGCTGCAAAGCGAGATAGAGCATTGTCGCTATTACTTTGAGGTAGCCGACGTTGAGGGCCTCAAAACCACCTACGACATCTATGAAAAAGAGGCCAGGCGCTGCCTGGAAGCAGGATTAGTAATCCCCGCCCACGATTACAACCTGAAATGCTCCCATCTTTTTAACGTCTTGGACACGCGGGGGGCTATTGGCGTCACCGAACGCGCTCAATATTTCCACCGGATGCGTACCGTGGCGCGACAGGTGTCGGAGGCCTACCGGGCGCAGCGGCAGCGGTTAGAGTTCCCCTTACTGCCGGAAGAACAGATCACCGAAACAACGGAATCCGCCACCATCCAATTCACCTCAGGTGAAACACCGCAAACCTTCCTGC
This sequence comes from Anaerolineae bacterium, assembly GCA_007123775.1. Classification (GTDB taxonomy): domain Bacteria; phylum Chloroflexota; class Anaerolineae; order Promineifilales; family Promineifilaceae; genus SLGK01. The sequence goes on along the minus strand of SLGK01000061.1, from coordinate 2,258 downwards.
TGGAAATCGGCAGCGAGGAGATGCCGGTTAACGACGTCACCGACGGCGTGGCCCAGCTCAAGCAACTGGTTCCCCAACTGCTGCAAGATTTGCGCCTGACCCACGGCCTTATCGAGGTTCACGGCACGCCGCGCCGTCTGGCCGTTCTGGTCCACAACCTGGCCAGTCGCCAGCCTGACCTGGAAACAGAAGTCAAAGGCCCGCCAGCCGACCGTGCCTTTGACGCCGACGGCCAGCCTACCAAAGCGGCCGTTGGCTTTGCTCGCGGCAAAGGTGTTAACGTGGCCGACCTGCGTGTCGTCGAAGAAGGAGACAAGCGGTACGTGGCCGCCATTGTCCGTGAAGCGGGTCGCCCTGCCCCTGCCGTCCTGTCTGAGGCCCTGCCGGGCCTCGTTGCCAGCATCAAATTCCGGAAAAGTATGCGCTGGAACCAGACCAACGTGGTTTACAGCCGTCCTTTGCGCTGGTTGTTGGCTCTCTACGGGCCGGACGTCATTCCCTTTACCTATGCCGGGTTACAAAGTGACCGTTTTAGCTATGGTTTACGGCCGTTTGGCGCACCGCAACTGACTATCCAGGATGCCCGCAGCTACCCGATCAGCCTGCGTAAAGCAGGCGTTGTGCTAGAACAGCAGCAGCGAGAGCGGCGCATCACCGAAATTGGTGGTAAGCTGGCGGCCGAAAAAGGGGGTATTATTCCCGATGACCCCGAGTTACTCAGTGAGGTGGCCAATCTGGTGGAGCGACCAACACCGCTGCGCGGCCGGTTTGACCAACGCTTTCTGGAACTGCCGGAGGCTGTATTGGTAGCCGTTATGCGTAAGCACCAGCGTTACTTCCCAGTTTACAATCGCCAGGGTACCCTCTTGCCTTACTTCATTGGCGTTCGCAACGGGGATGAGCGCCATCTGGATATTGTGGTGGATGGCAATGAGCATGTGATTCGGGCTCGTTTTGCCGATGCCGAGTTTTTCTACAAGCAAGATACTGCCCACCCGCTGGCTGACTTTTTGCCCAAGCTGTCCACGCTGACCTTCCAGACAAAGCTGGGGTCTATGCTGGACAAGGTACATCGGCTAGAAGAGTTGACGCCGCAGGTGGCTATGATGCTGGGCCTGTCTGACGCAGAAACGGCCGTTGCCAACCGGGCTGCGGCTCTTTCAAAAGCGGACCTGGCTACCAATATGGTGGTAGAAATGACCTCGCTGCAAGGGATTATGGGTGGTCACTATGCTCGTCTCAGCGGCGAAGCAGAGGCAGTGGCCGTCGCCCTTGCCGAGCAGTACGAAGCGGTCAGCCACACCAAACCGGGCCTGGCTTTGGCCCTGGCCGACCGGCTGGACAGCCTGATGGGGCTGTTTGCTGCTGGCCTGGCACCCAAAGGTTCGAACGATCCGTTTGCTTTGCGCCGGGCAGCTTTGCACATTATTCAGAACTTGACGAGTAATCAGGTTTCATTTGATTTGGGTGCCGGCCTGGCCGCTGCGGCCCGTTTGTTGCCGCTGGAAAGCGATGAAACGACGCAGGCGGCGGTCATGGACTTTATCAACGGCCGTTTAGAAGGCGTTCTGCGTGAACAAGGCCATGCGGCCAGCGTGGTTAAGGCGGTCCTGGCTGAACAGGCCTATGATCCCTACGCTGCCACCGAAACGGCCGTTGCCCTCTCGCAGGCTATTACCGAACCGGACTGGCCCGACCTGCTTGATGCCTATGCTCGCTGCGTCCGCATCGTCCGTAGCCAGGAACAAGCGTTTAATTTGCGCTCGGCCGACTTTGCACTGGATGAGGAGAAAGCGTTATTGGTTGCTTATGAAAGGGCTGTGGCCAACCAGGACGGCACCATCCCTGCTTTTGTGGCCAATTTACGCCAGATGGCTCCCGTGATCAATCGATTTTTTGACAATGTGCTTGTTATGGACGAAAATGAAGAAGTGAGGCATAATCGGTTAGCGCTAATGCAGCACATCGCCGCCCTGACCGCAGGGCTGGCAGACCTTTCCGAGTTAGAAGGGTTTTAGTATAAGAGTGCCGCCAACACTGTTTGAGAAAACGCCCCAATTGGGGCGTTTTCTTTTAGGCGTGAAACGTAAAACGTGAAACGTAAAACGTGAGGCGTGAAGAAGGCCATGCACGATTCTGGGAATTCGAAGCAGTATGACCAAAAATAGAGAGATGTGAGAGCAAGACAGGGGGTTGGCAAAGAAAACGGCTATCAGACACACCCAACAAACGAAGCAAAACGAGACCTACAAGTCCTA
>SLGK01000246.1 GCA_007123775.1 Anaerolineae bacterium | reverse complement strand
GGAGACTGGCGGGTTACGGCCGTTACGTCGTTCATAGCTCTACTTTTGATAGAAAACGGACATTTAGATGCCCGTTTTCTGTTCCGATCCTAGTCAAACCCCTTATAGATGGTGCGTAGTGCGTAGTGCGTAAAGGGCCGCTTATTACGCACTACGCACTACGCATTACGCATTACGTCATGGGTAAAATCCCCCATACGCCGTTCCTGCCAGAGAGAATTTAAGCCAGTAACCCCAGGCCGCCCCCTGAAAGATGGGTGTTAATCCCAATAGAGTCAGCACCGCCAGCTATGGTATCCTGTAAGCATAAGAACAGTATTTACCTGCATTAAGCGGAGGTGTATGATGGATTTGTTACTGGCAGAATTGACGATTATCGGCTTCTTTATCTTGCGGCTGGGTGTGCCCATTTTGCTGCTGTTATTGGTAAGCTATCTGTTGAGCAGATTGGATGCCCGTTGGCAAGGAGAGTGGCAGTGATAGTGAAAAACCAACCTGCGCCCGCCAGGCGCAGTCAACCAGGCGGCTGAGCGGCCTAATCAATGGGGATTAGGCCGCTCTTTTTGTTTTTTAGCGAGTTCAGGGGTATATCAAAGCGTATGTCGTATTGCGTAGCACAACCAGAGAAGCCTACGCAATACGGAATACGCAATACGGCCAATCTCGATTTAAGGGGCGGGGGTCACGAGGGGGACAAAAACGTCTGCGGCGGCGCGGGGGACGGTGGTGATGGCCGTTTCTTCAAAGGTAAAAGCCCAGTACAGCACCGCCAGGATAATCACGCTGGCTATAGCGGTAAACACGAAGAAATTGCGCTGGCGGTAGGCCAGGACGGGCGCGGCTACTTCGGGCCAGGGGTCGCCGCCGGCTTCCAGCCGTTCCAGCTCTAGGGCGTGTTCTTCTTCCATCTGCTCGCGGGGCAGGTAGCCGGTGAAGATGCTGGGGTTGAAATGTTTGATGTGGACGTTGTACATGTGCCAGATGACGATAGCCAGGATGGCCAGTAAGGCTTCGTAGCCGTGCGCGGCTTTGGCGGCAGGGATGATCTGACCGGGCAAAACGGCCGTTGTCGCGATCGGATTCCACAGCATAAAACCGGTAATGACCATGACGACCGTGCCCCACACCACGGCCCAATACTCCAGCTTTTCGCCAAAGTTGAATTTAGGCATTTTGGGGTGTTCGTCGCTAAAGCCGAGGTTGTATTTCACAAAACCGACCATATCATGCCAATCACGCGGCACCAGCAGCATTCTCATCCGTTCTCGCTTGACGTAGCCCCGATAGATGGAGGTGAAAATGTGATATACGGCGCCCAAAACCAGCACAATAGCCATCCAGCGATGGATAATGCGGACCAGTTCGATACCGCCCATGGCGTTGATCATGCCCTGCGCCCAACTCCACTGGGCATACATTTGGGGGATGCCGGTAATTCCTAGAATGGTGAAGCTGGTCATCAGGATAGCGTGTTCGATCCGCGCCATCAGGCGGAACCGGGGATATTGGTCTAAGATGATGCGCTCATCAGGCCCATCGTCAGAGCCATCATAGGGGGGGCTACTGGCTTCAGGGGGAATGATGGGGAGAACGGCCATTTCTGCAGTATCACCCGCGCCATTTCCTTCAGCCGCAACCAGCTCTTCTACACGCTCTTCACTCATTTTTATACTCGTACATTTTTTACCGCCAAGGCGCAAAGGACGCCAAGATTTTTCTTTAACCCCTTCGTGCTCTTGGCGTCTTAGCGGTTAAATCTTTTTTCACCGCAAAGACGCTAAGAACGCAAAGAGATCCTGCATCTAAGTCTACAACTTATTGACCATTCGCTTGATACCTTGCTTCATCAGCTTGACATTCCAGTTCAAAAGATAACCAAGACGGCAATCCCGAAGTTTAAGATAGGTTAATAACTGTGCTTCATGAATTGGCATGAGTACAGTGACGACCTTGTTTTCCACGATGACCATTTCCTCAACAAACATATCCAGGCGATAACCGGCATCAATTTCCACACCCTCGTATACAACCGGGCAAACTACTTCACAATCTACCCGCAAATCCCGTTTTCGTAGCTCGTAAGCCAAACATTGCTGGTAAGCCGATTCCAATAAACCTGGTCCTAAAGTCCGATGAACCTTCACGGCCGAATCTACAATTTCTTTACCAACCGCCTCAATATTCATCGCTCTTACTTCTTCCTTCGCGCTCTTAGCATCTTGGCGGTTAAATCTTTTTTTCACCGCTAAGACGCGAAGTACGCCAAGATTTTTCTTTACTTCTCTTTGCGCTCTTGGCGTCTTAGCGGTAAGAATTTCAACCGGACTGCAAGCGGAAGCGGACACGCCGGTAGATATCGGTCAGGACCAGGAAGCTCAGGAAGCCGAGGACCAGCGGGATAAATATCTGGTAAAAGGTTATCACCAGGAAAGTCAACACATTGTGTTCCAGCGACGGCTGGTGGTGGCTGGTCCAGGCGTCAGGGAAATTGGCGGTAGCCGTCGGGTGACACTCCTGGCAGGTGATCAACAGATTCTCTTTAATGGCGATGCCAGTGTCAGGGTCATCAGTAGCCATGATGTTATGCACCCCATGACAGTCAGAACAAACGGCCATATTGGTCCGAACCAGCGGGTCTTCATCTTCAAAACCGGCGTGGTCAAAAAGTGTGACCGTCGTGCCGTGAAAATCGGCCACGTAGGTGTTAAACACATCGGTCGAGATGCCATACTGCCCCATCAACTCCTCATCGACGTGGCATTGAGCGCACGTTTGCGGCGACTGGTAGCGGAATTGGGCGGTAATGGGCCGGATGTCGTGTACCCCGTGACAATCAATGCAGGTGGGCACGTTGAGATCGCCATCCATTACCAGAGCCGCCCCATGCACGCTGTCGGTGTACTCTTCATAAATGGCGCTGTGGCACTGCTGGCAGGTCAGCCCAATTTCCAGATTGGCCCCGCGCAGCGGCTGGGTGTCATGGGCACCGTGACAGTCGGTACACATGGCCGCTTCCTGCACGCCGGCCGCCAACGCGCCACCGTGAACGTCGGTCAGCGTTTTCTCGTAATTTTGCTCGTGGCAGGTGGCGCAGGTTGCGTATTTTTCTAAGGAATAGTCGCGGGCGGAAACGGCCGTTACCGGCTCGTGGGGGTATAAATAATTCTCATGACAATTGGTGCAGCTCAGCGCCCCCCACTCATTGCCCGGCCCATGCACCGAGTGAGCCAGATCATCCGGGTCAACCGTCAAATCCAGCACATCCCCGTTAGCCAGCGTCAGCGTCAGACCTGGCTGCGTGTGGCAAGAAAGGCAGTAGAGGTCGTCCGGCTCAGTGGCAAACATGCCCGCCTGAATCAGCGTCGTCAGCCGGTTATGGTCCTCATCTACGTGGCAGGTCAAACAGGCGGTCGTTTCCGTGCCAGCCTGCCAGGCGGACGTGGGCTGCACCTCATGCCCGGTGTGGCAGTCGGTACACAGCACCGGGTTGTCGCTTGCCGGTCCGGGGTGGCTGGTCAGATGGGGTTGGGGGGTATGGCAATGCTCACAGCCGAGTGCCCGGACCTGACGGTAGGTGTCCAGGTCGGGCACGGCCAGGGGCGCGTGGGGGAAGCGAAAAGCGGCTGCCGGCCGGTGACAGTCGGTACAGGCCAGGGGAGATGAGGTGATACGGCCGTGTACCGACCGGTCCAGCGCAGCCACATCCACCTGCACCGACTTCTGCTCACCAGAGGGGAAAGTCATTTGGGCATCGGTCGCCCCATGACAGCTACGGCAAGATAGGTCAGCCGGGATTGTGGCATGAACGGCCGTTGTTGATTGTGTAACAGCAGCCGCTAACGGTTCAGCCTGAACTTTAGTAACCTGATCTGCCCACAGCAGCCACGCACCAAATAGGAGGACAACCACAATAGGCCAGGTTGTTCGATATGGTGGCGGCTTATTCATCTGCTTCTACATCCAGACCATTATCTTCCAGTGGCTCATCCACCACCGGCTCCATTTCGGGCGCTATTACCCGCTGTATGTAGGGTGGCCAGTGGTAGCCAATAGCCGCATCACGCAACACCTCGACAGAGCGCGGCCGGCCGAGACCATCCTCAATATGGCAGCTACGGCAGGCAAAGTCCAGCGACAACTGGGGCATAGCAAACAGCCCATCTTCGGTAAACTGGCTTTCCAGGTCATAATTGATAGCCATCATATGGGTGCGAATGTCTCCGGCAAAGCGGTCGGCGTCTCCCACTGCGCTCTTAGTCACATGCGGCATGTGGCAGTCAATACAACTGACGTTGACCAGTTGGTGAATTTCAATGTTTTGGTACTTCTCTTCGCGGAAGTGGCAGTTAGCACAGGTAGTGCGCGTCGTTTCTACATTGGCCTGGCGCAGTTGGATGACGCCCTCATGGGGATCATGACAAGTGACACAATTGATGACCGAATGTTTGCTCTGGAACAGTTCATCGTACTGCTCATGGTGGCGGATAAACCCGCCGGAAGCAGGCACGGTTTCCGGCCCTTCACCCCGTATATGGCATTGACCGCAGGCAGCCGGCTCGCGGTCTATCAGCAGGTTATAAGCCAGCGGGTTTTCCACGTGCAGGCTGCCCGGACCATGACACTCTTCGCATTGAATGCCGGCAAAAGCCCAGGTACCGATCAAGCCGGGTAAACCGTCCTGATTACCTACCGGGCTATAGCCGGTCGTATGACAACTGCCACACGTATACGGCCGTTCCTGCCCCGCCCCATAAGCCACCCAATCATCGCCCAAACCGAGGCGGGCGTTGAATAAATTATATTGGGTAGTAGCATCCTCATCGCCGGTGATAATGAAGCCATCATGACCAATGAAACGGGCCTTCCAATTATAACCACCGATCACGTATGCAATGTCATCCCAGGTATAGCCATCGGGCGGAGAAGGGACAGAGCTGAACGGATATTCCGGGGGCTGACCGTCGCTAACAGCATTGAGCTTCCAGTTATGGCCGCTCAATACAAATTTATCGTAAATATCCTGGTGGCATTCGGCACAGGTGGGACTACCAACAAAGGTGGGATGCTCATAGCTAAGTCCATCAGCTCCGGGCGCGCCCGCCGGTCCCGATGCGCCCGCAGGCCCGGCCGGGCCGGGTAAACCTTGTGGTCCCATTGGCCCTTCGGGGCCAACTGGCCCTGGCGGACTGACGCAGGCAGAGGCGAAACTTAGCACAGCAACAAGTATAAATAAGGGAAAGAGCTTGATGTTCACGGCCGACTTCCTTATGGATCGAGGCGTTTTCCTGACTGCCTAGTAAATCGAGACAACACCACAATGGGTTGAACAAAGTGGCTACCATGATAACCTGAAACTTGTGTTAAAGGCAAAAATTAGTATAATGGCTGCCTATAGCTCGGAGCAGTATTTCCCTGTTTCCACTTATGCTACCTTAAGGAGGGTTGGCATGATCCCTAAGAGATTTGGATGGTTCATTGTTGTCGCTTTGCTGCTGGTGATGGGGAGCGTAATAGCTGCTTGCCGGGAAGCCGAACCGGTTGAAGTGACCCGTATTGTCGAACAAACTGTGGAAGTTCCTGGCGAAACGGTAGAAGTTGAAGTCACGCGCATTGTGGAAGTTCCGGTAGAGGTCTTGCTAGAACCCGCCGTAGCCCACATCCCCTTTGAGCGGCAGTGGGCCAATTCTCCCCATGCCAACGCCGAGTCCCGCTCTTTTACCAATTGGGATGGCACCGATGATCAGGAAATCCCCATTAGCTGTGCCAAATGTCATTCAACAACCGGCTACCTGGATTATCTGGGCGTAGACGGCAGTGAGTTTGGCGTGGTCAATAATCCGGCCCCGATTGGTACGGTGATTACCTGTGAAGCCTGCCACAATCCGGTGGCCAGCAATCTGACCAGCGTCACTTTCCCCTCCGGGGCAGAGATTCACGCGCGAGGTGCTGAGGCCCGCTGTATGGAGTGTCATCAGGGTCGCGCTTCGACAGCAACAGTCAATGCTTCGATTGAGCGGGCCGGTCTAAGCCCGGATGACGAAGACACGGTTAGCGAGGATTTAGGCTTTACCAATATCCATTTCTACGCCGCGGCGGCTACGCAGCATGGCTCATTGGCCATGGGTGGCTATGAATATGAGGGGATGTTGTACGACGGCCGTTTTGACCACCCCGCCCCCTTTACCACCTGTGTAGACTGCCACAACCCCCACACCCTCGAAGTCGAGGTTATCCAGTGCGCTACCTGCCATGAAAATGTACGCACTGCCAGCGACCTGGTCAACATCCGCACACAAGGCTCTATGGCTGACTTTGACGGTGACGGCAACCTGACCAAAGGCATCTATTTTGAAATCCGCAACCTGCAAGAGATGCTCATGGAAGCGATGCAGCGCTACGCCGTGGAAGTGCCCGGTACGCCCATTGGCTACTTCAATGCCCATCCTTACTTCTTCATTGACACAGACGGTGATGGCCAGATCAGCGCCGATGAAGGCGTCTTCCCCAACCGCTATAATGCTTGGACCCCGCGCCTGGCCAAAGCTGCCTACAACTATCAGGTCTCTCTGAAAGACAGCGGCAGCTATGCCCACGGCAGCAAATATATCATCCAACTGCTGCATGACTCTATTAACAGCCTGAATGAGGCCCTGTCTGACCCGGTTGATATGGGCAATGCTCGCCGTAACGACCACGGCCACTTCTCCCATACTGAAGCCTCCTTCCGCAACTGGGACGTGCCGGGAGCCGTACCAGCCACATGCAGCAAGTGCCATACGGCTACCGGTTTACCCTTCTTCCTGGAGCATGGGGTCAATATCAGCCAGCCGCCATCCTCCAGCTTAAGCTGCTCAACCTGTCATGACAACCTGGGCACCTACTCTATTTATGAAGTAGAGCAGGTAACGTTCCCCAGCGGTGCGGTTCTATCTATCGGCGATCCGGCCAGCAACACCTGTTTGCAATGCCATCAAGGGCGGGAGTCAACAGTCAGCGTCAATCGTCTGATCGGCGATACGCCAGCGGATACAATAGGCGAACAATTGCGCTTCCTGAACATCCATTATTTCTCGGCCGGAGCTACCCTCTTTGGTACCGAAGCCCAGGGTGCGTATGAATATCCTGGTCAGGAGTATATCGGCCGTAATCCCCACGTACCCGCCTTTGATAGCTGCTCTGAGTGTCACTCAGTTCACGCGCAGGAAGTACTGTACCAATCCTGCACCACCTGTCACGACAACGTGAACTCGGCCGCCGATCTGCCTGACATTCGCGTCCGCCCCATTGACTATTCCGGTAACGGGGATGCTGAACAAGGGCTGGCTTTTGAGATCAAATATCTGCACGAACTGCTCTATGAGGCGATTCAAGCATATGCCCGCGAGACCGTTGGTGCGCCTATTGTTTACTCATCAGCCCAATTCCCCTATTACTTCAATGATTTGAACGACAATGGCATTGCTGACCCCGAGGAAATTGACCGGGCCAATCAATACAATAGTTGGACACCACGCCTACTGCGGGCCGCTTATAACTACCAGTATGTGGCTAAAGATAAGGGTGCTTATGCCCACAACGGTCTTTATATCATTCAGGTTTTGCAGGATAGTCTGGCAGACCTGGGTGTTGATACATCGGGCATGACTCGCCCAACCGCATCTGTTAGCGACTAAGGCTTTTTTGACCTGAGACACGGCCGTACACATAAAAACGGCCGTGTCTCAGATCGCCCTCCCCTCTCCTACCCCTCTTACCGCAGCACGACTGGCAAATAGACAAACTGGCTAAACGCCGGCACGTCCTCCGGCACGTCATAGACGGGCAGTTCCCCTTCCTGCGCCCGCAGCGGTGCGCTGGCGTCCAGTTGGTACTGCACAGAGGCGAGCGGATTGACGCTGACCGTCACAATGTAGGTGCCCTCGCCGCTGCCGGGGGCAGTATGCAGCGTGATGTTAAAGCTGCCGTCATCCCCGGTCAGCGCCGTCCCCACCACCACGCCGTTGATGGAGATCGTGGCCGTGCGGTTGGCCGGATAGCCCGTGCCCGTGATGTTAAAAAAGCTGCCCGGCGCGCCGGTAGTAAAGTTGATGGTCAGCGATGGCGGCGACGGATCGGCCTCAAAGCCCGCCCACTTATCGGCTGGATCGGGGAAATTGGGGTTACGCAGCAGCGTCATCGTTTTGTCGTCCAGGGATACTGTGTCCAGATAAAACGGCCCCGTGCCGACCCACAGATGGTCATGATCATCCAGCCAATCTTGCAGGTTGTTCCAGCGGTCGGTGGCCTCGGCGGTGGTCATGAAGTTGAGCAGCGTGGGCGAATAGGGAATGTAGGTGATCGACTGGCCATAAGGCACATAGGCCGCCAACGTGCTAAACCCGGCTCCGCCCAGGTAGTTCATCCAGGGTATGGCATTGGCGCTGGCTTTGGCGCTGGAAAAGGCCAGGAAACCACCCCAGTCGGCCATCTGGCCCACCGCCATGGTGTGCCAGGGCGCTTCGCTACGGCCGTATACCGGCCAGAGCGGGTAGACATTCTTCTCCACGTCCAGGTCCCACTGGTCGGTGTAATACTCAATCGTCAGCGGGTTGGTCGAGGTGATGCGGAAGCCCTTGAACTGGCTCATGAAAGCGTTGTGGCCCGGCACCATCGAGGGATCATAAATGGTGCTGGCCGGGTTGGCAATGTCAAAAGGCATGATCATGGCCATCACAAAGTCAGCCGGGGAGAGCGGGCTGCCGTCATGCCAGGTAATGGTGTCGAACAGATCGTTGGGATACACAACGACGCTCTTGATACTGGCCGTTTGGGTTGTGCCAAACTTTTGGTCGGCCGTAATCCAGGTCTGGCTGGTGGCGTTCCAGTCTACCCAGGCGTCGCCCGGCACTTCGACGGTCGGGGCGAAGGCCAGCGTGACCCAATCATAGCTCTGGCGAATGGTCAGGCCGGATTGGGCCGTCACGGTGGCGCTTTCGATGCGCTGCGGCAGGTAGAGGCCGTTGACCGGGTGGCGGATCAGCCCTCTGTCGGCCAGCGCCCGCATGGTGGTCACGTCGTAGAGCCAATTGCTGCCGGCCAGCGGATTCCAGGGGCTGTTGAGGAAGTCGGGGTGGCTCATGTTGATATTGCCCCCCTCGGCAGCGACAAAACGCAGGGTGTAGGGCCAGACGTCGGAAGCGGGCAGCCCGCCCAGCAAGTTATGACCGACCGTGACGTCGGTGCGGCGCAGGGTAAAGCCCTGCAAATCGGCCAGCCAGATGCGGACAGAATCTTGCATGGATAGGGTAACGGCCGTTTCCATCAAATCATCCCGTTCCGCCAGCGTCGTATAGGTCCGGTCGGCCAGACTGTCGGCCGCATTTTGCAGCGCGGGCACAGGCGTATACGCCTGCCACAGCGGAAAAGGAAGTCCACTTGGCGTGTAGAAGAATTGGAAATCCCCCTCCTGATTGGTGTTGATTTGGGGCGATACCCAGCCGCCGGTATAGATGTGCCACAGGCCGTCGTTGGGGTTGCTGCTGAGCCAGATAGGGCCGGCCTGGGCCGCATTGACATATTGCCGGTCTACGATGAAACCCAGCGCTTCCAGTTGGTCGGCCACGTAGTTGCCCACCGTCAGCCGCACGTCGTCGTTGCGAATGAGGAAAATGAGCGTGACCGGTTCGCCGTTGTAGTGCCAGGTATTGCCGATGCGGCTGGCCCCCAGCGTGTTCATCCGGGCCGTGATGGCCGTATTGGCCGCCTGGAAGCTATAGGCATATTCTGCTTCTATCGTCTGCATCAGGCTAAAGTAGCGGGTGTAGTCGGGCCGGGCCGGGGCCAACATGCTGGTGCGGGGAATGGCCAGGCCGCCGTAAGCGCTGTTGACCAGATGGCTGCGGTCAATTAGCCGGTTCATGGCCGCCCGGATTTCGGGCACGGCAAACGGGTTGAGCTGGCCCGTGCCGCTAAATACCGGCCCGGCCGGATTGAAGGACAGCTCATGGTAGGCGCCGCTTGGGGCCAGGTAGGCAGCCACGTTGGGATGATTCTGGGCCTGGGCGTAGAGGGCAGGTGAGCCGGTTATCTCCTGGGTATGGATGTCTACCGTGCCGGCAATCATCTGGTTAAAGACATCCTGGGAAGATGGGTTGGCGCTGATGGTGATGCTGTCTACCCAGGCACCGGTGCGGTCGGTGGCATATACGGCCGTGGCCCCACGCTGCGCCGG
>SLGK01000024.1 GCA_007123775.1 Anaerolineae bacterium | reverse complement strand
GTGTGTGCCCTCAATCGGGCAGACACAGGGCAGTAGGGGCACACCCGTGTGTGTGCCCTCAATCGGGCAGACACAGGGCAGTAGGGGCACACCCGTGTGTGTGCCCTCAATCGGGCAGACAAAGGCAGACACAGGGCAGACACATAGGTCTGCCCCTACGGTTTGTTTACGCCAACGCGCTTTCCCGGCCAGAGTCGCGCACGAAGAGGCAGGAGCTGCCGCTGCGACGAACCAGTGTATCCAGGAATTGTTTGTCCACCTGCCGCGCCAGGCCGAAGATATTGAGGTCGGCCTGGGGGGCTTCGCGTACCTGCTCCAGGAGCGTGCCCTGGTAGACGTGGCATTGGGTATGGCCGGGCAGGCGGGCGTCGTCGATAAGCTGGTTGAGGAAGCGACGGCCGTTTTCCATCTCATCCGGTTCGCGGCACACGGTCAGCAGCCGCAGCGGGCCGCGCCAGTTGCGGTACAACTGGTAGCCCAGCAGCAGCGACAGGTCCAGATTGACCAGCCGCAGGCCCAACTGCCAATCGGGGCTGCGGTCGCTGACCCAGATGTTGATGCGCCGCTCGTGGCCCAGCGCCGCTTCGGGATGCTGGTACATCAGAGCGACACCCATCTGGTTGGCAACGGCCGTGTCCACAAACCCTTGCAATGTCTCCTGATCGTACAGGTGGGCCAGCCCAAACAGCGTGTTCGGTCGGAAATAGCTGCCGTACATGATGTTGGCGCTCACCCGCACCCCGTTCAGCAGCGAGGCGGAGCTGATCAGCACCGACGTGGTAAAAACGCCCTCCTTGCGGAATTCGGCAGCGACGTCGGCAATTTGTTCCAGGTTATCGGCCGTTTCTTCAGTAGACGGAGGACCGAGGACTGAGGACGGAGAATCGACGCCGTCTTCCGTCTTTTGTCCTTCGTCGTCCGATTCTCTTACCCGAATGCCGACGATCTTCAGTGATCCCTTCGGCTCGGTCAGCAGGTGCAAAAAGCGGAAGCTGCCGTCAATCTGGCTGCGCGATTTAACCGGAACCAGCAGGTCGGGTTTCCAGGAGCGTTCGTTGGCCTCCTCCGGCGAACGGGCAATCTGTTTGGCGGCCCAGTCGGCCAGCGAAACAAAAATGCTGCTGCGAACCGTCTCCCACGGCGTTTCCAGGCGGCGCTGCACCAGGTAGACGTAGATGGCCAGAATCAAAATCAGGGCAATCAGGGCAAAGCTGGGGCTGATGACAAAAATGGCGATCAGGCAGGCCACCGTACCGATTAAGGGTACGATTCGCGGTATACGAAACAGCGGCCGGAAAGAAATCATCCCCAAACTCTGCTCAATCAGCATCACGACGTTGATGGTCAGGTAGATGATCAAGAAGAACATCGTGATCAGCACGGCCACCCGGTCCAGACCACCCAGCAGCAGGGCGCAGGCGACCAATCCGCCGGTAAAGAGGGCCGCATTGCGCGGCTCCCCTTTGGCCGTCAACTGCCCCCACAGGCCATGACCGGGCACGATTTTGTGTTCGCCCAACGCCTGCAAGACACGTGGGGCAGCTACCAGCGAGCTGAGCGTGGCCGTAAAGGTCGAAGCCAAAATACCAACCAGGACCAATGGCCCCCAGGCCGCCTTATCGACCACAACCAGGAAGTTGGTCTGTAATTCGGCGGGATCGGCCACGAGGCTATACCAGATCGACATCAGGATGTAGACGGTCAGGGCGGTGGCCACGGCCGCCAGCGTGCCACGCGGGATGCTGTAGCGCGGATTCTTGAGCGCGCCCGACATGCTGGCTCCCACCTTGACGCCGGTCCCGGCCGGGAAGAAGATGGCAAACAGGACCCAGAAACCGCCCGCTTCAAACGTGCCCCACAGGGTTGGCTCGTGGAGCATCGTCTGTCCCCCCAGATTGGTCAGGCCCAGGCCAATCGAGGTCAATGAGGCCAGAATGACCAGCATGACCAGCCCTTGCAGGCGAAAGGCCAGGCTGGTGGAAATGAGGGTGGTGGCAAAGACAACGAGGAAGATGCAGTAGGCCACGAGCATCTGGTTGTGGTGGGGAAAAATATAGAGCCAGGCCTCGCTAAAGCCGTAGATGTAGAGCGCCGATGAAAGGGCCTGCCCCAGATAGAGCGGCACGCCGATACTGCCGCCCGGCTCCAGTCCGAGCGACTGGCTGATAATGGAGAAGACGCCGCCGGCCCGGACGCGAATGTTGGTGGTAATGGAGGAAAGAGAGAGGGCGGCCGTGCCGGTAATGGTGAAGGTGAGCAGGATGATGAGAATACCGCCCAGCAGCCCGGCCTGTCCCACCACCCAGCCCTGGCGCAGGTACATAATGACGCCCAGAATGGTCAAAATGGTGGGCCGGTAGACGCCCGCAAATGTGCCTAGCCCCTGCCCATCGTCGGCCGGCCAGAGGAATTGGCGCAGGGTGTGGAAGATGGAGGTGGTGGGGGAAACGGCCGTTTGTGTATTGTCAAAATTGGTCATAGATTAAGTTCGCTTTACGGTTTTTTCGTGATGTAGTTGACATCAGGAAGTGACTCAAAATCAGAATCTTGGGTCCACAGAGTTGCCTGATATTCGCGGGCCGTAGCCAGAATTAAGCTGTCGGCCATCGGTATCTTTAGCGAATCTGAGAGCCTGGCGGCGTGAAGAGCAATCTTGCTGTCTATGGACACAACCGTTGCTTGCATCATGATGGCTACTGCTTCCAGGGCTTGGCTCTCACCCTTTTGTTGCAGGACACGCTTGAACACTTCGTATAGGCTGATTGCAGGCACAATCAGTTCGTCTAAATTTTCGATACTGTCGGCGAAGAATTCAGCGTTGGGTCCGTCGGCAAAATATTCGAGCCAGCCGGATGAGTCTACGACGTTCATAGTTCGCGATCCTCTTCACGATGAACGGCCGTATCAATCCCTTTCAAAAATCCGCGTGCTGACTTAACCGGCCTGATCGGGATAAGCTCAATTCGATTTTGATACTGCACCACCTGTATCTTTTGTCCAGGCTGAATGTCTAGCGATTCGCGGATGGCTTTGGGGATAACGACCTGATATTTGGGTGAAACAGAAACGGTAATCATACTAAATCTCCAACGATTAAGAATTCGTATTACAGGCTGTTATTATAGCGTTGAGAAGGCAAGTGGACCAGTAGCTAAGAGCCAAATTTGCGCTCAATTCGCATAGCCATGCCGTGCCGGGGGCGGATGGTGACGCGACCGACCGGCTCCACAGGATGACCCTCAACCAGGCGCAAGCGAAAGCGCTGCGTGACCATGGCTGTGATTAGCTGCATCTCCAACTGGGCCAGCCGGTCGCCGATGCAGAGGCGCGGGCCACCGCCGAAGGGGATGTAGGCGAAGCGGGGCCGCTGTTCGGCCTGGCCGGGAGCAAAACGGTCAGGGTCGAACCGGTCGGGATGGGGCCAGTAGTCAGGGTGGTGGTGGATGGTGTAGGGGCTGATGATAATGTAGGAGCGGCGGGGAACGGCCGTATCGCGCAGTAGATCATCGGCCAATGCCCGGCGGCTGATCAGCCAGGAGGGTGGGAAATGGCGCAGCGATTCCTGCATCACCTGGGTCAGGTAGGGGAGTTGGGGTAGATCGGTGAGGGTGGGGAAACGGCCGTTTAACCCATCCACCTCACTCTCCAACCGCTCTCGTACCGCCTCAGCCTGACTCAACGAGTAGAAAAGCCACGTCAGCCCGCTGGCCGACGTCTCGTGTCCGGCAATCAAGAAAGTCATCAACTCATCCCGCAGCGCGGTTCTGTCCATCCCCGTCTCCGCCAGCATCCCCGCTACTGAATACTGCCCACTGGCTACTGAACGCTGCTCGATCAATCTCTCCAACAAAGCCAACGCCTGCCGAAAACGACGCTGGCGCGGCGTGGGCAGATGGCGCGTCACGGCCGAGAGGGGATTGTAGGCCCGGTACATCACATAATCGAGCAGTTCGTTAACTGCCTGCGTCAGCTTACCGGCGCGGTCACTCAGGTCGGCGTTAAAGAGCAGCTCGCCGATAATCTCCAGCGTCACCTGCATCATCTCCGCGTCCAGGTCGATGATGGTTTTGTCTGCGGCCAACTTTTGCCAGCGTTGGCAGAGCCGCTCGGCCGCCTGCCCGATTACAGCAGCCATATGGTCCAGATAGCGGCGGTGGAAGGCGGGCTGGCAGAGCCGCCGCTGTTTCAGCCAGTGGTCGCCACTGCTGGTGAGCAAGCCTTGACCGGTCACTTCGGCCAGGGTGGTGAATTGGATAGTCTCTTTGCTGTAGTTGCGGTAGTTGTGGAGCAAGATGTGCTCAATCAGGTCGGGGGCGGTCAGTTGAAAGGCGGAAAAGAGTCCAACCGGGTACTCAATAAAGTCGCCGTGCTGCTCAAAACTGCGCCGCAAAAAGCCCAGCGTATCCCGCTGTACGGCCCGAATCTGGCGGAGAGGGATTTGGACGCGGCTGGCCATAGGGGGACGGAAGACCGAGGACGGAGGACGGAGGTGGGTGCTTCGGTCCTCCGTCTTCCGTCCTCCGTCACTTAGTCGCCAAACGAAATGCCCTGCGCCAGTGGCAGTTCGGTGGACCAGTTGATCGTGTTGGTCTGGCGGCGCATGTAGCCTTTCCAGGCGTCGGAGCCGGACTCGCGGCCGCCGCCGGTATCTTTTTCGCCGCCGAAGGCCCCGCCGATTTCCGCGCCGGAAGTGCCGATGTTGATGTTGGCAATGCCGCAGTCGGAGCCGGCGGCGGAGAGGAAGGCTTCGGCCATTCTCATGCTGTCGGTGAAGAGGGCGCTGGAAAGCCCCTGGGTGACACCGTTGTGGATGGCCATCGCTTCTTCAAAGCTGTCATATTCCAGCAGGTAGAGGATGGGGGCGAACGTCTCTTCGCGCACGATGTCGGTTTGGGCCGGCATTTTGACGATGGTCGGTTCCACAAAGTTGGGGCCGATGTCGGGGCGCGGCCGGCCGCCGGTGAGGATTTCGCCCCCTTCTTGAGTAGCCTGTTCGAGGGCATCCATCATTTGACGAACGGCCGTATCCGTTGCCAGTGGTCCCATCAAGGTGCCATCTTCCAGCGGGTCGCCAATGGGTACTTGCTTATAGGCATTGACCAGCCGCTCCGTCAGCGTGGCGGCCACATCCTGGTGCATAATGAGGCGGCGGGTAGAGGTACAGCGCTGCCCGGCCGTGCCCACTGCGCCGAAGACAACGCCGCGTGTCACCAAATCCAGGTTGGCGTCGGGGGCCACGATGATGCCGTTGTTGCCGCCCAATTCCAGGATGGTCCGGCCGAGTCGTTGGGCTACCGTCTGGGCCACAATGCGACCTGTTTTGATTGAGCCGGTGAAGGAGATGAGCGGCAGCCGCTTGTCTTTGGTCAGCAGTTGGCCTATCTCGCCGCCGCCGATGGTCAGGGCAAAAATGCCGCTCAGCCCGTAGTCGGCCATCACCTGGTTGGCCAGATGTTGAATGGCTACCGAGACCAGCGGCGTCAGTTCGGACGGCTTCCAAATGTTGGTATTGCCACAAACGGCGGCAATGGCGGCGTTCCAGGACCAGACGGCGCCGGGGAAGTTAAAGGCGGTGATGATGCCGATGGGGCCGAGGGGGTGCCACTGCTCGTACATGCGGTGTTTCGGCCGTTCCGAGTGCATCGTCAGGCCGTACAGTTGGCGCGACAGGCCCAGGGCAAAGTCACAAATGTCCACCATTTCCTGGACTTCGCCGACGCCTTCGGCCTTGATCTTGCCCATTTCCAGGCTGATTAGTTCGCCCAGCGGCTCCTGGTACTGCCGGATCAGGTTGCCCAAATCGCGCACCAGCAGGCCGCGCTGCGGGGCCGGAGTCTCGCGCCAGGTCAGAAAGGCGTCCTGAGCCGCTTTGACTACCGTATCGTAGCTATCGGCCGTTGACGAAATGACCTGGGCAATTGGCTCGCCGCTGGTGGGGTTGTAGGAGACGAGTGGCTTGCCGCCGGTCTCCAGCCAGCCGTCCGGCCCGGTGCAGGTGCCGGAATTGATTTCTTGCAGGTTCAGTTTTTGTAGCAGGTTTTTCATAGGTCCTCCGTGTTGCGTAGTGCGTGTTGCGTGTTGCGTGTTGCGTGTTGCGTATTGGTTGCTGGCTTTATTGTACCAAGCCCTGGTAGGATTCAAAGTCAATCGTACGCATTTACTATGGACGACCCGACCTATATCCGTTATCCTTTTGCGAGGCAAACCTATGCTACCCACCACGCATCGTACCCCGCATCATAGACTGCTTACCAATGAAAATGACGGAGGACCGACGACGAAGGACGGAGAGGTCATCCGTCCTCGGTTATCCGTCCTCCGTCCGATTTATAAAGGAGTTCCCCATGGGCGCAGCGCACCACGATAAATGAAAATCATCTGCGTTTATCCGCGTTAATCTGCGTCCTATTTTCGAAGGAGTGGCGTATGCGATCAATCTTGAGGTTTTCTTACGGCCGTTTTCTACTCATAGCTGTTCTGTTCTTGGGCATACTGGCCGTCTGGCACACGGCCGTTCGCAGCCAGCCGGCCAGTTTGCCCGCTGACCCTATCATCTTTGTGGCCCGTGCCCATTTGGCCACGCCCGATACCATTTTTGGCAGCGAGTTAGGCCCGGCGGGGCAGTTTGGCACCGGCCTGACCAAATACGCACCTGGCAGCCAACTGGTGCAGCGCCAGCCGGACGGCACGCTGCACGTCTACAATCTGCCGGGATTGGTGGACGTGCAGTCGCCCGACGTCAACTTTGCCGCCGACCGCATTGTTTTTGCCGGGGCCAAAACTATCAATCGTAACCATCCCGACTACGGCTGGCGGCTGTATGAAGTGGCGGTCGGCGACTTTGCCGGGAGCAGCTTGCGCCAGTTGACCTTTTCCGACCGCGATTTTGCCATCCCCAACGCCGGCCAGTTCGGCAACCAGCAGACCTACCAACATTACCACGACCTCTTCCCGGCTTATCTGGCCGACGGCCGTATCGCTTTTGTCTCCTCCCGCTATCCCAGCCGCACCCATTACGACCAGCGCACATCGTTCAATCTGTACCTCATGGGGCCGGATGGTGAAGATGTGCGGCGCGTGACCAGCGAGCGGGGCGGCGTACTGCATCCCACGCCCCTGCCCGACGGCCGTATCCTGCTCACCCGCTGGTGGAACCAGTTCAACCAGCCCAGCAACAGCGGCATCTACAACCGGATTGACAACAGCGATACCGGCACCTGGCTGGCTGATGGTACCTACATTTTGCCCAATCCCGACGCCCCATTTAACCCGGCGCGGGCCATCTTGCCCGGTGGTTTCCAGGTGCGCGACGCTCCCAACACCTGGCACCTGATGACGGTCAACCCGGACGGCACCGATTTCCAACGGCTGGCCTGGACGCCCCGCTACATCTGGGCCATTACCAACGATTCCGGCTTCTTTGACACCTTCCACGCCGCCCAGCCGGCCGTCATCGTCAACAACGATCAACCGGATGATTACCTGGTGGCCTACACCTCGCAGCAGGACAGCACGATGGTCCACACCACGCTGGAGACGGGTATTCGCATCGCCTATCCCGGCCTGGACCTGATGTACGCCAACGCCACCGACGCCATCGCCGGCCTGACCTATGACAAAGCGTGGGGCCAGGGGGACACCTCCGGCCCTTACGCCATTCATCCCTGGGGCTTGCCCGACAGCCGTATCCTCTATTCCCAGTCGAGCCAGGATGATAGCCTGCCCACCAGCGGCACATACGAAGATTATGGCCACGTTTTTAACCTGCAAGGCTCTAACCTGCGCTACCGGCTGCACGTAATGGACGTTGACGGCAGCGACCAGACGCTCATTCCCATTGATCTGGATGGCGTCGGGCTGGGTACGGCCGACATTATGGACGCCAAACCGATTGTGGCCCGTACCGGCTGGACGGCCCGGCCCGACAGCTTTGCCATGACCGCCGCCGACGACCCCGCGCTGTGGAACGTCCCCCACACACTGCCCCAGTATGACTTCAGCAGTCTCGGCCCGGATGAGATCGAAACTTCGGTCATCCATAACCCCAACATCTACGCCAACCCCTCGCTCTACAGCCCCTTTGTTAACAATTCGCCGCCGCCGGGCAGCGTGGCCTGGGCCGAACTGTGGCTGGACGCTAACCAGTTTACCGGCGCGTTTTGTTATCCGCCCCATTACCCGCAGCCTTGCGACGACTTTCAGCAGGATACGCAGGTGCGGGCGGTGTTGTGGGATACGGTGCCGGTGAGCCTGGCCGGGGCTTTTACCATGACCGTGCCGGCCGACGTGATGGGTTTTATTGTGCTGCGGGATGAAAACGGCCGTTTGGTACGTGATTGGAATCGGGGTTACGCCAGCATTGCTCAGGGCAGCAGTTGGTCCCGGCCCGGCGAGGTAGTCACCTGCACCGGCTGCCACATGGGCCACGTCAGCGGCACGCTGGATGATGTGCTGGCATTGGCCGATACCGGCTGGCAGAATGTGGCCCCCTTTGCCACAGCCAGCGCCAGTTCATACCATCCCTCCGATTACGACTTTTTTGTGCCGGGCCGGATCAACGACCGGCGCGGCTGGGTGCCGGCCCCGGCCGACGGTCCGCAAATGGCCCCCTTCTACAGCCACCTTTATTATACCGGCTACCAGGATGGCACGACCGGCTGGCTGTCGGCCCTGGGCCAGTCGGTGGGCGAGTGGGTGGCCCTGGACTGGCCGGCCGGGCAGCGGGTGCGCCAGATTCGGTTGGTAGGGCCGCCCACGCACAGCAGCCATTGTGACGAGGGCAGCTATTGTGGTGGTGGTGACTGGGGCGGGTTTGGTTCACCCGAACAGTATGGCCCATACCAGGTGGCGGCGGCTACCTTACACCTCTATCGTCAGGGCAGTCTGGTAGCCGCCATCCCCGTCGGGCCGATTCTGCCTTTGAGTGAGGGCGGCACGTTGTTAGACCTGGACACACCTGTGGAGATTGACCGCCTGCGCCTGACGATTGAAGCCGTCAACGGCCGTTGGCATTGGAGCGAAGTAGCGGCCCTCAACGAAATCGAGGTCATCGGCCAGGCGGCCGAGCCGTGGCTCCTCTTCGAGCCGGACCAGCACCGAATCTTTTTGCCGTTCACGGTCAGGTGAGCGGGTGAGCGGGTAGCGGGTAGCAGGTCGCGGGTTTACCTGCCACCCGCCACGCGCAACCCGCCACCTGCAATTTGCCTCTGCTACTTGCCAACCCGTCCCATTTATCGGACACTTAAGGTCATGACGCATCGCAAATGGCCCGCACATGAGGATTGGCCCATCACGGAGTGGGCAACCACAGCCTGGGTCTATCTGTTCCACCTGTCGCGCAAGATTGGGCCACGCGGTTCGACCACGGAAGATGAGAAGCAGGCGGCCCAATTTGTCCGGGCCGAGATGGTCCGCTTTGGTATCCCCTTTGATTGGCACTCCTTTCGCAGCCCGACGTCGGCCTGGCGGCCGTTTAGCTATATCATGGGCACGGCCGTTTTTGCCGCCATTCTCGCCCCTTTAGCCAACCCGTTCACCGGCGTCACTGCCGCCCTGCTGCTCTTGCTGCTGCTCTGGCTGCTGGTGCGGGAGCTGAATCTGCGCGATACCCCGCTACGGCCGTTGCTGCCCCAGGGCAAAAGTCAGAACGTGGTCGCTCGCCTGGCCCCGACCCAGGCGGTCAGGCAGCGCGTCGTCCTGGTCGCCCATCTCGACTCCCACCGCACTCCTTACTTCCACCAGTCGCCGGAACGGCAGCATCTCTTTAGCCTGCTATTGATTCTGGTCTTTGTGGGTCTGCCGCTCAATGCCCTGTTGTTTGGGCTGCTGGCTTTTACCGGCTGGGTCTGGCCCTACGTGGTGGCCATGCCTTTTGCCCTGCTGCATCTGGTCGGGACGGTCATTACGCTGCAAGTGGACAGTACGCCCTATTCACCGGGGGCCAACGACAATGCCAGCTCGGTGGGGGTGGTGTTGACAATGGCGGAGTGGCTGGCGGAACGGCCGTTGGACCATACCGAACTCTGGTTTCTTTTTTCCGGCTGCGAAGAGGTAGGCTGTTACGGCATGAGGGCTTTTCTGGATGAATATGGGGCTGAGTTGGGGCAAGAGGCTCGCTTCATTGATTTTGAAATGGTAGCGCAGGGCATTCCCGGCGTTCTGTGGAAGGAAGGAATTTTGACCCAGTATGAATATGATCCCGAACTGGTTCAACTGGC
>SLGK01000168.1 GCA_007123775.1 Anaerolineae bacterium | reverse complement strand
TTTACCTACAATGACCCCGACTCCGGCCACGTTCATGCCCAACCCCACGCCGTGACCCACATTGACGGCCAACATACTTTCAGTTATGATGCCAACGGCAATATGATCTGGCGCGGTGATGATGGCCGCGACTATACTCAAATCTTCGATGAGGAAAACCGGCTCACCAGGGTTATCGACAACACCAGTGGCGAAGAAACCCGCTTCGGCTACGACGCCAACGGCCAGCGCCTTTACACCGAAAGGCCGGACGGCACTGTCATCTACTACCCCTTTCCCGGCTACGAAGAGGAAGTAGTCCCAACAACTTGGGAGTTTATATCTGAACTGGAACCCGATTTCAATCTGACAACCCCCTTCGCTGGTGTCCCACCGGCCAACGTCCCCACCTGGCAGGTAGAAGGCGATCCTTTTCCTGGTAGTTCCACCTGGGTTGACAACCAGCCGTATCTTGGCAACCTGGTGTCCGGTTACATTCAAAGCCCCTGGATTTCTTTGCCAAGCCATCAGTTTGTCCAGCGGACCTTCAATCTCTCTTTTTACGTCAAGGGTGAAATTTACGAACCAGATCACACTCTAACGCAACCAGAACTTACAGTTGAGATTGTCTTAGGGCCTGATCAAATTATATTCGGAGAGGGCGTTCCCCTTTACTCTGTGTCTCACTCGTTAGAGATTGCAAATCTCAATACTGCCTGGCAGCTCTACAGTTTTGAGTTTCATGGACCGGTAGACTATGACCAACAATACAGTCAACTCCACATTAGTCTGGCATTGCAGCAAGCGCATGGTTGGGTGTCTTTCGACAATCTGACATTGAGTGAAATAATTCCCCAAGAAGATGGGGGCGGAGATTTTGTGATTAATTTGCATCACAACAGCTTCGAACAGGGCGACATATGGACAGAACATCCCCACCCCGACTTTCCGGCCACTGCCATCTGGCGGGGTAGCGAAGGCCCAGCTCTGCCAGTCGCCGACGGCGAATACAGCTATGTCATTAGCAACCTGGGGCACAACCAGTTTACATCTGCCCTTATTCCAATTAACGGCGATGTCCAGATTGTCTCAGGGCAGGTAAGAGGCGGCGTGGCCGCTGCTGCCAACGGCCGAGGCGCAGCTGTTAGCCTCATCTATTATAACTCTTTCAGTGAGCAGATTGGACCTGAACAATTTGTTTGGCAGGTCAATTCGCTTCACCAGGACAACTGGTTGACCATAAGCGGCAACGGTCTACGGCCGGCGGGGGCAACCCACATGAAAATCCGGTTATCCAGCCATTACAGCCACGGCTGGCTATCCTTTAAGCAAATTGAAGCTGTGGACCAAACCGACCCCTGCGCTTACAAATGTTTGCCTGGGCCATTTGAGGGCGAATCTTACGTTTTGGAAATAGCGGGCGATAACGACGCGGCCTTTTGGCAGTCACAATCCCACCCCGATTTCCCGACCGGCATTACCTGGGGCGCTGCCAACGGTTTGTTTACCATGAGTAATGAAGCCCAGGTGCGTCTGGCCAGTTCGCTGCTGCCGGCCGTCCCCGGCCGAGCATACCGCCTGGATGTGGCTATTCAGGGCGAACTGCTGCCCGCTCTCAGCTACGGCCGAGGCCAGATCGCCGTTCACTTTTACAACGCCAACAACCAGAAGCTAAGCCAGGAGCATCTTGTCTGGCACAGCGACGACTGGTCAACCTTTACCCCTGCCTTTACCCCGCCGACCAATGCGGCTACAATGAAAGTGGTCCTGGAAACAACCCGCGTCAACGGTTGGCTGAGCTTCACCGATTTGCACCTGACCCACGACAGCCCGCCGGTTAACCTGACCGCCGGACAGTCATTTGACCTCTCCCTGCTGATTTCTGGGCAAACCGACAGCGGTGGCCAGGCCATTGTACGCTACTTCGACAGCGAGGATAATTTCTTGTTAAGTCAGGCAACTTTGTGGCAAAGCGACGTCTATCAAAACCCGCAGGGCGTGACCTACAACGGCAGCTTCACCGCCCCGGCCAATGCTGCCAGCTTCCGCCTGGGATTGACCACGCCACTGCTGGACGGCTGGCTAGCCTATGAAGACATGGTATTGACCAGCCACACCTCCTCCATCCCCATCAGCGCCGGGAATAACTACCAATTGAGCTTGCAATTAGCCGGTAGCCTGCCGGCCGCCCAAAGTGCCCGCATCATGGCCCATTACGACACGGGTGAAACGGTAGAGCTATGGCACAACCCCGCCGACTACCAGAGTGACGGCATGGTGCATGAACTTTTCTTTACCGCCCCGGCCAATGCCGCCAGCGTTCAGTTTTATTACCAGGCAGAGATAGCGGCTGGCCCATTTGCCGTTAGCGACGCCAGCCTGGCAGAAGCAATACCCGGATACACCATTACCCGCAAAACGTATGCGCTGAACGGCCGTGCCATCGCCACCCGCATCAGTGGCAACCAGGAAGGGGAGAACGGCCTCTTCTACATTCACAGCGACCACTTAGGCTCCACCAGCGTCATGAGCTACGGGCAGGGGCACGCCCAACAGGGTCAAGTAATGCCTGGCAGCCCCGCCCACTATCTGCCTTTCGGCGACTGGCGCGTTGAGCCGGGCCATGAGTTAACCGACCAGGGCTTCACCGGCCATAAACAT
The DNA here is from genome assembly GCA_007123775.1 of Anaerolineae bacterium. Classification (GTDB taxonomy): domain Bacteria; phylum Chloroflexota; class Anaerolineae; order Promineifilales; family Promineifilaceae; genus SLGK01. The sequence goes on along the minus strand of SLGK01000168.1, from coordinate 8 downwards.
AACGACGA